>JBGAVL010000001.1:0-92191 GCA_044228145.1 Obscuribacteraceae bacterium (SeqCode)
GACCGGAATACCGTTGTCTCTGGCATATTGAATGAAGTCACCGACGATGAGGAAGTACGAGGCGAAATTCATGTCCTCGATAACTTTCAGTTCGGTTCGGGCACGGCTGGTCACTTCGTCTGCAAGGTCTTGCCCGTAGCGGGCCTTTGCACCTTCAATTACCAGGTGATTGAGATAGCTCTCCGCGGTGTGCCCGGGTGGCATCGGAAACACGGGTAGTCGCGGGTCGGCTGCCAGCTTCACTGTTTCTATCTTGTCGGCGATCTCGAGCGTAGATTTAAGTGACTCTTCGATGTACTCCGTATCCAGGTGATCGCGGAAGAGATATGCCATCTCATCGCCGTTTTTGATGTATTCCCAGCCGGTGAATTTCATCCGGTTGGATTCGGTAACAGACTTGCCCATCTGAATACAAAGCAAGCAGTCATGCGCCTGAGCGTCGTGCTTGTTGGTGAAGTGGCTGTCGTTGGTGGCAACGAGTTTGATGCCCAATTCTCGCGAAAGCTGAATCAGATAGCGGTTGGCTTTTCTGTCTTCAACTTGTCCGTGGTCTTGAATTTCCAGATAGTAATCATCGCCGAGAACTTCTTTGTACCAGGAGGCAACACGTTTTGCCTCGTCATATTCATCTTTGAGAATGTATTGGCAAATCTCCGAGCCCAAGCATCCCGAAAGGACAATCAATCCCTCGCGACTTTCTTCGAGCATCTCTTTGTTGATGCGAGGTTTGTAGTAATAGCCTTCAAGGTGCGCTCTTGTATTAAGCCGGACAAGATTTTTGTATCCTTCCCGGTTTTTGGCAATCATCGTCAGGTGGTACAGCGCCGTGCGCTTAGTCCTGTCCTTGATGTTGCCGTCGATGATGTAGCCTTCGCAGCCGATAATCGGCTTTACGCCACCCATCTCCTTGCAGGTTTTGGTAAGTTCGACCGCACCATACATGACACCATGGTCGGTTATGGCGACAGCAGGCATGTTTTCAGCCTTCGCTTTCTTGACGAGATCTTTGATCATCGTCGCGCCATCGAGCAGGCTGTATTCAGTATGAAGATGAAGAGGAACGTATGGACGCGGACTCATCTTCTTCTCAATCCTCCAAACAATTCGCCGCTCGGCTGACGTGCTGACCAAAAACCCTGCCGACCTACTTACGGGCGGCCCGAATAGGTGTGCAAATCCCAGCCACTCTGTGACCAGATACTGTTTATTCTACTTTTATTGATGGCGAGTCGCCTACATATCGCCTGTTATTTGTACTGTATATAGAGACGTATCAGTGCCAAAAAAAGTTCAATGCATATGCGCAAGATATACCTGGCTCGATTTTGCGACTATTCAAATGAAAAGGGAGCGCTGTCGCTCCCTTTTAACTTTCTCTCTTGGTTGGGGTTGGAAAATTGGTGGCTGTGCTCTAAACCAATACACCTCTACCATGTGTGCTTGTGCGGCTTCGCGAGGCTCGTCGTCGTGTAACGGCACCGGTTCTGTGGCTTTCTGTGCCTTCAAAGAATGCGCGGTCTCGAATAATCGCAGCGGTGGCTTCTTCGACTTCTACCTGGGCAATTGCTTGCCGAAACCACATGCGGAGACATTCTCTTTCTTCGTCTGACAGAACTATGTCGTTTTCGAACATATAGCAATCTCCTTGTTTCGGCTTCAATTCAATAGGAATCTTCTTCCTGGACTGTGGAAGTGATTCGCTTGGCAACCGTGCGGTATCTATTTTTCCGCTGGCCATAAGACGTTGCCGGACTTCTTGGGCAGGTCTTACTAATCCAAGTTCTCCAGTGGCAGACGGCGAGCCGAATTCAGACGCCACCAGATGTTCATAACTGCATTATGAGGGCTTCCAAGTGGTTAGCAATACTTGACATTTTGTCTTTCGGCTTATAATCAGCTCATTCGAAAAACGGGTGTGTGAAGACGCTCTATTCATGCGCTTCTTCGCAAGTGGCATTTTTCGAATTTTCGCACTGGCCAGCGCGCTTTCGTTAGCACCTTCTCAGAAATGAGCGCCGAAACCCGGACTGCGTTAATGTTTCGCGCGATCGGCAATCTATTGAATAGGTTGGCTCAATAGATAAATGGAACGATTTTCCAGCGTGCCTGTGAAACATCCAGTTGTTCCCCGTCTCCGGCAAACTGCACCGAGGCGGACTTTCCTGCCAGGTACCACTTCATAGCCACGAGAATTCCCGGCAAACTGAGAAGCGGCATCCAGGCGTTTTCAACCAGCGCGATGCTGGCGATTATCACTAGCCAGGCGGAAAGTTCCGGGTATTGCACCAGAGGTAGTGCCTTGCTCTCAGCCTGTTTGGTTTTCTCTGTCAAATGCACCGGCTCTTTTCCGTTGCCGTTTCCCTTGCCGTTGCCGCTTCCATTTCCAGAACCATTGCCGCCTGTGTGTCCATGAGTGGCTTCCACGACCTTTTCAGTAGCCTTGAGCGGTCTGTAAATCACGCTCAGCCCCAGGAGCAAACCGCCGCAGACGAAGATGATCAAGCCGACGGTGGAAACAACCAGTTCTACATCGCCTTTTGCGCCTATTTGCGTTACTGAAATTCGTTTGCATAGTACTGCCGCTGCCGTATTGAGCAGAACGGTGAATTGCAAGAGAAGAAATGCCCTGTGGCTGGCAATCGTTGATTTTAACCAGACCACGAGTTCTTTCAAATTGGATGGCTTTGTCTTTTTCTCTTTTACCGCGGCTGGAAAACGAGACACAGTCTTGTAGGCTGCGCCTGCAGTAATGGCGCCGAAGACAATGGCCAGATTCATAAGAATGCGCTCGTCCCAGCTGAGCAGATTGATGTTTTTCAGGGCCCCTTTAGTGATCGTGACTATCGGGAAAGCCACAGTCAAGGCTGCGCAAACCAGCCCACCAAGGATGCTTCGCCAGTATTTGGCGTCAAAGAATAGATCGTTCAATCCGAGTTTCAAGCGTTTTGTCCGGCTGTAGTCTGGCTGATTCAGTGACAATTGAAATCAGTTTGCACTAAATACAAGCTACCAGGTCAGGTCAACTGATGCGAACCCAAAACCTTCAGGCTGAAGCGAACCAACTCTTCGACATCGTCAATAGCCGCTTCTTCTCTGGCTTTCTTCAAAGTCATATTGATTTCGGTCGGGGTATATCCCAGCCCTTCCAATATGGACTCGACCTCTTGCTCTACTCTGGAAGCCGCTTTGTCGTCGCTGCTGGCGCCGATGCCTTTGCGGCCTACCCATTCCTCAATCTTGCCCTTAAGTTCCAAAATAATCCGCTGCGCCACTTTTGCGCCAACGCCGGGCGCCTGGCTGATCAATTTTTGGTTTTCAGAAAGCACGGCGTCGACAATTTGCTGGACTCCCAGCGTACCTACGACTGCCAGTGCAAGTTTTGGGCCGATGCCTGTAACGGTCTGGAGAATGGCGAAAAGTTCGCGCTCGTCCTGGCTGCCGAAGCCGAAAAGCGTCCATTCGGTCTCCCTGATAATCAACGAAACCGGCATGACTGTGCGCTCTCCGACTGCTCCCTGGGTGAGAAGAGTCCTTTTAGAGACGATTATTTCGAAACCGATACCGCCGACATCCAGGACCATTCGGTCGGCCTGCCCGCCGGTCAGTTCTTTCTCTCGAATTTCGCCCTTAAGATAGGCAAGCATGTGACTTGAATTGCCTTTATGGAAATCTTGAGGGTAAGAAAGATATCGGGGCGAGAGGATTTGAACCTCCGGCCTTCCGCACCCGAAACGGACACGCTACCAAGCTGCGCTACGCCCCGATATGGGGTGATTTTATCATAAGACCCGGGCGGTCCGGTCTTCTTCTTAACGAGATTAACAGAGCCGGTTTAATGTTCTCAAAAGCCCATGGGGACGGACTTCTCTCCCGCTTTACTGAGCCATTAATGTAACGTTGCCGCCGCCATTGTGGCCCTGCTGCAGCGCCGCGCGCGCGTGCGCCATAAGCACCTTGCCATCCTCGTCCATTTTGTCGCCCCACTGGCAGATGCCGACGCTGACGGTAATATTGAGCTCCATGCTGTTGGCATCGAAAGGAGTGTCGGAAATCTTTGTGCGCAAGCGCTCCGCAACCTCAATTGCCCCCTGAGCATTGGTGCAGGTGAGCACGACAGTGAATTCGAACTCGGCGGTGCGCACGACAATATCGGAATCGCGCATCTGCTGGTCGATCATTTTGGCCAGTTTGCCGATCACAGCATCACACTCTTCGCGGCTGATGGCACGATTCAATTCTTTGTACTGATCGACTTCGACGACGACGATGCTGAGCGGCACTTTGTAGCGCTTAGCCTGGCGAATACCGGTCTTTAGAAACTCATTGAGATAGCGCGCCGTCTTCAGTTCGGTCAGAGGATCAGTCAGCGACATTTCTCTCAGCTGCTGTTCTTTGATTCTCAATTCGTCCCTGAGCGCCTTTTCCCGCAGCACTGACTTGACGCGGCTCAAAAGCTCTTGCGGCTCGAACGGTTTAAAAAGCACGTCTTCCATGTCGGTCGGCGTTTTCAAATCTTGCAAAGTCTGGTCTCTTGAACCAAGAAAAATTATCGGAATGTTGACGGTGCGATCGTCGGCTCTGAGGCGATTAAATACTTCCACGCCGCCTATGAGCGGCATGTGGAGGTCGAGAATGATGATATCCGGGACCTTGACCTTGCAAGCAGCAATCGCTTTGAAACCGTCGTTTGCTGAAGCCACCTGATAGCCGGCTTTTTTCAAAAGGTCAGTAAGAGCAATGGTATGGGCTTGCTCGTCGTCCACTACCAGTATGTTTGGGCTTTCCTTCACGACTTCTCTTTTCGTTTTAATAACACCTAACCCTGATGATACCCGCTTTCAAGCATTTTTCCACAACTGATTATCTGCCGTTCCTCGGCTGTGTGAAATGATCTAGCATTCACATGCCTATGAAGCGAATTGACGCAATCGGCATTTCAATTGAGGCATCATCACTTTCGACAGCTTTGAGCGAGTGTTCGATCGTTTTCAAATAGGATGAAACATCAATGTCGAGTGTGCCATCCGCCACCAGCTGCGCGCGTCCGACCGCACGTACAAGCAGTTTTCGCCCGCCGACTCTGTTTTCCCTGCCAATGTGATAATACGCAACTGCCGCTTGAATAATTGATTGAACGAGTTCTTTCTCATCGCCAGCAAGAGTGTTCCAATATTCTTCCAAAGTCTCGTGCGATTCAAAAAATTCTCTTTTGTTGAATTCTTCAATGCCTTTGATCAGCAGGTGATGATGGTTCATTTGTCTCCATTGAAAAGAGCACGTTTCATCGCATCTAATTTCACGGCACCTAATTTCAGAGCACTACTCTTAACTGTCAATGCTGGCGATGGCTACGACTTTGGCGTCGGCCGGCAGTTTTTCCACTTCCGGAGCTGAAAGCGTGGTCACCTGGGAGGCGTCCATAAGTCCTGACAGATCGACGAGTTTTGGTCCAGCCAGTAGGAAAATCGATGGTATCACTTTGCCGGCATCACCCCATTGGGAATGCGCCTCGACCAATTGATTAATGGCTCGTCCCGACTCCGACGGAGTTGTGACCAGGCAGTCTCCATCTCTTACTTGCAAGCGGATGTTTCCGGAGCGATCGATGACGCGTATCGGATTAATTTCGCTTTGCAGAAGTCCGAGGAATTTTTTCGCCATGACTTTGCCGCCGTATACCGAGAAGTGGTCTGTGCCTGCCTTGAGCGAAACATCAGCAGTCTGTGTGTGCATTGACTCGGCGGCCAGTTGAAGTTTGTCCTCATCGCTCAAGTCCTTTTTCAGCTTATCTGTATCTGTCACGCTGGTGGCACCACAGGCAGTGGCGCGAATAATGTTGGCGCGAGAGTCTATTTCTATGTGAATTTCAATCGACGCCGGATCGGCACCCATTTTGAGAACGGCTGTTTGAGCCTCGTCGCGCAGTTTTAAAATATCATCGTTGGTCGGATTTACCACCTGGCGCTCAACTGTTTCTCTGATCAAAGCAAGAGCGACGCCGATGGCGGAAACAACATCCGAATGCTGCGAGAGTTTATGATTGAGTTTCATTTTTTCGGCGAGAAAAGGCACTATTGCTGCGGCACCACCGCCTCCACCAACTAAAGTCACCATTGAGCGGTCCAGTTTGTTGTCTTTGATAAGAGCTAAAACCACGTGCTCAGCTTTCGAAGTGGCAAGCGTCAGCATTTCGTTGGCCAACTTCTTCGGCTCTGTGTTCAATTCCTTTGACAAACTGTCGAATGCTGCGGAAATGGCTTCATTGTTGCCTTTTGCACAATCGTCATCACTTACCAGCCCCAGATAATTTGAGGCGCAAGTGGGGGTCAAAGTATAACGGGTAGAGTGCTCTGTTTTCTCTTCTCCAGGCTTTATTTCAGAATCAATGAGCGCCAGGTAGTCTTTGGGATCGCCTTCGAACGGCTGAATCAGCTCTGACTTCAAGCTCATCGCCCCGGAAGCAAACGCTACGTACTTAAGACCAGCGATGTGAGCGCTGCGCGGTCCGACATCAATCACATCGCCCGGAGAGCCTGTTTTAATGCGGGGCATCGAACCGCCGGCGACGCCGACTGTTCTTACATCGAGCGTGTTGGTATAAATTCGGTGCCCGCCGATTTCTCCCGATTTGATTCGGGCTTTGCCATTTACAATCGCTGAAATGTCGGTGCTGGTTCCACCAACCTCCAGAAAAATTCCGTCGGAGATATGCAGGTACATCATCGCGGCAGCTACACCAGCCGCCGGTCCTGAAAGCATTGTCAAAATGGGCCGCTCGCGCATGGCCGCGATATCCATTACTCCGCCGTCCGATCGCATGATCATCAGCGGTGCTTTGATGCCGGCTTCGCGCACGCTCTTCTCGGTCATATTGGCGCTCTCGAGCATGCGCGGCAACATGGAGGCGTTGATGACAGCTGTACGTGTGCGCACTTTCAAACCGTAAAGCTGGCTGACTTCCGAGCCGCACGTGGCCAGTATGCCTTTACTCCTGGCCAGCTCTACTACGCGCTTTTCGTTGTCTGAATTGTCTACTGAGAAAGCTTCGCTGGCAGCAATTGCTACGGCGCCTTCCTTGACCAGCTCGTCGATGGCAGCAATCAACACTTCGTCTTTGGGCGCTTGCGTAGTGTCGATAAATCGATGAAATGTTTTCAAAAACTTGCCGGGAGCCAATTCAATTTTTCCAACTTGCGTCGAGAGGTTGGACATGATCGAATTAAGACCACCACCCATGCCGATGATGCCGACTGTGGCCACGTCGCCTTCCAGAAGCGCGTTGGTAGCTTGTGTCGTCGAATGTGCAATGAAGGCTACTCGCTCGGGCTCGATGGAGGCCTTGCCGAGGAGCAGTTGAAGGGCGTCGATAATGCCCTTCGCTACGCCTTCTCTGGCGGTGTGCGTGGTGTGCACCTTAACCTTCTCGATCATCTCCAGGGACTCGGCGTCCAGGGCAACGGCATGTGTAAAGGTGCCGCCGACATCTATGCCTACCCGCACTTTTGATTGTGCTTTTGCGCTCACTTTCGTTTTCGATTTTTGATCTGGTTTTGGTTCTTGCGTCATATTTTGCACTGCTTAACCGAATGGAACAAATTTGAAGGCGACTGCCAGGCAAAGACCGGCTACCGTGGCCAGCCACGCATAGGGCGCTGTTTTCTTCAAAAGTGTTTGGGTATCTGTGCCGAGGTAAGTTGCAATCCAGATGTTGTGGGTATTGGTCGGATCGCAAATACCCTGTATTTGTCCAACCGACATGAGCATTCCCATAATTGCATTGGACCCCAGGCTTGTGGATTTTTGGATCAGTGCTACCAGTCCGCTGCCCATTCCCCAGAGGCTGAGCGGCCCGCGGTACAGAGCCAGCGGTGCGGCGAGAGTGAAAATAATCACATAGGGAATGGCGGTGGTAGGCACTACTTGTTTGACGATCGGTTCGATGGCGCTGGCAATGACAGGATTTCTCACAGCCGTAATCAACATGCCGATGCCGATCATGAGAACTACAGCGGGAATTACAGAAGTAATTCCGTCGATAATCGATCGGGTCAGCACAGTAATCGAATCACGTTTCCAGGTTGTCAGCACACCATATGTAATACCGGCTAGAAAGGCAGGTATAAAATCCCAATGACAAACTAAAACCAGAATCAATGGAGTAATTGGCGTCAGAAGGGCAAGTCCGGAGATCTTTTCTGTTTTTCGAACCTGCCGGAAGATTGCCATAACAAGCAATGCAACGAAAACAACTGACACAATTGTCGTGCCAACCAGTTCTGCTTGAGGAGCCGCTGCAGTTGCTTGTGATGCCGCCTTTTGAGAAAGCAGGGGGAAAGCGAAAAATTCCAGTACTACAGCCAGCGCCAGATACTTGAGGTTGTTCCAATTTTTCAGTTCGATGACGAGGAACATCACCACAATCAAGGCAATGATTGCTGCAAAAGGAACAACAAAACCGATAATTGATGCTGGCTGCAGGTTGAGTACCGAAATGTACAGCTGCCAGCCGGCAATGTTGAACATACCGCCCAGGCTGATGCCGAATAAAAAGAGGGCACCGGCCGTGACACTGGAAATACTGAGGGAGAGCAGCGCCGGCAAAACTATGGTTCCTACCATAATCACCGCTCCAAGACCTCCCAATGTGGAGAACAAAAGCGCGGTGACAAGCGTCATCACGATTCCCAGGACAAACTGGTTGTCGCCGGAGAATTCCGCCACCCAGCGAATCAGCGCTTTGGCGATGCCGTGTTTGTTCATCAAATCCGCAAGCACGGCACCAAACATGGTTGTCGTGTATGCGCCGTACATCTTGGTTGCACCTTGATTGATCACATCGGAAAGAATTTCTTTCTCGGGAATGCCGGACAAAATCGACATTACGATTGCCATCACCGGCAACGCCAGAAGCGCAGATATGCGACGGCTATACATCAGCATCGCCATGACGACAAAGACGGCAAGACAGGCGATTCCGATTAACATTTGAATTTAGATTCCGATACTGGAAACTGCGTAAACTACAGACGTAATGATCTGCTGTTTAAAACACCTCTGTCAAGTAGCCGCTCAGTATCAAAATCACTACTCGTTGGCGCTAACTGGTATCGCGTCGATTTTCTCGTTCTCTCTGCCGGTGGCCTTCATCAGTGAATTGAAATCGGCGAGCACGACTTTGTTCAAGGTTTCAGTCTTAGGGTTATTGCCTTCTGCTCCTAAGATTGCGATTGCTTTTCGGTAGAGCGCTTCAGCCTCCACATAATCTTTCTTCTTTTGTTTCAGATAGCCGAGGTTGTGTGTTAAGGCGGCTCGCTCCATCGGATTGAAGCCGGCAATTTGCTCTCCATATGCGATCACTGTCGGCAATAGAGCTTCCAGGTCCTCGAGTTGTCCGGCGGCAAGATATGTATCGGACAGATCTTGGTACGACTTGAGGATTTCACGTTTGTCGTATGGACGGGAGCGCGAAAGTACAGCAATAGAACGTTTTAGTTTTGCTTCGCCGTTGTCGCTGAGCTCTTTGAGTTGTCCGGATGCTCCGACGTCATACGCAACACCTTGTTGGAATGCGACGATCGCTTGAATGTCTACCAGGTCACCTTCAGCCGACAGGCGCAGCGCCTGGGCAATCAGCCAATACTGCCGGGGCAGTTGATTTCGCAAAATGGGCAGCAAAGCATTTATTTCTCGATTGCTCGCTTTTTGTCGTTGATTCATGAGCTCGAGGGTGGCGCTCGTTATCAACTTGAGTGTCTCAGGACCTGATAAAGCGGCTTCTTTGGCTGACTCTGCTATTGTCGCCCTGGCTCTGTCGATATTATTCATTTGCCAGAATAAGCATGCTTGAGCATATTTGAGCATGGCTCGATCGCGCGTCAGAGTGTCGGATTCTTCACTCATTGCATTGCTTGTTGCGTCGAGAAGAATCGATGCTTCTTTCGATTTTCCAATTCCAGCCAGATACTGCGACTGCTTCACCAGCAGGTCAGCAAAGTCGGGCACCTTATTGCGCATCAGCATCTTGATGTGCTTGTTTGCTTTCTCGAAAAGAGACAATGCTTCAGCTTCGGTTGGAGCATTCAGAGCAAGTTCGGTCGCAATCGCTGCAATTTTTACTGCCACCTGTTTTTGATCTTCGGAAAGTTGATTGGAAGACTCTGCGTCCGGACTTTCAGTGCTTGTGAATTGCTGCAGCTGGGCAAGCAGTTCTTCCCGGCTTGGAGTTGGCTGTATCTTCTTCAACGCATCCTTGTACTCGTCGCTGTTGTCTTCGAATTTTTCTGTGTCGGAGATATTGCCGTGGTTTAGTTTTGAGATCACATAACACAAATCGATCATGTGCTCCAGGGTGATACCCATGATCTGGCCTCTGTTGTCGTCTTTGATCGATTCTGCCGTCTTTAACGCCTTGCGGAAGTGTTCGTAAGCAGCGAAGTAATTGCCGCGGTCGAAGAATTTTTCTGCGCGGTCCATGTCTTCCTGCCACCAGACCAGCTCTTTCGATGTCTGCGAGATAACCGAAATGGAGACGGGCTCGTCCCTTTCCCCTGCATTTTTTTTGATGCCCGAGTAGACGTCATATACTTCTTTGGCGGTGAAGCCGACGATTAAAATCAGTGCAAGAGCAGCCAACTTCTTGCGCTTACTGAGACGAACCTTTCCGCCTGGCGTCTTTTCCTGCAGAGTGGTGGCCAGTTGCTTCTGCGCTGCGCCGTTGTTTTCGGGTGCTTTCTTGTCTTCGGCAGCTTTCTTGGACTCAGCCGCTTTGCGTGAGGCTGCGGCGGTTTTCGACTTTTGCGCAGCGGCCGCAGCTATTGCCTTTGCGTCTGACAGCGCGGCTTTTTCTGCTTCTTCTCTGGCTTTGGATTCTCTGTGCGCGATCTGCAATTTGTCAAAGATCGCTTTGAGATCTTCTGCAACATCGCCCATTGTTTGATAGCGATCTTTGCGTGACTTGGCCATCAGTTTGCTCATCACAAGGTCGAGTTCTTTGGCACAGCCGAGATCAGGACGCGCCTGCGCAAGCGGTATCGGATCTTCGTTGAAGTGCATGCCGACCGTGTCTGCAAAATCTACGCCGACAAAAGGCGCCTTGCCGGTCAACAGCTCATAGAACATACAGCCAAGGGAGTACATGTCGGAGCGCTCGTCCAGTCTCTCTCCGCGGCACTGCTCGGGGCTCATGTAGAGAGGACTGCCGAAGACCTCGCCGGTTTCAGTCAGTCTCTGGCTGTCGGCTTCGTCCACTTTGGCAATGCCGAAGTCAATGATCTTGACGGTCTCGGTTTTTGTGTCCGGATCCTCTACCAGCATCACATTGCTCGGCTTCAGATCCCGGTGCACAACGCCTTTGTTGTGGGCGTGCCTGAGCGCATCAACGCATTGTTTCACAATGGATACGGCGCGGAAGGCGGGCAGAGCCTTCTTCGGTGCCATTACTTCAGAAAGAGCCACGCCCTCGAGGAAGTCCATTACGAGGAAGGGTTCGGCGCTGTCAGCGTCTCCGAATTCGTAAACTTTGATTAGATTGGGATGGTCGAGTTTGCTAAGGGCAATTCCTTCCTGGACGAATCGGGCGCGCGCCTTCTTGTCCAGTTTGCGTTTATAAGCCAGGACCTTGACTGCCACGTTGCGCTTGAGCATCCGGTCATAGGCCTTGTATACCGCGCTCATGCCGCCCTTGCCGACCAGCTCGATGATTTGATAATTCTTCCCGAACATGACGCCAGGATTCAAGTCCCGTGACGGATTACCTACTGAAGGCATGTTCACCAGAACAGTCGCCTTGGCGTCATCTTGACTATCGTCCGACAAGTCAAAAGAGCGCCCAGCCTTCAGCTGTTCGACTTTGCGAATTTTATCTTCAGGGATCTCTGGCACCTGACTTGATTTATCTCCCTCAGATACGCATGCGTACCTGCCCCCCTCTCTCTTCTACCCCGAAAGTAGAGATCCGATTGCAGTTTATAGACTTCCGGCAAACTTAAAAACAGGTTTGCTTCCCTATTTCTATTTATGCTAATCATATTGAAAGGCCAGTATAGGTTCAAAAGTCATGTCTAAGCCAGACCAGGCTGAAGTGATCTGAAGTGATTTGAAATGAGTATTGCCACATTCTTCGTTTTTCACTTCGTACAGATCGTTCTGGTCGAATCGATAGTCCTGTGGCGCCTTAAATGGGGTACGTACAGGCACTCGCTAGTGGACGCCCTGATGATGAATTTTGCGTCGATTTTAGGGCTCTTATTAGGGCTGGCGCCTTTGATCCGCGGGGCCGGTCCTTTTGGGCTGATGCTCTTTTGCACTTACAGTTTGATGGTCGAAACTGTAACTTTAATGCTTTTGGAAAGGCATCCGTGGAAGAAGGTCGTCAGTGCTGTTTTGATTGCCAATCTTTGCAGTTGCGTGCTGCTTGCCGGCGAGAGTTTTATGAACTGGGCCGACTTCTCTGGACTATTTCGATGAACTTGCGCTCGTCTGTCCGGAATTTGACAGTTTTCCTTTTACCGATAATTCTTCTCACTGCTTGTTCGGCGGGCCCGGTAGAAACAGCTGATACGCGATGGCAAAAAGCATATGACGCTGGCCTTGCCGCTCAAGAAGCTGGAGATCTTTCCACTGCTGAGAAAAGACTGCGCGAATCGATTGCTGCCCTGGGCGATGAAAAACCGTCTCAGAAGAGTGCAACATCAGCTCTTCGCCTTGCTTCCATCCTATTGGATGAACATGATTGCGCGGCAGCCGCGATGAGCGCGCAAGAGGCAATGGTTTTCTTCGAGAGCAAGTGGAATCCGCTCAAAAGCTCATCTTCGCTGGACGAAAGCGGGCCGAATTTCCTTAATTCCATGCTCACCCTGGCGCGTGCTCTCAATTGCCAGAGGCGCTATGGTGAAGCCCTGGTGCTTCTGGAACGCATTCGCAGCTTGCAAGCCAATGTGATTGTGCCAGTGAAATTTCATCATGAATTGACCGATGCCCTGCGCGTTGCCCTTGTCGCCACTGGCAAAAAGCAAGAGGCTAGCCAGTTGCATGAAGAAATCAGATCGACTGAATCTTCCTTGAAGGAAAGTGATTTGGATGAGATCAACCATTTGAGTTTTCTGGATGCGCTCAAGGAAGGGAAGAGCGCACATCAGGGCGGTAACTTCCGCAATGCTGAAAAACTACTGAAACACGCCCTTAAAATGGCAAAAACCGATGGCGACGATTCGTTGCAGATGGCTGAAGCGATGCTGAATCTGGGCGACGTTTACAGTTCGCAGGCGAAATACACTGAAGCAGGGCCGCTGCTCGAACAGGCCCTGACCACGGCGCGAAAGCATCTGGGTAAAAATGACCGCCGCCTGAAAGACTATTTGAAGCGGCTGGCCAGCTTCTATGCAAACAATTCACAGTGGAAAAAGGCAGCGGCCCTGGACGAAGAAGCTCTGGCACTTATCTTTCCCGAAGAATACAAGGACAACAAACGCATTCATAAGTCGAGAGACCTGATGGACGCGTTGATTGAGATTTACAAGAAAGACGGGCAGCTGGATAAAGCCGAAAAAATGGCGCGCCGCAAGCTCGATTTGGAGCGGGATGGTTATGGCAAAGACAGTCGCAAAGTCGGGGTGACATCGTGCCAGCTGGCTGAAGTTCTGGTGCTTCGCAAAGACGATAAAGAGGCGGCAAAGTACTTCGAGCAGTCCTTCTCCGTCCTCAAGAACAATAAGAAATCGGATCCTCGCGAAATCGAGAAGACTGCTGAGGAATTCGGCAAATTCCTGGACAGAAAAGGTGATAAAACGCGCGCTCAGAAATTGCGTGAAGAGGTCAAAGCCATGAATGACGAACTCTTGGACGGATTGGCCGGCAAGGACCGTTAGTTGCCAGGAGCCTGTCCGGCTTTGGCGGTTGATCCCGGTGCCAACCGGGCATAAAAGGCAGGTCAGGCCATCAATCGTGGGCGTTCATTTATGCTTAAAAAGACGAGTTTAGCAGCCAAACAATTGCAGAAACTCCCGGCTGCGCCAGGACTTTCAGAGATTCACCACTTCCTCTCGGTGGCCATGGAGCAACGCGGAAGACAGGTTGAAATCACCTGGGCAACGCCCGATAAAATGATGGATTTCTCCCTACAAATCCACTGCCCGATAAAAGGCGGTGACACCAACTGGAAATTGTTTTTGGGTACGGGGGCTCGCGGTGAGCTGCTCTGGGACTATCGTAGTTGCGACGTATTGCTTGTGTACAACCTGATAGTTTCCTCCTGCGGCGAAGTGCACCAGAGCATCCAGGCTGAAGGCGCAATAACTGTGTCCGAATCATTCCGCGACGCATCAAGAAAGCGCGATACTTATTTCATGCAGGCGAGCAGAACTGCGACCGACAGCGATATGACAAAACTGTCCGCCGTCGGACTGAACGACAATTCCTGGTCGAAAGGCACGCAGGAAATGTCCGGCGAACTAAGCCTGGTGCCGCCATCTACATTGATGCAATCGATTTTGTTATCGAAGACTACAGGTAAATTGGTAATCAACAATCAGACCGAGAATGCAACCGTATTCTTTATCGAAGGACGTGCCGTCTATGCGGAAGGACTTGGACAAGTCGGCGACGAGTGTGTTCTTGAATTGATGTCCATGCGTGACGGAAAGTACAATTTCGAAGCGCGCGCACGAAGCGACAAGCAGAATGTCGTAAGCGATCTGGAAAGCCTGATTGTTCGCGGTGTTCAATTGACCGATAGCATTACATACCTGCGCCACGCCGGAGTGGCTCCCGAGTCTATTTTATTGAAAGCCCGCAAAGACCTGACGGAGTATGAATTGTCCTCCAGTCTTGCCGGCAATACAGTAATCGACCCCGAGGCGATGCTCCAGCTCTACATTGCCATCGACGACCGTTCGATGCTCAAGCAAGTCACCCGCATGGCTGAGTTGCAAAAGAGTCAGTGGGTTCCATCTTTGTGTCACTTGATTGAAAGAGATTTTGTCACCTTCTCCAACGAGCATGTGAAATCAAAGAGTGAGCGCAGCAACTTGCAAGGCAAGCAAATTGACACGTCGCTTATTCACAGCGTCATGATGACGCTCAGGCGTCCGGAAACCGGCATGTTCACTTATCCGGCTTTCCTGTACTTTTTAGAACAGGAATATTTCCGCGCTTATCGATCAAGCAGCCCGCTTTCGCTTTTACTTCTGGAAATGCGTGTAGTTGGAGCGCCTCCGAATTTCGGTCGCGATGCCCTCGATGTTGGTGCGGTTGCTGAAGCCTTCAGACGAATCAGCAAAATCAAACGGCACGTTGATATGGTCTGCCACTATGACACTTACGACTATGGGTTGATTTTGCCGAACACTCGCACAGCCGGTGCAAACATTTTTGCCAGACGGATTTTAAAAGCACTTACGGAATCACCCCTGCCCGGTATCGATAACAATCGACTTTCGATAGTGATGGGCATCGCGACTGTTCCCGATGATTGCGTCGATCTTGCCGTATTGCTCTCGACTGCCGAAGCAGCAAAAGCACAGGCGGTCAAGACAGTATCGCCGGTAGTGCTCTATCAAGACGTCGTTTAAAAGGAATTTGCGCGAGGATTGGCGTCCAGATGCCTAAAGTCACGAATCAACTGGGTCTGCTTCTGCTTGAGTCGGGTTTTGTTTCCGAAGAAGAAATTGAGAACGCGGAGAAGAGAGCAGGGTCAACAGGCTTGCCTATCGGCAGAATTCTTGTGCTCGGTGAAAAACTCAGCGAGAAGGTGCTCAACCATGCGCTCGAAGTGATGATTCACTTGCGTGACAATGCCATGTTCACAGAAGGCGATGCCCTTGAAGTATTGGGCATGATGAAAGCCGACGCCGATGGCAGCATTAACGATGCTGATAAGGCACAGCTCAAGTCCTTCTTCAATCGCAAGAATAGACCGATGCGAGTTGGAGAATTGCTGGTGCGCTCTGGCCTGCTCACAGAAACTGACGTTATGAATGCCGTTGAAGAGGGTCTTGCCACTCGCCGAAAAGTCGGACAGGTATTGGTGGGCAATGGATTTATTTCGATCGATGCACTGGAAATGGCTCTCAATCTACTGGATGGCATTCAGTGCGGTGACGTCGATCCATCCGAAGCAGCGAAAGACTTGCGGGAAGCCCATAGTTATCCAGAAACAGACGATGAAGATGAATCCTGATGAAACCGTCTGAGTTTGACGATCTGGTCAGGAAAAAATTTGCTGAGTTCGAACGGCAAAACGGTCGCGTTCCAACCTTGCCTGAACTCGCCGCTACACTGGGGGTTGAGAGACGTTTGTTGGAGCGCAAACTGAAAAGAGCCCTGGCGATGATCGGTACAGACGCGCAGATTGAAGGAACATCGGCCTTTAAAGCGACTCTGCGTCAAGTAATGAGCAAGGGGCTTCTAAGCTCAGAAATGCCCGGACAAGAAGATCTCCAATTGCTGTTGATGAAAGCCAGACAAAGCAACGCCAAAAGCGCAACAATGAGTTGGGATATGTCACCTCTGCAAATGGAATTGACCGTTGTGCTATCCGATACAAAGACCAAACCGCAATGGTTTCTTCGTTCAAGATTTGAATCTTCGAGCGATGACTTCAAACTCCTCTCGATTGTTCACGCAGACGTCAATGAACTAGATAAGTACATTGGCCCTGGGCTCTTGAGTCTAAGCACACCTGTAGAAGAAACAGTCCACAAAGACAACGTCGTTCAGTTTAAAAGACCAGAGTGAGAGCCGATTTTATTTGTTCTTGCCCTTGGTTTCTGAATAGGTTCTGTCTTGAAGTACAACGACTCCCATGAGAGAGGCATGTCCTAAGACAACCACCCGAGCGTAGGACAGCCGACGAAAAAATGGTTGAAGTGCATCGACCATTTTCTCTGGTTCCATCATCATCGATCTGTCGAACCATACAACAAGCAGGTTTTTGGGTCTCTTAAACTTCAAGGCCTTCTCAACACGTTTTCGATTTAAATACAGTGTTTTGTGTTTGCGTTCATCAATGAATTCAACCTCGATCCCATCCACGGTTTCGGTGCTTGGATTTACAGGCGGAATGCGGATCTCGTCCTGTGCGTGAAAATCTAGGCTATGATCCGGTTCGCCTATTACCGAAATAATTTTTCTTGGTTTTGCGTTTGGAGCAAAGTCAGAATATAAACCTGGTTCAATGCCAAAGCATTTCTGACTGTCAATACAACCGAGGAAAACAAGAACCGCTAAAAGGCGAAACGAAGGTATCGACAAGAGAAGATTCATTTCTCCATACTCTTTTCCAATGCAGAAATTCTCTTGTTTTGCTGATCGACCAGACCGCCAACATTATCAATGAAGGGTGCAAGGAACTCGACCAGTTCAACCTTCATGCTAGAGAACTGCCGATCAATCATGCTAGATAACTGGCGATCAAGGTTCGCGAAATGGCTATCAACAAGCGCGAACTTGCTCTCCATGTTTTCGCTTAGGGAACGAAACTGGTTTTCGAACTTCCCATCCATTGCCTCAATCTTCGAGTTCATACTATCTATGCGAGAATGAACTTCGTCGAATTGTCTGTGCATCTCCGAATCCAGTGACTCGATCTTGAAGTGAACCTCATTGAATCGACCTTGCATCTCCGCATCCAGTGATTTAAGAGTCATTTTCATTTGACACCTTCCTGTTAGAAAGAACCGCCTGGATGTATATACGTAAGCGACATGGAAAAAGTTCAATTTTTGGCGAACATTCTGATCAGATTATCTCCTGTTTCCAAGATCCGGTCGCTTTAATTCCTATTATGAACGCGAGCATGCCGCTATTTGAAAATCGTGCGTTTCAGGAGAAGCCCCAGGCAAACAGATGCGATGGACCAGAGGCCAACTTTCACAATACCCTCGTTGCGTATCTCCTCGTAGGTCTTTTCTTTTCTTGGCCATCTGTCCGTCCAGACTTTATTTTTGGCTGCTCTGAATAGATCTTCAACGTATAGCGGCTGTCTCGATCCCGCGGTGAAATCGAACATGCTTTCCGGTGCGCAGTATCTGTCAAACTCGAACGATGAGAAATCAACGTCGAACTCTTTTTGGATTGCTTCTAGAAGGCAATCGCAATCAAAACCAACAACTCCGAGCTCGTCAATTTCTGAACTCATGTTTAGTTCGCATCTTTTGCAGGCGGTTTCGGAAACTATGATGTCCAGCAATCGTTCGTAGATTTCAGCATCTTGTTGAGACAGTTCTGTCATATTCAAGAATTCCGCTAATGCAGGGTTTAGCTCAATTATACGCTTCTACAAACTAACAGGCTCCCTTCACTGAAGGGAGCCTGCTGTTTCCACGAGTTCACGAATGTGGAATTAATTCCAGCCTCTGAAGCCGCCATAGCCTTGACCATATGCGGTCGGGTACGGACGATTGCTCATTGCCGATGCGATTAGACTGTCGAGTTTTCTCAAACTGTTTTTCATCCTGTCGAATTCTCTTTGGTCGAATCTATTGTCGGTATTCGCCATTTTTTGCAGTTTTGTCTCTTGTTGTGCGAGACGATCTTTGAAGAGATTGTATTCATTGATCGAAAGACGACGTTGCATTTTTCCGGTTTCGACCTTGGCTTTCAATTGAGTGATTTCAGAGCGAACTTGTCTCAGCCCCATGTTGAAACGGTTTCCGAATCTGCCGCCGAATCTGTCATCGAATCTGTCATCGAATCTGCCGCCGAACCTGTCGTCTCTGTCACCGTAGTGATTGCCCATTCCCCAGCCACCATTAGTAGTGGCTACGAATCTGTCGACGCGACTGTCGATGCTTTTGAACTTGTCGGATAATGTGCGGGCTTCCGATACGCTCAGGTAGCCGTCAGCTTCATAAGCTAATTGCAGACTGGTCAGACTATTGAGTTCTGCACGCAGAGAAGCGGCTTGCGAGGCATTGATCCTGCCTGATGTAAGGGCGAATGAAATGTTTGCTTCGATTTCACTGCGCTTGCTCTGGAAATGTGTGCGAGCGAACGATTGCGGATTGCGGAGATTGGTGACATTCACACCGAGCGTGTTTTGAAAGAAGTCGACCAGATCGTTTGCATTCGATGGTTGTACGAAAGTAAATGCCGAGGCAATTGCTATAAGAGATGCAGCTCCAGCCACTTTTTTAGAAATACGCATAAATCCTCCTCCGTCAAAAGGCCTCACTGCGGAAGCTTCAAACGGTGCAAATGTGTTGTGTCCTGCGCGCTGAATTTGAAGACGCCCTCTCAAATTTTTGGTTCCCAATAGGACTCAAAACTGCCAGGGGAACCTAAAAATGTGATTATTACTGGGCTTTAGGAGCATCAGTTTCACAAACGGATGCTTCCTTTTGAGTACAATCCTTACTCCAACCAATTAATTAGCGTCACAAAACAGATTTGAACGGAAAAAATTCAATCATGAACACAACACTCACCGATGTAATCTGGCAACCCAAGGGCGAATACCTCGATTGTCGTGCTGCAGACTTTATAAAGAAGCACGATCTAAAAGATTGGAAAGATCTTGTCAAGAAATCGACGGACGATATTGAATGGTTTTGGAAGGCAGCCCTTGATTACATGGGGGTGCGCTTCAATCGCAAGTATGACCGCATTCTCGACATGTCAAAAGGCATGGAATGGGCTGAGTGGTTTGTCGGCGGAGAAATGAACATCTACGACAACTGCATCGACTGGCAGTTGACGAAGGGACAGAAAGAAGGCGTGCGCACAAGTGTCGGCGCCGATCATCAAGCTGTGATCTGGGAAGGCGAAGACGGCAGAATTCGCAAACTTACATATGGCGAGCTCGATGAAATGGCATCGCGCACTGCCGGGCTCCTGAAGCGCCTGGGCGTAGGAAGCGGAGACGCAGTCGGAATGTACATGCCGATGGTCCCTGAAGTAGTTGCAGTCTTGCTCGCCTGCTTCAAAATCGGTGCGGTAGCTGTTCCTGTTTTCTCAGGATTCGGAGCCGAAGCGCTGAGAAGCCGCCTGGAAGATGCGGAAGCAAAGGTTTTGTTTACTGCAGACGGCGGTTCTCGCCGCGGCAAACTCATTCCTATTAAAGAGAATGCCGACAAGGCAGTGCATGAACTCTCTCATTTGACGCACACTATTGTTCTTAAGCACATGGGCAATCAAGTTGCCTTCAATGACAAGACCGATCTCTGGTTTGACGAAGCGATAAATGCAAGCGAACGGGCGCAGACGGTAAAAGATTTACCGGCAGAACATCCTTCTATGTATCTGTACACATCAGGCACGACAGGCAAGCCGAAAGGCACTGTGCATACGCATGCCGGCGCACTTTGCCAAATCGTCAAAGAACTCGGGTTTTCTTTTGACTTGAAGTCTTCCGATATTTTCTTCTGGTTCAGCGACATAGGTTGGATGATGGGTCCCTGGGAAATCATCGGCGTCACCTTCTGGGGCGGAACCATGGTTATTTGCGAAGGCACACCTATTTATCCTCAGCCGGACAGGCTCTGGCAAATGATCGATCGCCATAAAGTAAACACGCTCGGCATCAGCCCTACTGCGGTTCGCGGCATGAAGTCGGAAGGCGACCAGTGGGTTGAAAAACACGATCTCTCCAGTCTCAGACTGCTCGGCTCCACCGGAGAGCCGTGGGATCACGACAGCTACATGTGGCTTTTCGAGAAAGCCGGCAAGAAGAAGTGCCCAATCATAAATATCTCGGGCGGTACCGAAATTGTCGGCGGCTTGTTGACGCCATTGCCTCTCATGCCGCTCAAGCCCTGCTCTCTGGGCGGACCCGGACTGGGCATGGACATCGACGTTTTCGATGAAGACGGAAAGAGTTTGAAAAACGCCATTGGACACTTGGTTTGCAAAAAGCCGGGACCGTCCATGACCAAAGGTTTTCTCAAGTCTCCCGATCGCTACATCGAGACTTATTTCAGCAAATTCCCCGGCGTCTGGTATCACGGCGATTGGGCCAAAGTCGATGACGACGGTTCCTGGTTTCTCTATGGTCGCTCGGACGACACCATAAAGGTTGCCGGAAAACGAGTCGGACCCGGAGAAGTCGAGTCTGTTCTGGTCGAACATGCCGCAATTGCGGAGGCAGCTGTAATCGGTGTTCCACACGAAATGAAGGGCGAGGGGCTGGTGTGTTTCGTCAGAACCATGCCGGGCAAGGAAGCGACGGAAGCTTTACTGGGCGAATTGAAAGCGCTTGTGGGCGAACGTCTCGGCTCCGTTCTCAAACCGGAGAAGATTCACTTCGTAGCTGCATTGCCGAAGACGCGCTCCGGAAAGATTGTCCGCAAGAACATTCGCCTTCAATATTTAGGCGAGCCGGTCGGCGACCTTTCATCGGTAGAGAATCCTGAAGCACTGGATGCGATCAAGGGTTTAGCCGGAAAGTAGGCAATATCAGCAATAACAGAGTAAATTGGCGGAAACGTCCAACTGAGGATGGTTCTGGCGGCTGACTGCGGATATTTGCGGCTGTAAAATGTTGTCTGGCAAACTAATTTGGACGTTTTCGGACACAAGAACGTTAATTCAGCGTCACCAATACTAAGGCGCCGTTCCAATTGCGTCTATATCGGGAAAGCTCAAAGTAGAGCCAGCGTGAGGTGCCGTTCAATGATCCGCATTAGCAAAGCCAGCAATTGGTTCATGTCGACTGTGGCGGTCTTCTCTCTGACAATTCCTCTGGCTGCTCTGGCCGATGACGATATGCCCCCACAAAACTCGGGATCTACTCGCATTCAGATTCAGAGGCCAACAGATCAGAGGGACCAAAAGGTTCCGCTCAGAGCAAGCGCTGCGGTCGAACGCGATCTTGGCTCGCTCAACAATGATGAAGCGGCAAAATTGCGCGCCATATTTGCACAACAAGCCGACGGCTCTAGACAGTCTAAATTTAGCGGCAACGCCGCTCTGGAAGACACGAATTTCAGAGGGCAAACGCCAATGCTCGATCGTGTCTTGAAAGGGAAGAATAAGCAGAACAATTTTCGCGGCAGAGCGCAAGCACAAGGCAGTGACAATGTGCCCTATATTTGGGCGCAGAGTGTTAATGGTGGCTATTATGACTGCACCGACACCTATAAGGGCGTTGTGCCGGGCTACAGACTGAGAGAGCTGGGTGGAAAGTTCGCGGATGGAACGCCCGTGCCCAGAGGCAACGTCAAAATGAACGAAGCCGGACATGTGTGGTGGCAAAACGATCTCAGTCCCAGTTTTAAGCGTTATTAGCGTTCGCGGCGTGCCTACTGAGCTTGTGCCTTACCGTCACGGACTTCCTTGAGCAATGCCGTAATATGTGCTCTTTCGTTGTTTTTCGGATCGGGAAAGATTCGCTGAGCTATTTCTTGTGCAGCCAGAAGTTTTTCTTCTGCCTCCGTGAATTTTTTCATCATCAGAAATGCTCTGCCCTCCACCTTCAGGCATAACATCATCTGCTGAGGGCGTTCGGGTTGAGACGAATTGCAGACTTCCTCAACCGCGCGCAAATATTGCATCGCCTTTTGAGGTTTGTTGATCGCCGGGGTCAGGCAATTTTCTGCAATCCATATAAGAACTCCTGAGGACTCTATTGAGAGATAGCCACTCATGGTTGCAGTGCAGCTAAGCGCCTGCTGAAACAATTCTTCCGATTCCAGATACTCTTTGTTGACGAACTTGATGATGCCCTCACGCAGCACTACTTCGCAAGTCAAAGGTTGCTCTTCCAGATGATGAGCTTCGACTATTTCCCTGGCGCGCTTGATCAAGGTTGCTGCTTTATCCCATTCTCCCAATCCCCTGAGCATGTCTGATTGAGCGACGCATGCCATGGTCAGAATCATCCAATCGTCAGGTTTTTCTTTTTCTAAAAGGTCGATGAGTTGCTGCCCGTATACGACGGCTTCTTTGAGCTTATTTTGTTTTCTCAAAACATCTGTCTGCCAGAAAAAATAGTTGACTTGGTGCTGGGCTGCAGTGGAGAGCTTTCTGGGTGAGTCTTCCGGCGGCTGACCGACACGGAAGAAAATGCCTACCAACACAATTATGACAATCACGCTTGAGAAAGTGAGGATAAGCGTCAAGTTTGCCCTGGCGCGTCTTGTTTTGATCTTTTTTTGTGCCTGGACCATTAACCAAACAATGCTTCTACGAAAAGCTCCGGCTCGAAGTCTCTAAGGTCGTCCATTTTTTCTCCCAGTCCGATCAGTTTGACCGGAATGTTGAGCTCTGATGAGATGCCAAATACAATGCCACCTTTAGCGGTGCCATCCAGCTTGGTCAAGATGACGCCGGTAAGCGGACAAACTTCCGTAAAAACTTCCGCTTGTTTCATGCCGTTTTGACCGGTGGAAGCATCCAATACAAGTAGAGATTCAAGCGGCAAGCCCTTGCCGTGTTTTTCTATCACTCCGCGAATTTTTCCCAATTCTGCCATCAAATTCGATTTGTTATGCAGGCGGCCGGCCGTGTCGATAATGATAACGTCGTAGCCTTCTTCTTTGGCCTTATTCAATGCTTGAAAAACCACTGCACCCGGATCGGAACCATCGGCCAGGCGGCAGATGTCTACTTGAGCGCGCTTCGCCCATATTTCCAGCTGCGATTCTGCGGCCGCTCTAAAAGTGTCGGCTGCGGCGACCAGGACTTTTTTACCTTCGGATCTGAAGCGATAGCATAATTTGCCGATGCTGGTTGTTTTGCCTGTGCCGTTGACACCGACAATCAGGTAAAGATTAAGCTTGCCGTCTTCATAGCGCAGATTGTGGTGCGGCGCTTGCTTCAAGGTTTTGGCAAACTCTGCCTTGAGAAAATGTTCTACATCGTTTGATTGCCAGTTTTTGCTTTTTGCTTCTTTGCGCAAATGTTCGACCATTGTCTCGGCTGTTTTTACACCGATATCGGCCTTGATCAATTTTTCTTCCAGCTCTTCCAAATAGTCATTGTCGATTGGTCTGGGTGGTGATTTGGCGCGGTTTGTCGATTGGCCATATTTGTCATAGGATTGTGAGCTTTGCGACTGCGGTGGGCTCAGCGTGCTCACGCTTTCTTTTGAGCCGGATGAATTTTGTGAAACTTCAGCAACTGGAGTGGGTGTATTCAAATTCAAATCAGAGGCGGCAATTTCTTCCGGCTCTAATGATTCATCAATTGATTCACGCTCCAGAACTTCGTCGACGACTTCATGGCGCGTGCGTTTGAGCGCAGATTTCAACTTAGAGAGCGTGGAGCCCCAAAAGCCGGATTTCTCTTTCTTATCTTCTTCTGATTCTTGTTCTTTTACCATGGAGGAAACCAATACTAGAGTTTTGTCTCTTCCAGAGATTCATCTGAATTCTCCGGGAGCGCATCCGGCAATTGCTGCTGGGAAGCAGATCTGATGTATTCCGGAAATTGTCCTGTCCGTCTGAATTCTTTTGCTTGCTCAACCATATCGGACAAAACGCCGTTGACGAATTTTGCCGCTTTTTCGTCGGCGAAGCGGTGGCAGAGTTCGACTGCTTCGCTTACCGCTACGTTGATTGGTACTTCTTTGATGAAGAATGCCTCAGTGCAAGCCAGACGCAAAATGTCACGGTCGATTGATACCATTCTTTCGACGTTCCACTTCGAGCGCGTCGATTTGATGTATTCGTCGATTTCCGATTTGTTTTCGATGAAGGCACTGAGCAACTTGACCAGAAAATCACGAATTTCTTCGTGTGAGAATTTTTCAATGGTGGCCCTATTTGTGTGACCACACTGCTTGCATGGAACAGTCAGTGACGAAGTGCCGCTGGCAAGCGTCATCTCAGGGACATCGAGCGCTTCGGCGACGAGGTTGAGAGCTCGTTCTAACTGCCTGATCTGTTCTCTCAGTTGCTCGGTAGTCATTGTGACCGGATGCAAAACCTGGGTGGAGCGGGAATTGTCCGGATGTTCCGCTTCGATATTGTGCAATTCGAAGCTGGTCTTTTCCAGCAACCCACCGGCATCCAGAAGATTTTGCTTGGCATAATCAGCCAGCATTCTTACTGTCTTTTCAATGAGCGAACTCATCTCCAAAGCTTCGACGCCTGCCCTCGACTTGGGTAGCTGGGGCATTAAAATTACTGCGATTTCGCGGGCGATGCGCCGGGCGGTCATGTTTGGTCACTCATATGCGGGGGATGCCAGTAGAAGAAGTTGCCATGTTACCATGGTCCGGTATTCAGCTGATTATGGTATGGACTGGCTCTTCATGCCTTAGTACCAAATTATAAGTCGGCGTTTTCTTAGATGGGAAACAGCTAAATTTGCGCATAACCGGCGGAACAGCTAGAGGCAGGAGCGTCGAAAGCCCGATTGGCGGCGAGGTTCGCCCAACCGGCGCAAAAGTCAGGCAGGCACTTTTCAATATTCTCGCTTTCCGAATGCAGGGGGCTCGCTTTCTCGATATTTGCGCCGGCACGGGTCTTGTCGGTATCGAAGCATTAAGCAGAGGGGCGGGATCTTTGATTTCGATTGAAGAAAATCGGGCTCTTTCCAGGGCCGTGGAACTCAGTCTCAAGAAGCTAAAATTTGACGGAGAGGTGATTTGCGGCGATTTTCGGCGCGTTTTGCCCGTACTTGAGCCAAAATCATTCGACATAATATTTGCTGATCCGCCGTACAAATCTCCACATATCAAAGACATACCGTTGTCAGTGGAAGAATTTGACCTTTTGGACGATGGTGGGCTCCTGGTAATCGAGCACATGAAAGGTTGTAAATTCTCGGAAGGGTGCACTGTCTTGGCTCTCAAGTCCACACGCAATTACGGTCAAACTTGCTTGTCGTTCTTTGGTAGGAAGGAGGCCGGCGATTGAGCAAAAAATATTGATTGTCCCAATGCTTTGTAACTGAGGACAGGCCGGAACTGGTAAGCTATTTAGCCAGGATCTGCCATAACCAATATGACCGATACGACACAACACCAGGCACAAGGTACCTCCCACGTTCGAATAGGCGAACTCTTGATGCAGGCGGAGATATTATCTTCCGACTTCATAAGGGATGCGCTGGAGAGATTCGAGCAGAGAGGGTTGCCGATTGGCAAAGTGCTTGTCATGTCCGGCTATCTGACCGAGGCGGAATTGAGACAGGCTTTGGAGGTGCAAAGTCTGATCAATGACGGGCATTTGCCTCTGGAGTTGGGTGTAACAGTTCTGCGAGTGGCGCACAAAGATCACATCTCGCTCAATGACGCCTTTCAGCGCTCCGGTCTTGTGCAGCCGGAGGATCAAGAAACCAATCGTCTCGGGCAATTGCTAGTTGCAGCCGGCATTGTTACAGACAGAGATCTGGAAGAAGCGTTGCAGATCAACATCCGCACCGGGCTGCCTCTGGGTCATGTATTTTGTTTTCATGGCTATGTATCGCAAGCAATCTTATACACGGCTTTGCAAGTCCAGGAGTCGATAAGGCGAAACGCAATCGGCAGACCGGAAGCGGTGGCCGCGCTCAATGCTGCAGCCCGACGCGAACGCACACTGGAGCGCCTGGAAATCAACAAAGGCTATCAAAAATTGCCGATGAAACAAGCGCTCAGGTTGGGCGAGATGCTTGTCGAGGCTCGTGTTCTTGTGGACAAACTTTTGCCTGATTCGCTGGTACGCTCATTGCAATTTCAGAGGCCACTGGGCGAGATTTTGGTGCAGTCTCATTTTGCCACGCCTGAATTGATTGATGCCGCAGTCGAGATGCAAGAGATGATCGACAATGGCTGTCTCTTGCAAGCGATGGCATGCGAAGTGCTGCTCAATATGAGGGCCAGCGAAGTGCCGTTCGAAAAGGCGTTGGGGCAGGCCTGCACTTTTAGGCACCGCAACAACATGGCGAAAGTCCTTGTTGAGCTTCTGGCATCTGCTCAGGCTGTCACTTTGACTAAATTGACCAAAGATATTCAAGAAAGAATCGAAGTCAATTACAACCAGATCAACGACGTCAGCAAACAGCTTCTCGAGCACGAACTTGTCGATCCCTGGATTATGCATGCAGGTATGCGTTGCGTGTATCTTATTGATGTTAAGTTCATCAACATGGAGCAGGCAATCATCATTTTGGAAATCACAAGTAAAACACGTGAAACCGTTGATGTGGTTTTGCACAATCTTGGTTGGACGGCAAGAACACGCTTACGCGAGCCAAAAGCCCCGCAAGCGTAGGGTCGACGCCATGCGTCGACCGGTTTTTGATCGGGCGAGGCATGGCCTCGCCCCTACAGATTGGGTTGACGCGAATTAAGAACAGCAGTCGCGGGGTGGTTCTATTTCGTTGCCGGCGCCGTTTGTTTCCGGCTTGGCTTCGCTGTCTTTTCTCGGCGGATCGGGCTTGGCATCAATGTTTTGCTTGGCATCAATGTTTTGCTTGGCGGACTCTGGTAGATCTTTGTCGGCTTTGATGCCTGTCTGCCCTTGCATCTCCGGCGCGATTGCCATGCGTCCTGTGGTTGTGGACGGATACTTCAGCCTCTCGTGGTGCAATGTTCTCCACACTCTGACGAAGGCCTGCCGGACTTTGATCAGTTCCTGGTACGTCAAAGAAGACTCGTTAAATTGCCCGTCTTCCCAGCGGTTTTGAAATACTTTGTCGATTGCCAATTCCACTTCTTCTTGAGTGGGATCGTGCATGCTATGCGTTACCGCCTCGGAAACATCGGCAAGCATGACGATGGCGGTCTCTTTAGATTGCGGCTTGGGACCAGGATATCGGTAGAATTTTGCGTCCACCTTTTCGGCACCGTCTCTGACGCAAGCCTTGTGATAGAAGTACGCCATGAGCGAGGTGCCCTGGTGCATTGGAATAAAGTCTTGAACCGCCTTCGGCAGTCTGAACTTTTCGGCTATATCAATTCCGTCTGTGACGTGTGCCAATACTCTTTCTCGGCTTTCTTCCGGCGTCATTTCGTCATGCGGATTTTTCGCTCCCAATTGATTTTCAATAAAATACTTGGGCCTGGCCATTTTGCCGATGTCGTGATAGAGCGCGCCGGCTCTGACGAGGTTGACGTCGCCGCCGATTGCTCTGGCGCCACCTTCAGCCAGATTCGCTACAGCGAGGCTATGCTGATATGTGCCGGGCGCATGCTCTTCTAATTGTCTGAGCAATGGTTGTTCCGCATCTGTGATTTCGGCTAAGCGGAAAGGCGTGACCAATCCAAAAATGCTTTCCAAAATAGGCAAGCTGCCGATAGCCAGCATGCAAGAAACAACTCCGGCGAAAAGTTCGAAAAGCGTCGTTCGTCCCAGGACATGAACTGAGTCTACGCCGTTCAAAACAATCGATGAAATGATGAATGCCGCCATCTGGGTCAAACCGACAACCACTCCCGTCAGCAACAATGAATTTCGATGTTTTGTGTAACATAGAACGGCAGCTAATGCGGCAGTGCTGAGAGCGATCAGGTGCCTGCCTTCAATCAGTTGTGCGACGGCAAGAATGATTATCAATGGGAAAATCAAAGCGCTGGATACTCTGCGCCCGAAAAAGATCGTCCAAACAAGTGCCGCTGCCGGCAGTGGCACGAATTGCGGGTAATTGTCGCCGATCAGGCTGGCTGCCGTAGCGACGGCGATGGCAACTGCGTACATCAAACCAATTGAATTGGTCTGGAAAAGATGACGCGCATCGAAGGTGTAGACCACACCGGCGGCCAGTGCGATGGCGGCAAGAAGGGAAATGCCCAGACCGAGAATCATGGGCAATCTGTTGGTCTGCGCCATGCCTAAATCGCGCAATGTTTCAACATCTGCCTCTGTCAATTGCTGATCTTTCTTTACGATGATATCGCCTTTGGAAATCAGCTTGAGAACAGGCTCTACATGGGCAGCACTTTGTACGGCCTTAACCTCTGTCGCTTTTTCATTGACTAGAACATTAGCTTGCAGTGCAGTGGCAATGAGCTGAGCGGTTTTTACTTTGCGTGTTTGAGCCCAGGCGTCAGGCAAGAATTCGATGATTACCGGCTCCCAATCAGATTTTTGCTCTTGCGGGTAGCGTTTGTGAACTGCCAGCAATTTGTCGAGAGTTTTCTCGACCGTGGTTTTAAAAGCGGCAGATTCGTCCGGCGCAACTGTCATAGCCAGATAGATAGTGGCATCCAGAATCTCAGGTCTTTGCGTTCGGATTTTTTTGATTGCTGCCCTTTGCGATGTAAGAATTTCAATCAAGTGCGCATTTTCCGGAACTGCGCTGTTGTCCTTAATTTGACGTTCAAATTCCTCCTGCGGGCCAACAAGCATGGCAAAGTGGTGGACGCAGGCAGCTTTTGTCTGCGCGTCGAAATGTGCCCAACCAGAATCTTCCTGGTAGGCCTTCATATTTAGAAAGCTTTCTTCCAGCCGGTGGCGGCTCACTTTGTCGGCGCTGCGGTCGATATCAAATACAGGTACAACGCCGCGCTGGGCGTGCTCTCTGGCGCTGGCAGTGGCGATCGCGTCTTTGACTTTTGTGTCGGCAGCTGCCCTGATTGTGCTGTCGGCAAAGTCGCCGGCACGCAGTTCGGGTCTAAGCACGTACGTCGACACCAGCGCAGTGAAAAGCAAAGCAAATCCGGCAATCCCCATTGTCAGCCAATTGAAGAAAGATCGTCCGGTAGGGAAAATATCGTGGTGTATTTCTGGATGGTAGACCGGTAAGTTCTGTGTCGTTGCCGTTACCGGTTTTGCATTATAAGACGCCATAGTCCTGACTGGCATTCATTCGGGCTGTGAGTCTAACCATCTGAATTATGCCCTAATCTCAGTACCTATTTATGCTTTTCTCTCCTTGAGACGTGCGGTTTTATACGACCGCGCCTCCCAAAAGCTGCCTCAAGCTGGCAAAACCGGCTGTCAGTCTATATTAACGGTCTTCTTTACGGTGTAGACGCGCTTATCTTGGGATTCATGATAGGTGCGGACCAGAATTTCGGCGAGCAAACCCATCAAAATCAGCTGAATGCCCACCATGAAGAACATAGAAACCAAGACAGGCAGCGGCGTTTCGATAAATGATGTGCCATAGCCATATTTGAGAACGACCATCCATGTGAAGGCGACGGCGCAGGCGACAAGCGACCAGAGCCCGGCCGACCCGAAGATATAAATTGGTTTGGTCAGGTAAGACGACATAAACTTGATTGTGATCAGGTCGAGAACAACCTTGATTGTTCGATTGATGCCGTATTTCGATTGCCCGAATTGTCTGGCGAAGTGATTGACAGGAATTTCAGTCACTTTGGCACCCATCCAATGGGCGTAAATCGGTACGAAGCGGTGCATCTCTCCGTAGAGGCGAACGCCTTCCAGAACTTCGCGGCGATACGCTTTCAAGGAGCAACCGTAATCGTGCAAAGGCACTCCGCTTATCACCGAGATGATTTTGTTTGCCGTCCAGGAGGGGATCAAACGCAATACCAGCCCATCTTTGCGGTCTTTTCGCCAGCCGCTGACACAGTCGTATCCTTCCTCGAGTTTTTCGATAAGCCGGTCGATATCGGCAGGGTCGTTCTGCAAGTCGGCATCCATAGGGATGATGATAGAGCCTCTGGCGTGGTCGATACCGGCAGCCAGGGCGGCGGTTTGCCCGAAGTTTCTCACAAATCGCACCAGCTTCACTCGCTGGTCTTTGAGCGCGATTTTTTCGAGTTTTTCAAAGCTTTTGTCCTTCGAGCCGTCGTCAACCAGCACAACTTCCCAGGTTCGGTTGAGCGTTTCGGCGGCGGCAACGATTTTTTGATAAAGAAGCTCGACATTCTCTTCTTCGTTATAGACCGGAATGACAAGCGATATGCCGGGCCTGTCCGGGTGCGCCGCAATAGTCTTGCGATTGCCTTCGGGGGCAAAAGTAAGCGTTTGCGATTCGGTACTGAAAGTAAGGTCGCTTCCTGTGGTCATCTGTTACGAAGCCTTCTGTGAGTCAAATACATTATCTTGCAGTTCTCTTGACTGTCGCTCTCACCTTGAGATCTTTTCATGATGAGCGTTACAGCAGGAAAGCCAGGTTTGCTTTGCAATAATTAGATGAACCCAGACCAGCTCACTTTTGGCAGATTGAGAAAAACTCATTTTTGCTGAACCGTAAAAAACACTAGATTTCTCTTATGTAGAAACATGGGTTTTGAAAAGGCAGTCTTACCAGTCAAATGAAACATCAGGTCCGCTCGTCCGTCCGGAAGAAAAAATGACAATTGTCCCAACAAACGGCGAAAAGAAAGGCAAAAAAGATGCCGGAGCGCAGTCCACGCCGGACAGGCTGGAAAAAACGCCGGTCGCCGCTCAAAGCGATTTGAAATCGAAGACCAGTCGCACCCAGATTCTCTCCGGTCAGGAAACGGCTGCCGACCTGAAGTCTGATGCGACGCTAAGACCTCAGACCATTGATGAATACATCGGTCAGACTCGTTTGAAAACCATGCTGACAATGTCGATTGGCGCAGCAAAGTCCAGAGAAGAAGCACTGGATCACGTACTTTTTTATGGACCGCCCGGTCTCGGCAAGACCACGCTCGCCCGAGTGATCGCCAATGAAATGGGCGCGCGCATCCATATGACGTCCGGTCCCAGCCTCGAGCGTCCGCGCGACATCATCGGTCTTGTACACCAGTTGGAAGTCGGAGATGTTCTCTTTATCGATGAAATTCACCGTCTCAGCCGCGTGGCCGAAGAGCTTCTTTATCCCGCCATTGAGGATTTCGTGATTGATTTGACCTCAGGTAAAGGTCATGCCACCAGAACAATGCGATTGCCATTGCCGAGATTTACTCTGATTGGAGCGACCACAAAGGCAGGCATGATTTCCAATGCACTGCGCGATCGTTTTGGATTTGTCCTGCGCCTGGAGTTTTACTCGAAAGAAGAATTGGCGAAGATTGTCTCCAGAACATCCAAATTGCTCAATGTGCCGATGACAGACGACGCAGTCGTGGCAATAGCCGGACGAGCCAGAGGCACGCCGAGAATAGCCAATCGCCTGGTACGGCTGGTCAGAGACTATGGACATTTCCAGGGAGCGGAAGTGATTTCTGAAGAGATTGCCGTCTCCGCTCTCGATTCGTATCAAGTTGATGCTTTCGGGCTTGATGCCACCGACAGGCGCATGTTGGAAATTTTGATCGATCATTATCAGGGTGGACCGGTCGGCATAGAAACAATTGCCGCAACATTGGGCGAAGACTCCGATACTCTTGAAGATGTTTACGAGCCTTTCCTCATTCAAGCTGGTTTTATCCAGCGAACTCCCAGGGGACGCTGCGCGACGCCTCAGGCTTATACACATTTGGGGCGCGCACCCATCAATCATCAACTGGGTGCCGGGCAGCTCGGCATCGAGTTCAACAAGGAGTGAAGTAGTCGTCGTGCGCTTATTTGCAAGAGCACCGCTTTTCCTTTGTTGTGCTCTCGTCTCGGTTTTTCTTAGCTTTTTAGCTTTATCGACGGCGCATGCCGCCGACAAACCGGGGGCTCGCATCATCGAACGTGGCGATGCAATTGAAGAATCCTTTGTTGTCGGCAAGGTGAAGTCCGTATCCAATGCGAAAGTAGACCAACTGTTACTGGACAAGACCGGCATGGTCAGCAATCGCCAGGCGGTAGAAGTGGAAGTCAGCGAAGGCCCTCTTTCCGGGCAGACTTTCACGGTCATGAATGAAATTACCGACAATCCCTCCTTTAACATTTCCGTACAACCCGGGCAGGAAGTAATACTGTCTGTGGTGCAGGGTGGGGGCGAGCGCGAAGTCAATATCGCTGATTACTACAGGGCCCCCGTCTTGTTAGGACTGGCTGCCGTATTTCTTGCGGCTTTCCTATTCTTTGGGGGCAAGCAAGGATTCAAATCGATGGCCGGTCTTATTGCCACGGTTGCTTTGATTGCATTTGTGCTTTTACCTATGAGCTTGAGCGGTTTCAGCCCGATCCTGGTGGCTGTTTTCATTTCTCTTGCCGCGGCAGCTTGCAGCATGTTTTTTGTCGCCGGTTTTTCTCGCAAGGCTTCTGCTGCCGTAATCGGCACCGTCGGTGGTGTAATAGTGGCAGGCATCGCCGCTCAGATTGTGATCACTCTTGCACCTCTAACTGGGCTTTCCAGCGAAGAAGCGCAGATATTGCGAGGCTCAGTGCTCAATCAAAAGCCGGCCTTCTACAGCGGTCTTCTGGCGGCCGGAATGTTGATCGGCGCTCTTGGCGTGATCATGGATGTTGCCATCTCAATCTCGTCCACGGTAACTGAAGTAGCGCGCACCGCTGCCAATCCCACTTTCAAGCTGCTCTACAATGCCGGTATGAATGTCGGTCGCGATATCATGGGCACCATGACCAACACCCTGGTGCTCGCCTACGCAGGCGGCGCGTTGCCATTGCTCTTACTTGCCAGGCAGATGCCATCCACCAAGTTAATCAATCTTGATCTGTTTGCAACAGAAATTGCTTCCGCCCTGAGCGGCAGTCTTGGCCTGGTTTTTACTATCCCACTTACAGCCCTCGTGTCGGCGTATCTTATAGGACAAGCAAGCAATAGGGTTGCCAATTCGGGTAAAACTGATGATGCAGCCAGCGCGGACCCAGAGGACAAGGGCATACGTATCGAGGAAATGCCGGAAGGTGGAGTGTTGAACGATCAGTCTGAGGGAGTTCGATGAAAAGAATTCTTTACGGATTTGGTCTGTTTTTCACCGCCGTAGGAAGCATTCTTTTCGGTGGGTTGATATTTCCTTTAATCCTTGGCATTGCCTGTTATTTGGGCGGCTGCGAGTTCATAAATATGGCGCGGGCAAAAGGTTTCAAACCTTCGCCGCGCATTATCAAGGGCATGATTGTGGCCTTCTTTGTGGTCGCGGCTCTGCCTGAGATTCCTGGTGTTTCCCTGCCCTGGACCTATCCGCTCGAGCATTATCCGTTGCTTTTGACGGTGGGAATTTGCATGTCGTTTTTTCGGCTTTTGTTCAGGCACGAAACGCCGCCTGCGACCATCGCCGACATAGCCACAACTATCCTGGGATTCATATATGTAGGATTTCTGCCCAGCCATCTGGTGCTTTTGCGCAATTTGACGGCACCGGGGCTCACTCATATCACCAACCCTCTGCAGCAGCCTGGGCTGGCGTATGTGTGGGTTTGCTTATTCATCGTCTGGGCCACCGATGTTTTTGCATATTACGCCGGGAAAAGATTCGGAAAACATCTTCTCTACCCGCAAATAAGCCCGAAAAAGACTATCGAGGGAGCGGTTGCGGGTTTGCTGGCATCGATTTTTTGGGCGACAGTGGTCGTCTATGCAGCCGACCATTTCCTCTTTGTTAATTCTGAACCTTTCCGCGGCAAAATCTGGCATGCGCCGCTCATGGGGCTGCTTGTCTCGGTTGCCGCGCAAATGGGCGACCTCTGCGAATCACTTCTCAAGAGAGACGCCGGGATGAAAGACTCCAGCGACGCAATCCCAGGCCACGGCGGTTTTTTGGACAGGGGCGACAGTCTCTTGTTCGCGTCCCCGGTCAGCTACTATTGGATATGGATCGTAGTTTTGGGACATTTTTAAGCGAGCCGCAACGTCTTGGACCTATGTATGATATGTTCTATAGGGCCTGTCCATAACAGGCGCAATCTTGGAGAGGTGGCTGAGTGGTCGAAAGCGGCTTCCTGCTAAGAAGTTGTACGGTCAAAAGCTGTACCGAGAGTTCGAATCTCTCCCTCTCCGAATTTTTCAAACCTAACTAAAATCGCGGTACTCGGGTGCAAAGGCGCCGAGAGTCGCCCAGGCGACGCATGGCGACGCCGCTACGGTCAAAATCCCTCGCGGGCTGCTACAGTTTTTCAGTGACCAGCGAAACCTCAGTCGAAGAAAAACCAGAGAAGCTCAGCTATAAGTCTCAACTGGACACGCTGAGACTTATTGCAGTCATGCTCGTCTTCCACTTCCACGCCGGAGTGTTTATCGAGCACAACGGCAACATCTTCCCCTACGGTGCGCTTGGGGTGCAGATTTTCTTCGTGTTGTCGGGCTTTCTTATCACGCGAATCTTGGAAGCGAATCACACCGGCGACCTGTGGCTGGATTTGAAAACTTTCTATATCCGCAGATGCCTGAGGATTTTTCCTGCCTATTATGCGCTTATCATTTTCTTGCTCTTAATCGGACAATTGCCGTTTCCGATTTTTCAATTCACTTATCTCTTCAACTTGAAGGTCTTTCTCGACAAAGGGTTTACGGGCACTATAGTGCACTTCTGGTCCCTGTGCGTGGAAGAGCAGTTTTACCTCCTCTATCCTTTAGCTTTATTACTGACCCCAAAAAAATGGCGTGTGATTTTGCTAGTGCTAATGATAGTGGCATCGGTAGTGGCAAACTATTTTGCCAGCAAGCAATTCTCCGATCGACCGTATTACATGCTTCTACCTGTATGCGGGCAATTTCTCCTCTGGGGGTGTCTGGCTGGCCATGCGCAATTGCGCGGCTGGGGTGAGAAAACTAGCGGCACTTATTTGATGATCGCGGGTGCCATTTTACAGGCAGTGGATCAATATCTTGTTTTGAGCACGACGGGTTTTGCAGATAAGAACGATCTGTTCTGGTTTAGAAACTACACTTTGAGCGCATTCAGCATTGCATTATTCGTTCTTGGTTTGTGGCAGACGAAGAACGCGCTGATTCTCAATGTCTTCAACTACCGACCATTTGCTTACCTGGGCAAGATCAGTTATGGAATTTATCTGTACCATCCGATCGCTTTCGTGTTGCGCGCCATGATTTGCTATTTCCTTCCTCAGGCGAGTGTTGTGAATGGAGAGTTTGTCGCTTTTGTGATCACCATCGGCTGGGCGATTCTCTCATGGCAGTTCTTCGAATCGAGAGTTTTGAAGCTGAAGGATCGGTTTGCTTATCGCGAAAAGGTTTCTCAGGAAGAGAGAGCTGCCTGAGAGTTGGTATCGAACTAGATATACGTCGCAGTGCTAATATCGAAGCGATGATCGAGGACTAACATGGCAACGTTTGGCCGAGAAGAGATAATTGATGCACTGACGAAATTGGGTGAACTCTCTCAAAACGAGGGGGAAACCATAGAGTTGATTCTTGTCGGCGGAGGAGTAATGGTACTGGTCTTTGGAGAACGCGATTCGACCAGAGACTTGGATGTTCTAATTGTCTCACCGACTGAAGCGAGAAAGGTAAGGGAGCTTGCCAAAGCAGTTGCACTTGAGCGGGGTTGGCCCGAGGACTGGCTCAATGATGCCGCCAAAGGCTTCTTAGTTGGAGTGAGCGAAGGTCCGATCATCTTTTCTGCTGTTGGTATTGTGGTTCGTAGACCAGGATTTCCTCAGCTGCTGGCAATGAAACTGAGTGCCTGGCGTGATGAGTTAGACATTTCGGACGCCCGACGTATACTAGAAGAATTGAGTGGTAGTCGGGAAGACATTTGGCAGACAGTTTCACCTTACTTGCCGCCCGGCCGCGAACAAAAAGCACGCTACGCCTTTGAAGATTTGTGGGAGGCAATACATGGAGAAGCTTGAAGCACTAGCGCGTGCCGTGCTTAACAACGATGGACTATTGCTGCGCAGTCTATGTCAGGATCTTGTTCGCGAAACTCCGCTACTGGAAGATTGTGGACGTCCCGAAACGAGTGACGAGCAAGTGCTTGCCGCCTCAGCTTCTATTCTAGAGTTGCTGGCACTCAGGGCGCGACAATCTCCGCCAAAGTGGACTCAAGAAATCGGACCTTTGGCTCAGCCAATTTATTTGGTTCCCTCGGCCCTATCCATGAAGCGATTGCGTGCACTTTGCGAGAACGAATCTCCAGAGCCGCTAAGAAAGCGCGGATTCTATGCGCCGCCTAACTTCTTGGAATTTGCGTAAAATTTTACCTGAATCGGTCTCTGTGTCACCGACTTTCGATGTCGAGTCTGGCCAGGTAAAAGTCATTCTCATCCACAATCTGGACGATGTTTAGTTGCTCATATCATCCTTCAATACATACATTCCTCTTATATTGCACAGAGGTGGAGTCACCATAAATACTCTTTTGTATCCAAGCTTCCTTACAAAAGGTGAAAGCTTGCGAATGGCCTTGTTGTAGGTTTCTATTTGTTTAGCCGTAAATCTGGAGCCTGACGGAAGTAGTTTCCGACACCAACCGATATTTTCGAAACTGATAAGCAGTAACTCTTTTGGTGTCGTTGACTCAAGCTCTTTTAAAACCTGCCTGCGTGCTAAATCCCGCTTGCCGCCCTTAATGGCGAAGGTGTCAATTCCTTTGCAGTAAAGTGTCGAATTTGCTTGTTCAAACACTCGCGCGATTTCTTTGCACTCCGGTGTTTTGTCATTAAAGACATAGAATCCAGGAGATACAGCACCGGCTTTGCTTTGTACTACTAATGTGAGCGCAAAGGAAAGCATAGAAACGAGAAAACACTTTGAATTCATCGGAATCTTCAGCCTAGGTTTTCATTCGCACTAAGTAAAAATCCGGCTCGTCGATAAATTCGGAAAGTTGCATGTTCAATTCCTGTGACCAACCGTTCAGCTGTTCTCTCTCCGGCAGGAAGTGTGGAACGATGTCCGGATCGCTGTCATGCAGCGCTTTAACGAAACGTTTCCCCAGCGGGTGGCTGATTACGATTGAGCCGCCGGAGCGCAAAAGTGCCTGCGTTTTTTGCAATGCCAGCTTTTGATCGAAAATGTTTCCAAAACAAGCATTGAAGAACACCGCATCGAATTGATTTGCGCTTCCGATCACAGTGTCGGCGTCCAGTATGTCGCCTTTGATGAAATTGACTTTGGGGAATCGTTCTCTCGCGTTCTTCAGCATCTCTTCGCTGAGGTCGACACCTGTAATGTTTTCCTGTTTCACTCCCAGTTCCAAAAAGTGAACGATGAGCGCTCCGGTTCCGGTGCCGACGTCGAGGACTTGGGAACCTTCATTCAACCCGGCGCTCTCGGCGATTTTCCTGGTGCGGGCAAGAATTTCTTCAGGTATCGGCTGGAGAAAAACCGAGACATGCGAGCGGAAGTACTCTCGCTGTGCGTCTGCATGGGAATTTTTCTTTTCGGCTGATGCCAATTTTCAATCTCATTAAACGCCAAGCGCTGATTATAGATCTAAATAGGCATACAATATCTAACTTGTTATCCGTATATATCCAATGGGGTATGCCATGCGTCTGGTTGAGTGTGTTCCGAATTTCAGTGATGGTCGCAATGAGAAAGTCATCAATGCCATATCTGACGCAATAAGAAGCGTGCAGGGCGTGAGCCTGCTTGACGTTGATCCGGGCTGGAGCACAAACCGCACGGTAATTACTTTTGTCGGCAGTCCGGAAGTGATCGTCGAGGGCGCATTTCAAGCGATTAAAACGGCGCAAGGTTTAATCGACATGAGAAAGCATAAGGGCGAGCATCCCAGGATGGGCGCCACCGATGTGTGCCCGTTTGTGCCTGTCTCGGGCGTCACTATGGAAGAGTGTGTGAAACTGGCGGGCGAGCTCGGTGAGCGCGTCGGTAAAGAGCTGGGCATACCTGTTTATCTGTATGCCGAAGCGGCGAAAACTGATGATCGACAAAGTCTTGCTGACATTCGCAAGGGTGAGTACGAAGCATTGCCCGAAAAGATGAAAGACAAATCTTTCCAACCTGATTTTGGTCCTGCTCAGTTCAACGCGCAGTCTGGTGCCACCGTTATTGGTGCGCGTCAATTCCTGATTGCGTACAATGTTAATTTGAATACGCGCTCCAAAAAATTGGCAAACGACATTGCCCTGACCATTCGCGAAGCAGGCAAAGCCAAGCGTGATGCGGAAGGCAACATAGTCAAAGATAAGGATGGGGTTTCCGTGAAACAGCCGGGAACGCTCAAAGCGGTTAGGGCAGTGGGCTGGTATGTAGATGAATACAAGCGTGCTCAAATCTCAATAAACCTGATTGATTATTCGGTTTGTTCTCTGCACCAGGCTTTTGACGAAGCGGAAAGAGTAGCGAACGAAATGGGACTGCGCGCGACCGGCAGCGAAATCGTAGGTTTGGTTCCACTGGCACCAATGTTGGAAGCGGGACGCCATTATTTGCGCAAGCAAGGGCGATCGACTGGTGTTTCTGAGCGCGAGCTTGTGGAAACTGCCGTTCAATCGCTTGGTCTGGCGGAACTTGCTCCCTTCGAAATCGACAAAAAGATTATTGAATATCGTGTTGCACCTCAAATCAAAGAATTGAAAAAACTCTCACTCAGCGATTTTGTCGATGAGCTGGCTTCTGATTCTGTGGCGCCGGGAGGCGGCAGCGCGGCTGCTCTTGCCGGTGCTCTGTCCGCGTCTCTTTCGGCGATGGTGGGCAATCTGACTTATGAGAAGAAGGGATTTGAAAAATCGAAGCCTCTTTTGAATGATTTGGCTGAAAGAGGTCAGTTTTTGAAAAGCGAATTTTTGCGTGATGTCGACAATGACATGAATGCCTACAATCGCATTATCGAAGCTCGCCGGCTGCCAAAGGCAACACCGGAAGAAGTGGCGGCTCGCGACAACGCGATGCACGAGGCCAATCTTGAAGCGACTAATGTGCCTCTGGGTGTTTTAAAACGATGTGAAGATGCGCTCGATCTTGTCGACACGGCAATCAGAAAGGGCAATCCAAATTCGTTGTCCGATGCAGGTGTGGCCGGATTAATGGCGCTTGCAGCAGCCGAGGGCGCGTATTACAACGTGCTTATCAATTTGAGTGGATTTGACGAGAAGCATTCGGACGTGGCCAGAGCTCTGGCGAAGCAAGCTCACATCATCATTGATTCTGTGCGCAAGAAGAGCAGTCGGGCTGCAGAACAGGTTCAAGAACATCTACTCAAAGAGAGCAAACAAGCGGTCGCCAAGTAAGGTCGTTCTATGAGTTCGGACGCGCTTACAGAAGGATCTGAGCAGGCAAAGTCTCCGGAATCAAGCCGGCAAGAGTCAGGCGGGCAAGATTCAGTCCGGCAACATTCGAGCGATCAAGGAATGCTCGGACTGTTCATCTTTGCAGTTGTCACTGCTGCGGCGATGATTTTTGAATTCGGAGGAGCCTTAAACAGCTATTTCACCAGCGATGACCTGGTTCTAGTCAATTACGTGTACCGCGTCTTCAATGGTGATCCCGGATTGCTGCTGCGCATGTTCACAACGGTGTGGATGCCGGATGCTACGCAAGAGATCTTCTATCGTCCGCTTGTGGAAGCCAGTTATGCGCTGGATTTTCTGATTTCAGGCACCAATCCGCTCGGCTATCACGTCTCGAATTTTCTCTATTCATTCATCGCCGCATTTGCCGTTTTTTCCATAGGCAAAAGTCTCGCCCGGCGATTTGAGTTTTCTCACCCAGCTGCAATCGGCTATGTGTCTGCTTTCCTCTTTGCGGTCAACCCGCTGCACACGGAAGTAACTACGTGGATTGTAGGTAGGGTCGATGGCTTGTCGACGATGTTTTACCTGGTTGCATTTGCACTTTTTCTGAAACTGCCGCCCAGCACAAAGGTCTTCAGGCATTCCACAGGCTGGCTTTCACTCAGCGCTTTTGCGCTGGCCTTGCTCTCCAAGGAAATGGCGATCACCTTGCCGCCGACAATATTTTTGTGTTGCTTATTTCTTAGTGAAGAGAAAAGTGTGGCGGGGAAGCTGAGAACAGCTCTCATGGCTAGCCTCCCGTATTTTTCGGTTTTAGCCCTCTACCTTCCTGTCCGCTACATGGCAATCGGCACTTTGATAGGCGGATATGTCGGCGCTCTCGGCGATGCAATGAATCGCTCAATTCCTGATTCTATTATGCGCTTGCATCATTTGTGGAAGGCTGCATATCCATTCAACGAAGAACTCTTTGACTGCAATGGCGCAATTGCGATTGCTTTCCATGTTTTTTACGCACTGACTGGAGTCTACCTGGTAGGGCGGCTTTTCTTTGACAGGTTTCACAAGAAGCAGTTGAAATTGTTCGCATTTTTGCTTTCCTGGCTGGTGCTGCAGTACCTGCCGCTGTTGCAGGTTTTCAAATTGAGTCAATCTCTTGCCGGCGCTCGGCTGTTCTATCTAAGCACTGCGATTCTTTCGATTATCGTTGCCGTTGCACTGGTGCCGGGCGGAAGGACAAGTCTGGCGGAAAAGCGAAAACGGGCGCTAAAGGCATTCGCCTGTGTGTTGCTCTGTTTTCTTTCCGGTCTTTTTGTAATCGTCGGCAAGCAGAACAACAACGCCTGGATAGTCGCAGCGTTGCACGTAAAGGAGCTTCAGAAGGAAATCAATTCTGCCGTATCTGCACTTCCGGCGCAAAAACAGCTGTTGATCGCTTACCTGCCGATGCAGGTCTTGGGTGCATTTGTTTTCAACCGCTACTATGCGCTGCAGGCGCTGCTGTCGCCACCTCTTTGTCCGGATGATGTTTCCAATCGTGTCAGCGTATTAGAGCCGCGCTTTTATATGTCCAACACGGCGATACCACCGGGAGTGCTGAGAAGAAAGCTTGCCGATCAAGAAAAGTACCGCACTGTTTTTTGGAATGTCGATCGTTTTAAACTTGCAGACTTAAGTCCTACAGCCGATGTTGGCGCTGAAAGTGGAACAGAAAACAAGTCGCTGCCGGAACTCTGTCTGGATTCCGCCACTGTCCCTGACAATACAATAATAAGTGCTAAGAGACCGTTCAAATCAAGTGCGGTTCGCTTTGTGGAAGTCGATCTTGTGAATACAAGACCTTCTGCAACAACCGGCAAAATGCGGAAGATGTATCTCAGGTTCGAAGACCTGCCGGAGCCCCCACGATGGATGGACTTCTGGTGCGCGGCACCATATGACACAGGTTTGAAATTTCAAACCTTGAGATTTCCGGTAGACGAAGTAGTCTCCTGGTTATTGTTGAAGCAGAGATCCAAATTTAGTATGTACCACGGCACAGGGCACAACTTCAGTCTCAGTGCTGCTCGCCTGGTTGATGGACGAGATTTAACTCCGGACTTGTCTGTTGCCGGCAAGAACTTGCGGGAGTGCAATGATGGAGTTTATCGACCCATTGGGTTTCCCCTGGAATTTAGATATGACGTTTCGAATATTGCCGGAGCGGCCTCTTGCATTTGTGAATTGTCGCGCCCGCGATTTATGTTTCAACTGGAAAATTACACATATCGCAGCACTTCACTTTCGAAAAAGCCACTCAAGACCTGGACTTTGGTAGGCACTACAGGCAGTATCACCATCGATAGAGATATCTTCCCTGAAGACGCTTGCTATCAGCTGCGCTTGTTTGCAAGCAAAGCCAATGGAGAGATCGTAGGCACAAGCTCCGATCTGATTTATCTCGGAATCAACGATCGTCCCAAGGGGCAAGAACTTTAATAGATTGCGCCAGGACCAGTGCGGCTGCGTACCTTGCCGAGGGTGGTCAAGAGCCGTTAAAAGGCGATAAACAATGAAATTTTACGTCCTTAGTGCCTATAATATTGGCTTCACTCCGGCAGCTAAGGTGTATATCCACATGGGGAAAGTTAAGCAAAAGGGCGACTCGAAAGAGACAGGCGACAAGAAAGAAAAACTCAAGAATGAGTGGGAAACCGAAGATTTCTTGATGGCTCAGAAGCGCATCCACCGAGCTGCTCAGTCTCTGAAGCTTGACGAGAGCACGATCGGACCCCTCATGCAGCCCAAGCGTGCCCTCTCTGTTGTAGTTCCTTGCCGCATGGATGATGGTTCTGTGCAAGCCTTCCAGGGCTATCGCGTGCACCATGACCTGGCTCTCGGACCCGGCAAAGGCGGCGTGAGATTTCATCCACATGTAAATCTGGGCGAGATTGCCGCTATGGCAATGCTGATGACCTGGAAATGCTCTCTTATGAATCTCCCATTCGGTGGCGCCCACGGCGGTATTCGCCTTGATCCGCATATCATGAGCCAGTCCGAGCTGGAAAGGGTGACCCGAAGATTTACTTCCGAGATTATCGATATCATCGGTCCTGATGCTGACATTATGGGACCAGATCTGAATACCAACGAACAGACTATGGCGTGGATGATGGACACTTACAGCGTCAACGTCGGCCATACTGTCCCTTCGATCGTCACCGGCAAACCGAAGTCAATCGGCGGCTCTCTCGGCATGCTGGAAGCGACCGGATATGGTGTTTCACTTTGCACGCAGAAGCTCCTGAAAAATATCGGTATGACGAGCAACGAGCCGACAGTGGTAATTCAAGGTCTGGGCCGCGCCGGATCCGGCACTGCGAGAAACTTGATCAAGGCCGGATTCAAGATTGTCGGTGTGTCGGAAGCGTCAGGAGGCGTGTACAACCCGAAGGGGCTTGATGTTGAAGCCGTGAAGGCACACTACAGAGAGCATCGCAGTATGGAGAATTATCCGGAAGGCAAATTCATTCCCGTGCATGAAGTGGTGGAGCTGGAGTGTGACATTCTGGTTTTGTGCGCGGTGGCAAACCAGGTCAATGCAGGCAACGTAGACAGAATCAAGGCAAAGGTTGTAGTGGAAGGAGCAAACGCGCCTACTACGCCGGAAGCCGACGAAGTATTGGCGAAGCGCGGTGTACATGTGTTGCCCGATATTTTGTCCAATTCAGCCGCTGTGACGGTTGGTTATTTCGAGTGGGTGCAGGGATTGATGGGCCTTTTCTGGGACGAAAACGAAGTCTACAAACGCCTCGAACAACTAGTCGTTGGAGCCTGCGATCAGGTATTCGCAGCCGCAAAAGAGCACAAGCTTTCGCTCAGGGACGCTGCCATGCGTCTGGCTCTTGGACGCGTGATCGAAGCGCGCAGGCTGCGCGGCTTGTATCCGTAAGAACAGGAAACTCTTCTTGGAGGATGAGTTAGCTACCAAGAGTCGGTTTTCGGTGGACCTTCCGCCCTTTTTAAAGCTGCTTAGCCTTGCATTTTTGATAATGGCTTTGCTGCTTTTCGAGTTCGGCGATACTCTTTCCAGTTACTTCACTTCTGATGATTTTACTCATATTAACTACGTTTACCGTGCTTTGGACGGGCATCCCTGGCTGATATTCTCTACATTCCTTAGCGCCTGGACGCAGGATACGTCAACCGAGATTTTTTATAGACCAGTCACAGAATTGAGCTTTGCGCTTGATTTTCTGCTGTCTGGCGTGAATCCTTTTGGCTATCATTTCAGCAACTTGATTTACTCGTTAATCGCGTCTTTGTCGCTGTTTTTCATCGGTAAGCATCTCTGCGAAACTTTCGAAATTGAAAATGGCAACATCGTTGGTTTGGCCTCCGCGATCTTGTTTGCGGTCAATCCATTGCACACTGAAGCGGCAACATGGATCGTTGGACGAGTAGATGGACTATCGACGATGTTCTATTTGCTCTCGTTTTCTCTCTTTCTCGAACAGTTGGACTGCAAACACGGATTGACAAGCAGTAAGCATCAGGCTGTGAATCTATCGCTCGCCTTTTTTATGTTGGGAATGCTTTCCAAAGAAATGGTCTGCACCTTGCCATTTGTTATTTTCCTATACATTATTTGCGCTGCTAGGCAGCAAAAGCTATCTGTAAAAGTAAAGCAAGGAGTGAGATTGGCTGCTCCATACTTCGCTATTTTGGGTTTGTGTGTTTTGATTCGGTTCCTGGTTCTGGGCACTATATTCGGTGGCTATGTAGGGGCGGCAGATGAGACCATAGACCTTTCCTTTGCAGCTTTTTGGGGAAAACTGACCAACTTATGGAAAGTTGCCTTTCCATTCAACGAAGAGCTAATGTCCAAAGGAACACTCGTAGAACATCTACTTCGGCTGATCTATCTTATATTTGGCGTATTTCTTTTTGGAAGAATTGTGCTTGAGAGAATCTCATCAAACTATTTGCGGTGTATGGGCTTTTTGTTTGGCTGGTTTGTTTTGCAAATGATGCCGCTCTACCAGGTTTTTACGTTAAGTCAGTCTCTTGCTGGCAATCGTTTCCTTTATTTAGGTACAGCCGTGCTCTCCATATTCATTAGTGTTTTGTTGGTGCCAGGCAATATTTCTGCTCCGCAAAGGATGGCAAGCGCCTTCAAGCTCTTTGCCGCAATTCTTTTTTGTTCCATTATTGGACTGAATACCTTCGTCGGCAAGAAAAACAATCAATGCTGGATCGCTGCTGCAGCTCAGGTGATTGCTCTCAAAAAACAGATTCTTATTGCGACTGAGCGGTTGCCCTCCGATCAGAAAGTTCTGATTGCCTTTCTACCGCACCAAATCAACGGTGCACACATGTTTTACAGCTACTATTTGCTCAAGGCTTTGCTGACACCGCCACTTTGCTTTCCCGAGTTGGCAACTAAGGTCTGCGTTCTGGAACCGCGTTTTTACATGAATGATCGACTAGTCCCTTCAGGGGTTTTGCGAGATCGGCTTAAATCAAGCAAATACAGAGTTATGTATTGGGACGAGAAAAGTGCCAGCCTTTCTAGTTTGACACCAAGAAATGAAAATCTAGATTCAAAGTTGATGGTTGAATTTCTTCAAGGAAACGATGAGGTGAGCCTTATAGCAGAGCCACCAATCATTCCAATGTCTGTTCAATTTATTGAAGTCGACATAGAAGTGCTCGACCCAAATCAAATCGGAACAAAAAACAAGCTCGAGCTAAAAATAGATCTAAAGCATGAATTTCCTTTACGCTTAGCTAACTATGTCGAAGTAAGTCATGACCTGACGAAAAACATTCAAACGCTCAGGTTTCCTGTTGATGAGGCAGCCTGCTGGTTCTTTCTGAAAAACGTATCCAGATTTAGCATTCATGTTGGAAAAGAGCCCCGTGTGCGGGTATTGGCAGCACGCTGTAATAACGGAGCGACATTAGTGCCGTCTATTCACCCTGCGCCGGACACGTTGAGAGAGTGTAATGACGGCGTTTATCGTAGTTTCAAATTTCCAATTCAGTTTGAATACGACGTTGGAAACGTCACAGGTGCATCGGACTGCATGATTGAACTTTCCGGACCCGGAAAAATGTTTCAATCTGAAGGCTGGACATTTCGAAGTACAGAGTTCAGCGGCAAAGCAATGAGACGATGGAAGCTCGCTGATACCAAAGGCAGGATCAATGTGGAACGAAACTGGCTACCAAGCAATGGCTGTTATCAGATAAGAGTGTTCGCGGTTGATCCAGATGGCAGTATCTGCGGTACCAGCTCTGATGTCATCTATCTTGGCATAAATGATCGACCCAAAGGGCAGGAGCTGTAGGGTTTCAAAAGAGACTTCGAAGCGTAATCAGACCGAGTGATGAATGGCGTCGCTCGGCGATTATCTTGGCGGGCCGCCTTGCATAAATGAGCCCGGAGGCGCGGTTTCAATTGGCGGCAAAACGGCAATCAGCAAGTCGCCGTCTGTAGAGCACGACAATTTTGCGCGCTGCGGAAAACCGGGAAACTGGATATTTTGAGGATTGGATATCATCGCCTGTTCGATGGCGCTCTTGATGCTGGCAAGTTGCTGTGAGTCTTCGCTCTGAGACGTGCTTTTGGGCTTGCCTATTCCTTCGAGAATAAAATCGAGCGCACGGCGAGCCGCCATTGCCCTGCCCTCGTCATAGGCGTCTCCCATTCTGATCGCCATCGACTGTCCGACGATTTTGCCGCCGGCCACAGTCACCGTCACCCCTGTCCCAAACCCGGGGCAGCGGGCTTCTTCTTCCGGAGTCAGAGGAAAAGCGAAGCGATAATTCGTTTGGGCTCCGCGGCTTTCCTGTGTGCGAAATTTGAATTTTTGAGCAGTTTTGGTACGAAATGACGAAATCGATTCGCCGATTTTCGCATAAGAGGGACTCTGGCTGCCGACCAGGATAAATATGGCAAAAAATAGTGGTGCTTTCATCTTGTCGATTAATTAGATTGTGAAAAGCGTCAGGTCGTTTGCTGTTAGATACCCGCCGGTTCAAGCCGTAGGGCTTCATGGACCTCTAGTTTGGAAACATAGCTGTCGATGTCGTTCCCTTTCAAGATACCCTGTTCGGTGACAACTCCGCTAATATGACTGAAGGGAATTAGTTCGAAGTGCCGGTTCAGGACTCGGACGCCTTTCGGAAAGTCGCTCCAGACCTCCTCAGATGGACGCTCATGGCGCTCGAATTCGAACAGGCGCTCGTCTGTGACGAACTTTTCGGTGCCGGTCAGAGCATAAAGTGGAATGCCCAACTCCTTGCATGCAATTGCCAAAAGCCATGAGCCGACTTTATTGACGACGCCCGGACGTCCTACGCAATCGACGCCCATGAAGGCGACTGAGCATGTGGGCAAGAGCAACCCCATGGCGTTATCGAATGTGTGCATCACTTCAATGCCGCCTTTGGCCAGGCGGCTAGCCAGCTTGTTGCCTTCGAAAGCAGGTCTGGCTTCAGTGCAGGCAACCCGGAAAAAACGGCCCTTGGCTCGGGCATTGAGTAAGCAACTGACTACCGTTGAACTGAAGGAATATGCAAAAACCACTTCACCCGGCGGAATCAGCTCATAAACTTTATCGGCAATCACATTGGCCGATTCACACAGTTGCTTTTCGAAGTTGGTCAGTGCTTCGTCTAAGCACGCTTTGATTTCGGCGGTTGTTTCAGCAGAGCGGACGGAAAGCAAGACGGAATTGCCCAGGTGGAAAACGGGTGCCATCGCCGGTTGGGCGTCGATCAAGGAAAGTGTTGTGTCGGTCAGCAATTTTTTGAGCTTGGCCGGATCTTCTTCCTCCTGCACTACGGTCTGGTAGATCGTGATCGCTCTCAGAGCAACCTCAGCCGCTCCTGACAACAGGTCGTCTCTGATCGGTTGCACCAACTGGCTTATTTGCGTGGATTTATCCATGCTCTCTCCCTATGCACATGACTGCCCCAAGTGGGTGCTACTTTCAGTCTATAAGCTTTTCAACCGGATCTAATTAAAGGGCAAATTCTAAAATCTCAAAATCTACAGTTCGAATCTGCAATTCGAATCCACAATTATGAAGTCTGCCTTTGCGCGGGTGTATTGAGCGAAAGCGCCAGAGCCGCCTCATTGTGTTTGCCCAGGTAAAGCGTCTTTTCTTCATCCTGCAAATGGCTCCACGGCAGAATTTCGTCCCTGGGGATATCTCGAAAGATGTAAAAGTCTCGCACCGGCGGCATTCCGTCATCATTTGCTGCCGCTTCCTTAATTGCCTTTTTCCAGGCACCGAGGTTGCCCGAATTTTCTTCCACGGCTTTCAAAATCGGGTGCAGACGGCGATCGCCGCGGGAAAGGAGAGCCTGGATATCGCTCCAATTGTGGCTTTCCGGGCGTACATCAATGCCGATTTTCGACAGGTTTTTGCGCAGATATTCGAGCTTTTTGCCGCAATCTCTGTCTCTGCCATTCCACTGAAAGGGCGTTTGAGCCTTGGGGACAAAAGAACTAATACCAAGCACGAAGCGCAATTTCCTGTGTTTTTTCTTGAGCTGCGTCATCAGACGAATTGTTTCGTCGAGATCTTCTTGAGTCTCATGCGGCAAGCCGGCAATAGCATAAAACTTGATGGAATCAAGCCCTGACGCTTCCACAAGGGACACGGCGTGGAGAATTTCTGCTTCGCTCAGGTTCTTCTTCATGATTTCGCGCAGTCGCTCAGAGCCTGACTCGATGGCGATGGTGACTGACTTTTGACCGAGTGAGGCGAGCGTGGCGAGAATCTCTTCAGTCAAAGTGTCGGCTCTCACTGAAGCGATCGATAAGCTGAGATTCTCTCGTCCTTTCAGTCTTGCAGCAATTTCATCAAAGCGAGGATGTTCGGTCACCGATGGTCCCAGCAATCCGATTTTGTTGGTATGTTTCAAACCCATCTCGATGGCACCTATCAATGTGTCAACGTTGGTGGCGCGAAATGGTCTGGTCAAAAAACTGGCCAGGCAGAAGCGGCATTCTTGAGGGCAAGAGCGCACTACCTCGACGAGAAACATGTTGCCCCAGGCTGTTTCCGGCGACAGAACGATTGAATGAGCGACATAATCAGCTGGCGGGGAAAAAGCCTTTTTGCGTGGCAAGGCCGGAACGCCGTCAGTCGGTTTGATCGAGGCCACCGGACCCTGGTAGTCTTTTTCGCTCAGATACTCAACTTCGTAAAACTGAGGAATGTAGATGCCGTCGGTGTTGGCCATGCTCAGCAGTTTGTCTCGCCTTAAGTTTAACTTGCGGGCTTCTCTGTAAGCGGCAAGAAAAGACGGCACCGCCACTTCCGCATCGCCCAGTAGCACCACGTCAAATATGTCTGCGAAAGGCTCTGGGTTTGCCGTGAGCACCGGACCGCCGCCGAAAACGAGCGGGTGCTCGTCGTTTCTGTCCTTTGCAGAAACAGGAATATCATGCTTTCTCAAGATCGAGACGATATTAGCGTAATCCAATTCCCAGGAAAGCGTAAAACCAAGAATGGCGGCATCGCCTACGCCGGGCTCTTCCATGTCGGTGAAGCCGCGCAGTACGGCAATATCTTCGTCTTCGTCAAGGAGGCGAAAAACCAGCTGATAACCCAATCCTGCCATGCCCACAGTGTAGGTATTAGGGTAAAACCAGGCAACCGAAAATTCGCTCCTTGTTTTGAGCGGTCTGGAGATCAGGAATTTTTCGGCAGGAAACATTTTTATCTTTTTCTCGGGCGAGTTCTCGGGAAGTCTTATTTCCAGCCTCCAGTATATATTGAAGCCTCCGAAGACATGCCGAAACAACGCCAATGCGCTTCATGAAAGGCGAGCTGAGGGCGGGATTGCAATTTGTTTGATCGGGATCGGCGGCTACAAGGGCGAGTTGATGCGCTTTTCTAGATCATCGAGGGCTTTCATGCGGTCTGCATAGACCTGGCTGGGTAAGAGTCTTTGCCGTTTGAGTCTGCGCCTTCTGAACTCTGCCTGAATTTGAATACGAATGTTGTCTGCGGCGCCGAAGCTGGAGCCAGCCAGGTAAGCGATCTGACCATCTACTACAAGCGGGAAGTTTGCTCTTTGATTGCGCGGAAATTTGAATCCGGCAGTCAGATTCGATATACCGTTTGCCAGTTTTGTATTGCCGACTATTTGCGCGGAAATTACATTTTGAGTGGCTGTTCTTTGTCCGGCTTTGACCTCGCGCGATGCCAGATCTACCTGTTTTTGGCGGCTCCGGTTTTCAGATTGGTAAAGAGCAATTCTGTCTTCGCAAGCCAGAAGTGGAGTGTTTCCGTACTGTCTGTGCTTTTCCAGTGCCGCTTTCAGGTCCTTTGTGTCTTTTTCAAAATCGTCGAGATCTTGTCTTTCGGTGTCTCCGAATTCGCGATTCAATTTTTTGCGCGTGCGCATTTCCACAAGCTTTCCCACTCCCCTGGCGACAATCGGGTTGGCCGCTACGATCGCTCCTGATGTGGCAACGCAAATACCATTCGGACCAGCTAGAGTCGGATTTCTGTTGGCTTGTCCCAATATTCCTATGAGGTTGCCCGGCCAACCCACACTAGCCTTTGCGAAATCGCCGAAGAAAAGCGAATTCTGAAATGCCAGGAATCGGGCATTGCTTCTGTGAAAGCGCCTGTATTCATCAAAAGTAAGATTGCAAACGTCTCTAAGCACTTCGCCTTCCAGGGTGAGCACCTGCTTGAGTGTCGGAGCCATGACCACGCTTTCGACCAGTTGCTGGCGCTCGGCTAGAAGAACTTTCAACTCCTGGCGCATGATCGCGGCTCTCTTGAGGGCGGAGTCTCCATCGTAGCCGTGTTTTTTCGCCTGGCGAGCGTGATAACAGTTGATTGCCAGCTCGTTTAATGCGCCTAGAGAGCCAATTTGTTGACCGATCATTTGCGTGCACAAAGCACGCTCAATAGCCCTTCTGTTCAACGGTCTCGGACGTGCGGTCACCTGACCTGTGTCTTCATTGAGCGTCCGAGTCGTATTGTCCAGGGAGCGTTCTCTGGCAACAACTTGTCCGATCAGTCCGGACACGGTCAAGATAGCGTTTGTTTCTTGCGATGCAAAATAACGCAAACCACGCCAGCGGCCTTGCACATTGCCCTGTTGCTTGAAGCGAATATTGAATTTGGCAAATTCAATTTCTTTGAGAAGAATTGAGCAGTTGAGCGCGTGCAGTTTATCCTCGAAATCCGGACTGCCTGGCACCTCTTCGATGCCTTCGTCCTGCAGGATCACAGGCACTTGTTTTGTTTTTTCCGTGGGTGCGTTTTGAGGTGCCTCGGAAAGAAGAGTCGCGCTTTGAGTAGAGTCGTCAGCCGGGCGAACGTCCTGACCTGATGTCGCTTGACAAGAGGTTGTCACTATCGCAGTAAGGGCTGTCGCTATAGCGATGTTTTTCTTCTCGGATGCCATGATGCCACGCGTATGTCCAACAGGCAGGCAAGTTTTTTGCCCTGTTTTATCAGTCGATTTTGAATAGTTTACTCAAATAATTCTGCGCCTTGTTCGCGGCAATCTCCCGCCAAGTGCAACCTCGATGCAAATTGATAAAGTCGTAAGTAGTAAGGAGGAAGCCTTAAGATTGAATTATTGTCCAAATCCCGCTTGTCATCTGTTGGTGATACTGATGATGGTGTCATTCAATATGCCGGATCGGCATTTTTTTTGCTGCCAGTAGTGCGTTTTCATTCAGGTTGGATTGCCTGCGGATCTCGATGAGATCTCGAGTGGATTTAGACTGAATCTCGAAAGCATACATGCCTGTCGCTGGTCTGGTTTTTCGGAGAGCCGCTTATGAAGGAGGCCCCATCAGGGGTGCCGAGGGACCATACATATGATCTTGCCCCGGGATTTTTGGCACCATCCTTAGTGTCACTCAGATCGCTAGGCACCATATATGAGGTCGTGTCATTTTTTATCGCTGGTGGCAATGTGGTGGCGATCGCCTTTATTTCGCTCGATGTTTTCAGTAAGAGAATTAGCCCGCGTGGCTGAAAACTGTTTACCAGTAATGTTTTACAACTTTTATGAACGGCATTCTGCTCTTTTGATCTGGTATCAAATACGAACCTATATATAAGGATGTCGCAAAAAAAACTCCGCCCTTTTGGAACGGAGTCTGTTTTAGAATCGAGCTTTATCTTAGTGGGTTTGTCGCCCCGCCCGTGGTATCAGCTTGGACCAATCCGGCCCCAGTTGATCGATAAAGGCGTGAGCATCGAGAACGTCGTCATAGCTGATTGGTGCACGATTATGTAGTTTTTCAATATCTTTTTTGGTCCAATCGTGAGGGACTCTGGGACGTTCTTTCTGGCTTCGCGGAGCTGTGCCGACAATTGCGACACCTAGCGGTTTGCTGCATGTATGGCACGTGACTCGCACCACCAATACACCGGGCTCCTCGCGTAGTAATTGGATTCCTTCAGACGCAAATGGGTGTGCACAAAAACGACAGAACTTCTGTTGGAAGTATTCCTGGATTGCCTGGAATCCCCCAGCTTGGTACTGACCCATGGATGACCGCCGCTTCTAGTAGTTCGGTATCGAGTGATACCATGTTTTGCTAACCAAACAGACCACAATGTGAGTGGGAATCGAGCCTTCCGCAGAGGGAAGACGGGATGCCCCGTGTCAATGATTATACTAAAGGCCTGATCTCTCTGAGGATGGAATTGAAAAATTTTCTGCACAAAAAATGAGAGAAATTCTGATAAATACGGACGCTAGAATAGACTGCTAGTGATCTGGTAGTAGTTCAAGTATCAACGGCGTGAGCAGGGAGAACGAGTGATGGCGCATATTGAGGAAATATCCGCGATGGAAATTTTGGACTCTCGGGGTTTTCCGACAGTCGAAGTCACCGTCGTGCTTGCAAACGGTGCTGCAGGACGAGCAGCTGTTCCCTCCGGCGCTTCCACAGGCAGCTTCGAAGCTGTGGAATTACGCGACAAGGACCCTAAGCGCTATCACGGCAAGGGCGTACTGAAGGCTATAAACAATGTCAATGAAGTGATAGCTAAAGCGCTTGCCGGTGCAAATGCTTTCGATCAGACGAGCATAGATCTTGAGTTGCAGCGACTTGACGGTACTGACAACAAAGCTAATCTGGGTGCTAACGCTACTCTAGGTGTCAGTCTAGCTGTCGCTAAGGCTGCTGCCAACGCAGTTGGCATGCCACTCTTCCGATATGTCGGAGGCGTATCCGCATCGATTCTTCCTGTGCCGATGATGAATATTCTCAATGGTGGCAAACATGCCGAAGACGGTGTCGATTTTCAAGAATTCATGATCGCTCCTGTAGGCGCAGACAGCTTCTCAGAAGCCGTGCGCTGGGGGTCGGAAGTTTATCATGCACTAAAGGCGGTGCTACATAAAAAAGGGCTGAGCACCGGAGTTGGTGACGAAGGCGGATTTGCTCCGTCGTTGAAAACGAATGAAGCGGCACTCGAATTGATTGTCGAAGCCATTTTGGCGGTGGGTTTGAAACCTGGTGACCAAGTAGCACTTGCTCTGGATCCCGCTTCCACGGAATTCTTTGAAAAAGGAGAGTATCGTCTCGCCACCGAAAACAAGTCTTTGTCCGGTAAGCAAATGGTTGCCTTCTACGAAAAGCTTTGCAAATCCTACCCAATTATCAGTATAGAAGACGGATTGGCCGAAGATGACTGGGACAGCTGGAAGTTGATGACCGAAAAGCTAGGCGACAGGGTGCAACTGGTAGGCGACGATCTATTCGTCACAAATACGGTGCGCCTGGCTCGTGGTATCGAGAGTGGTGTCGCGAACGCGATTTTGATCAAGCCTAATCAAATCGGCACGCTAACCGAAACAATCAAGGCAATCGAATTGGGCCGCGAACACGGTTATGCCAGCATGATGAGCCACCGTTCTGGTGAAACTGAAGATGCCACTATCGCCGATCTGGCAGTAGCGACTTCAACAGGACAAATCAAAACCGGCGCACCATGCCGATCTGAGCGTACCGCTAAATACAATCAACTGCTGCGCATCGAGCGCGATCTGGGACGCTCCGCAATATTTCGCGGCAAGGAATCATTTGCGCAATTTCGAGCCGGCAGCAAGAGCGCCGAACCGGCATCCGTAAAATAAAAGTCGACTTTATTTTGGATTCTACTTCGAGATTCTACTTAGGTTCTGTCAAGTTTTTGCACATGCCGTCGGCATCGGAAATTCTGTAAAGAACTGATGTGGTCCGGTATCTGCCTATATATTGACCGTCTACGTATTGGTCGATATAGCTTTTGGATATCATCTGGCTGTCCGAAACGCGCGTAAAGTCGTCTCTGGAGCGTGCCGCCCAGGCGCCCTTGACTCCGTCTGCCCAGTAATAGTTGGTGCGGTCGACGCGTGCTTTTTCAGCACTAAAACTGACCTGGCTGGCTTCTGCCTCCGTCCAGCCCGGCTGTGCCCAGGAAGCGACCGTACGACCATCCGGCGAGTGTTTGAAAGATATTTCAGAAATGCTCTTTTGCCCTGGCAAAATCGTAGAAACGCCGGAATCTATCACTGTCGTTTCACAGCGCCAGACACCTGTAAATGAATATGGAAATGAGTTCGGTAAGGAAGAAACGCTGAGTTTTTGTTCATTCATGGCTGGTTGTTGCATAGCCATCTCTTCCAGATGACCGTGCAACATGGTTCCTGCCGAGGCGGCCGTGAAAATTGCTGTAATCCCAAATGCAACCGTTACTGACATGGCGCTTGTGCAAATCCCCTGAACCTTTCTGTTCAGTCTCTTCAGTGCGTCCTGTCTGAAAGATTGCCTGGTTTCCATGATGTTTTGCTTCTGTGTAGAAAAATGAGGTCTTTACTTACTCTACTTTCCCCATCATATGTCTGGATTAACCCGTCATTAGTAAAGTTCCGGGTTCGATCATAATTATTAAGATTTCCACTTGGCAACTCTTTAAAGGAAAGAATATTGCAGATGGTAGACTTGTTGCTTCTATAAGATTCTCTTCTGTAGGAGTTCTCCCGCCAGATATTGCTGTCGAGGAGACTGTCTGAAAACAAAAGGAGTGATATGTCCGTGGCTAACCAAACAGTTCCGTCGTGCGAAGTAAAAGACCTCAACCTCAAGGCTGAGGGAAAACAGCGAATCGAATGGTCAGAACGCGACATGCCCGTGCTCAGACAGATTCGTGAACGCTTTAAAAAGGAACAGCCTTTCAAAGGGCTGCGCGTATCTTGCTGCGCTCACATCACGACCGAGACGGCCAATCTCGCTCTTGCCCTGCAAGCTGGCGGAGCCGATGCGGTCTTGATTGCTTCGAATCCACTCTCGACACAAGACGATGTAGCAGCAGCGCTCGTCGGTGAGTACGGTATTTCGACCTATGCGATCAAAGGGGAAGACATTCCCACATATCACAAGCATATTCAAATCGCTCTCGATCACAAACCGCAGTTCATCATCGACGATGGTTCTGACCTGGTCGCTACCCTCATAAAGGAGCGCCCGGAGCAAGTAAAGGAAGTAATCGGTTCGACGGAAGAAACCACCACTGGTATCACGCGTTTGCGGGCGATGGAAAAAGACGGCGCCTTGAAATTTCCTGCTATCGCTGTCAATGATGCCCAGACCAAGCATATGTTTGACAACCGCTACGGCACCGGTCAGTCTACTCTCGATGGTATCATCCGCGCCACCAATAGATTGATCGCCGGCAGAAATGTCGTGGTGCTAGGTTATGGATGGTGCGGCAAAGGCGTCGCCATGAGAGCCAAGGGACTGGGAGCTACCGTAATTGTCACAGAAATAGATCCTATTAAAGCGATCGAAGCGGTGATGGATGGCTTCCGTGTCATGCCGATCAAAGAAGCGGCCGTGATTGGCGATCTATTTATTACGGTGACCGGCAACCGTCACGTAATTGACGGACCTCACTTCGAAACGATGAAGGATGGGGCTATTATATGCAATTCGGGCCATTTCGATATAGAACTAAATCTGGTGGCACTGGAAAAACAAGCGAAGTCAAAACGCCCGGTGCGCGGATATATGGATGAGTTCGTTTTGAAAAACGGCAATCATATTTATGTACTTGCCGAAGGCCGTCTCGTCAATCTTGCTTGCGCCGAGGGACATCCAGCCAGCGTAATGGACATGAGCTTTGCCAATCAGGCTCTGGCACTCGAGTATCTAGTCAAGAATAAAGGCAAGCTGGAAAACAAGGTTCATACTCTTCCGGCTGAAGTCGATCAAGAAATCGCCACATTGAAATTGAATTCACTGGGAATTTCGATCGACAAGCTCACCCCCGAGATGACCAAGTACATGAGTTCTTGGGATAGCGGAACATAAATAAGGCTGTTTGGCACAAGCGATATTCAGTTTTGCTTTGCAAAACTCGCATTCAAAATTCAAGAGCCGCCATCTTTATAGTTGGCGGCTCTTTTGAATTTTTGCAGACCTTCTGATTGAACGGCTCTTCGAAAGATTTAGTTGATTTTTTGGAACATATATCCGATACCGCGAGCGGTGAGGATCAGATCCGGATTGGACGAATCCTCTTCCAGTTTTGAGCGCAAGCGGCTGATGTGCACATCAACAACTCTGGTGTCGATTCTGTGGTCAGGCGGATATGCCCATACTTGTTGAAGGATTTCGCTTCTCGAATAGGGCTTGCCGGAATTCGTGACCAGTAATTCCAAAAGACTGAACTCCATCCCCGTCAAGCGGATGCGTTCGTTCTTTCGCGTCACTTGACGCTTGTTTAAATCAATTTTCAGATTGCCGATCGTAATGACATTCGAGCTCTTCGATTGGCTCGTATCTTGATGACGCTCGACGGTGCGGCGCAATACTGCTTTGATGCGCGCCTCCAATTCGCTGGGGCTGAAAGGCTTGACCACATAGTCGTCAGCGCCGATTTCCAGTCCTTGAATTCTATTGGAAACATCTGCAACTGCAGTCAGCATGATTATCGGTGTGTCGGAAGTCTTGCGAATTTCGCGGCAGACTTCGTAACCGTCAAGCTTCGGGAGCATCACGTCCAGTATCACGAGATCTGGTTGGAAGCTATTGAATTGTTCTAGTGCCTCTTGTCCGTCGGCTGCGGTGGCTACGTTGTAGCCGGCCAGTTTCAGCCGGGTTTCAAGGATTCGTCTGATCGAAGCCTCGTCGTCTACAACGAGGACCTTTTCCTGTTCGCTGCTGTTCTCAACCACTTATGTGTCTCTCTGAATTGGTAAACCGGGGCTGCAAGAAATGCAGGCTCAATAGTCAACAGGAGCGTCCAATATTTTTTTGTCGAATAACCGGCGTGATTAGGAAAGACCGCCGGATATACCGCCCTGCCATTCGTGAGTATATAACATTTAGCTGATCGCTGGTGAGGTAGTTATCATCGAGTGCGATCTGGATATCGTCCACGCTTCGAATGTGCCAGCCTGTCATTGCTTCGATGCCATGCCAAGGGTGACGAAAACAGGCAGTTCTTACGTAGATTTTGCAAACACTTACGTGCATCCTACATGTAGTGGCAGAGGCGCCTTGCACTGCCACTATTGCTGGGTTTCAATCAACTTGACATTTTTGTGGTGCGCCACCACGGACGGTTGTCATGGTTATCAAATTACATCTCTTAAAAAGGACTAAAACCCAGCTATCATCTTGGTTTGATTGAAAAATTAAAAGTGAAGTTTTTGTGCCCCAAATCGCCCTTAACGCCATGAAAAAAGATTCGTGCAACCCCCCCCGCCTCGTGTTAAGCTTCTAGCCGAGTAGGTATAGTACTAGCTACTAACAACGACGGCTCCCGAAAAAAATCGGCACAGGGAGCGGGACTTGAAAGAGGGAGAATGTATGAAGAAGCCCCAGTTGAGCTTGGCACTAAGCGTTTCGGTAGCGCTTGCGCAGGCGAGTTTACTATCGGCGCAGGCGGCGCCTTCAGCCAGTATCTGGCAGAAGATGGCGCAAGCACCGGCAAAGAGTGCAGTGCACGCACCAGTGCGTGTGACCGCCAAGGCGAAGGACGCGACACGTACTAATAAAGTGTCGGCTGTAGCCACAAAAAAACAGCATGTCGCTCTGACGCCGGCCGCCAATGCGGACGGACAAGCGATGCTTTTCTTGATGGGCAAAAACAAACAAGCCGGCGGAAGCGTAGCTCCTGCGGCTGCTCTCACCATACATCCTCAAGTGTCGCAAGACGCAGCTGCTGAAGTCAGCACTGCCGGCGACACCAGCGAACAAAATCTGGTGGCCGTCAATAATGCCGCCGGCGAATTGCCGCAAGCAGCAGCTCCTGCTGTCGCAGCAAAGCCGTTGTTCACGATGCTCGCTCCGGATCGCCCGGTCGTAGCTCAGGGTGATGTGCAGGTGACGCCGATACCACCTGTGGTTACAGGCACCGTTGATCTCGAAGAGTTCAAGTCAACAAACATTCTCGACCTCAAAGTTTCGCAGTCCCGTACTTTTAAGTTGAAGAACAAAATCGTCCGTACCTCTATAAGCGATCCTTCGATTGCCGAACCGGTAGTGGTGTCGGAAAATCAAATTGTTCTTCTTGGCAAGGCTCCTGGCGGTGCTACCCTGGTTCTCTGGGATGACGCCGGCAACTCCGCAGCCGTAGACTTGAGAGTCAGTCGTGACTACAACCAATTGCAAGCAACTTTGAGAGAAGTTGATCCTCGTATCATCGTCAAAGCATTTTCAGTGGGCGGCAGCGACCGGGTAATTCTCCTGGGCGATGTTGACAATGCTGAATCGGTTATCAGAGCGTTCGGCGCGGCCAACATATATATGGATGACCGCGGCATGAACATTCAAGTTGCTAACAGCCGCATCCTCTCCGCCAGAATTGGTGAAATCGGTGTGGCAGGCGGTGGCGGTCAGGGTGGTCAGACAGGTACATTGGCTCAGTTGAGTTCGGTAGACAAATATTTGTTCTTCCCTAACTTGAACAACAACGTCGCCCGCGCTCAGGTAATTACGAGCGACGGCGGCAGAGTCACCAGTCTTGTAAAAGTTCGCAAGACTCCTCTTATCGCATTGCACGTCAGCTTCATGGAATTGAACTCCACTGCAGCAAGAGAATTGGCGATGCAACTCGGTATCGGCGTCACCAGCAACACGTTCTCGTTTGCAGTAGGCGGCAACAATTCCACCGGAAACAATATTTTGGGAACCCTTCCTGGTTTCAACACAACTGATATCACCGGGGTTAACGCACTGGCTTCCGGAGCTGGAGCGGCCGCAGTAGTTCCGACCAACTACGGTTGGAGTCAGAGCCCTGTGACGTTTATCAACAGTAATACGCTAACCGCCGGTATCCCGACTACAGCTCTCGGTCAACCAATTCCGTTGACTCCTACGGGACTTCTGCAAGGTGCCAACTTGTTCGGCATTCCTGGCGGCTCGAGCTTTATACAAGCAGATCAATCCAACGTGTTTACATCTCTGTCCAACTTTGCAGTCGGCGACAGGACCAGAGTTTCCATAAACCCCACATTCCAGGGTGTCATTGGTCACTCAAGATCTAGATTGCTGGCCGAGCCTACGCTCGTTTCGATCTCTGGCGAAAGAAGTTCTTTTCTCGCTGGCGGTGAAATTCCAATCTTGCAATCATTGGCTGCAGCCGGCGCGGCGCAACAATCAGTTGTGTTCGAACCTTTTGGTGTAAGGCTTAATTGCATTCCGGTTCTTCTGGAAAGTGGATCGATCAACCTGCAAGTTTCACCGGAAGTCAGATTGCTTAACCCAGCCCTGGGTCTCTCGGTTCCTGGCGTCACCCTATCTCAAGTCCCTGGCTTCACAACCAGAAAGACACAAACAATTGTTGAAATGAAGCCGGGTCAAGAGCTGTATATCGCCGGACTGTTGTCCAGCAATAGCGGACGTGATATCACCAAGACTCCGATTTACGGTGAAGTCCCTGTGTTGGGTGCGCTTTACAGATCAAAAGCTTTCTCTAAAAATGAGAGCGAACTTGTAATTGCCATCAGACCGGAAGTCATCTTGCCGGGAACACCTGGACAACTGAAACTGCCGGAAGAAATTGGACGAGTTGAAGGTCCACGTGACATCAATATGTTCCAGGTCGAACCGACAGTCATCGACGAAAGACATTACTCGACCGGTCGCGCGGAGCGTCACCAAAAGACATCTCCGACATTGCCTGAAGGCGCACCGATTCCGGATAGCAATTAGGCAGGGGAGAGAAATAAACAATGCAAGGTATTTTGAGGCAGAAAAAAAGGGAGAGTGTTATGAAGAAGCCCCAGTTGTGCTTTGCTCTTAGCGTGTCGCTCGCGCTAGCGCAAGCTCCAATGCTCCCGGGACTGGCAGCTCCGGCATCCGGAAACATTTGGCAAAAAATGTCCAGCACCAAGACGGTTGCAGCCCAACCGGCTAAGGCTAAGACGGTTACAGTCAAAGCCAGACAGGCAGATAAACCCGTCGTTCAAGCGCAACGACCCGTTGCTGCTGACGGACAAGCAATGCTCTTCTTGCTGAAAGGCAAAGGCGCATCGGCATCTGCTCCGGCTCCTGGTGCAGCGCTGACTATTCACCCGCAAGTCGCCGACACACCGGCAGCTGCGGCTGAGACGACAGAAGCAGCCAGCGATTTGGTCTCCGGCGTACCGTCCGAAACCAGAGCAGCAGCTCCTTCCGAAGAGCGTAATGAAATTCCTACCCCTGAGATCAGCAACCAAGCTCCTCAGACCACTGGTGGAAATCTAGTTTCGCAAATGTCACCGGACGCTCTGATCGCTCAGGGTACCGATGCACCAGTCGTAGCCACACCGATACCGCCTGTGGTGACCGGCACAATCGACATGGAAGAGTTCAAGTCGACCAATATCATCGATTTGAAAGTCTCCCAATCGCGTACTTTCAAATCACGCAACAAGATCGTCCGTACTTCAATCAGCGATCCTTCTATTGCAGAACCGGTCGTAGTTGCTGAAAACCAAATCGTTCTTCTCGGTAAGAGCCCAGGCGGAGCCACCATGGTTCTCTGGGATGACGCCGGCAACTCGATAGCTGTTGACCTTCGCGTCAGCCGCGACTATTCGCAACTGCAAGCGACCTTGCGTGAAATCGATCCACGTATCGTTGTTAAGGCCTTCTCGGTCGGCGGCAGCGACAGAACCCTTCTTCTAGGTGATGTCGACCACGCTGAATCGATCATCCGCGCATTCATGGCAGCTAATGCTTTCATGGACGACAGAGGCATGATTATTCAAGTATCGAACAGCCGTTTGATCAACCAGAGAATTGGCGAACTTGGCAACGCCGGCGGCGGCGGTACCGGTGGTGCCACAGGTCAGTTGGCTCAATTGAGTTCGGTTGATAAGTACACTTACTTCTCGAACTTGAACAACAACATTTCCCGCGCTCAATACATCACAAGTGATGGCGGCAGAGTTACAAGCTTTGTCAAAGTGCGTAAAGTGCCGCTGATTGTTCTGCACTGCTCGTTCATGGAAATGAACTCCACAGCCGCCAGAGCATTGGCTATTCAGCTCGGCGTCAACTTCAGCACCAATACCTTCGCATTTGGTATTGGCGGTAATCCTGCATCCAACCAAAACGTCATCCAAGCCCAACCTGGTGTCACGACCACCTCCATTACGAGTGGCTCGGTGGTAGGCCCGAATGGCGTGGGCACTGTAGGGGCTAATCAACAAGCATATGCAGTTAGCCCTGTATTTTTTAATTCGGGAACGATTCTCCAAGGTAACCCGTATGCAGGGACCAGCAGTCTGCTGACCAACTTCAACACCAGTGGTATTGGTCTGGGTGTGTTGAACGGTGTACCTACTCTCTTGCAGCAAGCAGTCCTTCTGGGTGCGCCCGGTTCGACCAGTTTTGCTCAGGCACTCAATGGCTTGGGTAACTTGTTTCAAGGGATCAGCAATTTCCCGACCAATCAAGGTACACGAGTCGGCCTCAACCCAACTGTTCAAGGGATCATCACCCAGAGCAGAGCTAGAGTACTCACAGAGCCAACTCTCGTGACAATCTCCGGCGAACGTGCATCGTTCCTGGCCGGTGGCGAAATTCCAATTCTGCAATCTATTGCCACAGCCGGTACCTCGCAGTTCTCCGTGACCTTCGAACCATTCGGTATTCGTTTGAACATGATCCCAGTGCTCATGGAAAACGGAAACATCAACCTCGAAGTGGCTCCTGAAGAAAGACTGATCTCGACTGACCCATCTCTCTCGTTGAGATTCGTCGGTAGCACAGGCTCGATTCCGGCATTCACCACAAGAAAGGCTCAAACCATTGTTGAGATGAAGCCAGGACAAGAACTGTTTATCTCAGGTTTGATCTCGGCAAACACCGGTCGTCAAATCACCAAGACTCCGATGATCGGCGAAGTTCCTGTGCTCGGTGCTCTGTACCGTTCAAAAGCCTTCACCAAAAACGAAAGCGAACTCGTAGTTGCAGTACGTCCGGAAGTCATCCTTCCTGGAACGCCTGGACAACTCAAACTTCCTGAAGAAGTGGGTAGAGTCGAAGGACCGCGCGACGTCAACATGTTCCAAGTTGAGCCGACGGTTGTTGACGAACGTCACTACACCTCCGGAAGATCGGAAAGAAGACAAAAGACCTCACCCACATTGCCTGAAGGCGCTCCAATTCCGGATAGCCAATAAAGACAAGGGGTAGTCAAAAAATAGACGGGCGGGGTGCATTGCACCCCGCTTTTCTTTTGGTTTGAATATGGCATTGATGATGCCTGGGTTGCTGGCAGGGCGAAGCCATGCATCAACCTGTCTACACAGCTGTCGACGCATGACGTCGTCTCTACAAGGTGGAATGCAAGAGCCAAATCTGGAGCGATCGTTCCGGTTTTCAATCCAAATTTAAAAAGCTCAGCGGCATGGGCTGCTGAGCTTTTAGTTCAATTTGATTGCGCCCGAGGAGTTAGCGCTTCTTAGTGGGCTTCTTCTCGAAACGGCGGCGCGTAGCCTCTGCTAAATAGGTGGCTGACTCTTCAGGAAATTCCTCGAAGAAAATGTCGAGCACCCAGTTGACCGAAGTGCGAATGAATTGCTCGCGCCCCTCAACCGGTGAGTAGAGATTGGCCAGACCTGATTTGTCGACAATCTTGAGAAGACCTTTTTCCGACAGCCGGACCATTGTGGTCATCACTGTCGTGTAGGCGATTTCGCGCTTCAGACGCAGTATGTTGAATACGTCTCGCACGGTTATTGTCGGGTCGGCTTTATCCCAGACCAGTTCCATAATTTCGCATTCCAAATCGCCAAGGAATTTGCGAAGACCCTTCTGATTGAACCTGAAGGAGGCGTTTTCGTCGTGTATTCTCATCCGACCGACTTTTGCTAGACTGTTAAACCACTGTGCACGCAACCAATCGTAACATAGCAAGCGCTCAATGGGGATAGACGCTATTTGGGGTGAAATGGGGAAAACCCGCTATTGTTGAGCCTTTACGGTATCTCCTATTGACTGTAGCAAATAGTAATATTTGCGGAATTTGCACCAATTTCGGTGAAACGCGGCAATGACGGTTGTAATCATGCGGCAATAATAAAGGCGTCGAAACAATCTGAACAAACGGGACACATCATGTCTGTCACCAAAAAACCTGTAGTTTTTCTCGATCGCGACGGCACTCTCAATGTCGAGATCGGATATATACGCAAGGTCGATGACTTGCGGTTGATAGAAGGCGCCGGACAGGCTGTGAAGAAGCTCAATGACAAAGGCGTTGCTGCCGTGCTTGTCACCAATCAAACTGGAGCCGCCAGGGGGTATTACCCCGAGACACATATTCATTCGCTCAATGAACGCCTGATCATGTTGCTTAAGAAGGAAGGGGCATTCCTTGACGATGTGTATTACTGCCCACACCTTGAAGAAGGCGAAGTGGAAGAATTCAGTTTTGCATGCGACTGCCGCAAACCGGCAAGAGGGATGGTCGATAAGGCACTTGCCGACCATCCCGAGTTTGACGCTGCGCGCTCTTTTGTTGTCGGTGACAAAGCCACCGATGTCGAGCTTGCGCACAATTGCGGTGCCCGGGGCGTGCTTGTGAAAACCGGATATGGTGAAGCGGTTATCAAAGGCGAATATCAAAATCCAGTTGAAGCCGACTTTGAAGCAGGCTCGATTGTCGAGGCCGTCGACTGGATCTTGAAACAGCTAGACTGAGTTGGAAGCAACTAGGTCTAACCGCGCATCTTCAAACTGGTGCGCAGCAAGCTTGAGATTTCGCTGATCAAGCTCGGCATATCGAAAGGCTTAGGCAAATACAGATCGGCGCCCGCTTCCAGTGCCAGGGATTGATCCGGATGCGACGTTGCCATTACCAGCCAGATGCTTTTCAGCTCATCGTCATCTTTCAATGTTCTGCACAAAGACCAACCGTCCATTTGCCGGTCGGTCAAATTGGACTCCAGAAGAATCAAATCGGGATGGTCATGACGAGCCAGTTCTAGGGCGTCGTCTGCAGAAGAAGTGACTTGCACCACATAGCCTTCCAGGGTCAAAGAATCTTGCAACAAAAGAGCCATCGGTCCGTCCGGCTCAACGACAAGAATGCGCGATACCTTTTCTACCTTTTCGTGAGCGCTGGCAGAGCCGACTTCTTCTTCGACTCCCATTGATTCATCCGGCTGCGGCTCAGGCATGGTGTCTGTGACCCAGGTCGAGCCCGAGTACTGTTTTGACAGATACCGGTAATCTCTCGCCGATGTGAGAACGTCTACATAACTCTGATAGCGACGCTTCGTACTGGAGACGATGCCGATGGCGATCGATATAAGAGGAATACGGCGTCTGATGCCGCCGCGACCCGTCGAGATCAAATAGCCTCTCTCGATGTCGCCTTTCGGATAAAAACGGCGGCTGATGCTGTCGAATTGCTGGCAAATTTTTTCTGCTTTTCTTTCCGGATTGTCCGGTTTGACAATCATGAAAAAGTCATCTGCTTCAATGTGTCCGACAAAGTCATCATCATCGGCAACATCGGTCAAAACAGCGCCGAGAGCCTTGATCAATTGATCTCCGGCCAGATCCCCGTAAGTTTCGTTGTAAACGCGGATCTTGTTCAAATCGATGGACATGGCGGACCAGGGCTTGTCCGAGACCATACATTGCTCGAGCATGCGCCTGATCAAATTCGGTCCAGGCAGCTGGCTGAGTGGGTTGGACATTTCTTCCTGTCTTCTTCTCAAGTGAGCAAGAACACGTATGGCCAGCTCGTTTTTGTCTATCGGATCGCCGAGCACGTCGTCGGCTCCGTACCTGAAGGCGCTGATTCTCTCGTTTACATCCGACGATGCGTGCAAAAGTACAAGCACCGGCCGTGGTTGCACGACCGTGGCTCTGATTTGCTGGCAATACAATCTTCCGTCACCTTCCGGCATCTGTGCGGCAAGCAGGATCAAGTCGGGATGAATAAACGAAAGCAGCTCGTTGGCTTCCTCAAATGAGGTGACGGCGTGAACTTTTGCGCCCGTTTTTTCGAGAATCGACGCGTAGTCAGCCGCTTGCCGCGGTTGGTGAATGATAAGAATAATCGGTGTAGGCAGAAGCATGTCAGTCGCGACCTCTGGCAGCCTGCATCTCGAGTGACGCTGCCGGCAGCTGGACGGTAAATGTCGTGCATCCCGGTACGCTTGACACCTTTATTTGTCCACCCAGGGCCACCACCAGAGAGCGGGTGATATAGAGTCCCAGACCAGTGCCTTCAGTCTGTCTGGTGAGCGGATTATCGAGACGCGAGAACTTCGAGAAGAGATCCTTCAAGTGTTCCTGCGGGATTCCGCCGCCCTGATCGGCAACTGAAAATTCCACCATCTCAGGCGTGCCTGGAACATCTCGGGCAACGACAGTGACTGTCGTCTCAGAAGGAGAGTACTTGATGGCGTTATCGATCAGGTTGGTAAGGATCTGCTCCAAACGATCCGCATCGGCCCAAACCAGGGGCAGCCCTGGCGGAATCACATCGTGTATCTTGTGATTGCGAGCTTTCTCCGAAAGAATGTGGGTGACTCTTTGAATTGCTTCGCGCAGATCGATCGCGCGCACTGTCAGCTGCAATTTTTTCGATTCCAATCTCGAGACAGCCAGCAAGTCTTCAACCAGGCGGGTCAAACGATCTGCTTGCTGCTTGATGATGTCGATGTAGCGGCGCTGCTGTGCTAAATCAAGTCTGTCGCCGGCTCGCAAAATTGTGTCTGCGAAGCCTTTGATGGAAGTGAGCGGGGTTCGCAATTCATGGCTGACGGTGCTTACAAATTCGGTTTGCGCTTGTTGAACGGTGTGGCTCTGGACGATGTACATGACTGTCAGACTGCCTACTTCCTTGCCGTCTTTATCTGTGATGGTCAAATAGCTCGCCGGCACTGTCATGTCGACACCGTTTTTTCCGTAAGCCGTGGCGAATTTCCAGTTGCTGTGTTCGGGCGTATTGCCTTTATCGAGGTTGCCACCAGCTGCGATGGCGGCCAGTGGATTGCTTCCTGGTGCGAGCTTGCCACCGATTCCTGCGCTGGCGCCAACAACGGATGTCTCTTTGTCCTTGAGCGATGCTTCGTCGAAAATAGCAAATAGCTTCTGACCGACGACTTCAGTCTCCTCCAGCCCGAGAAATTTTGCTGCGGCAGGATTGCAGAAGGAGATTATTCCCTTCAGATCAGTTATCAGGTAACCATCTGCGGAATGTTCGGTGAGGCAACGGTAGATGTCTTCAGTCTTAATGCTCAAAGCTGAGACTCGGCGAGACTTGGGTTTGTATGTAAATAAGGCGCTGAGCGCTTAAATCCTACGTTAACATCTGAAACGAGGGCAAAGGTCCATTACAACCTATCCTTAAGGTTTAGGACTGTTAACACTTCTGCCGTCCAGAAATCTCCAAATGCTGCCCTGTCAAAGGTTCCGGGCAATGTCCATATTAGAGGCATGGCGCGGGGTTTCACCCGATCAGCTCCGGATCTCTTCTGACCTTTATCCTCGCCCATGTTGTCCGTTTTGCCAGCTTCAGGCTGATTCACCAAATTGAGCAGATGGTGCAAACGCTCGCTATCGGTCAGATAGAGATAGCCCAGAAGTGCCTCAAATGCAGTAGCCTTGCGATAAAGCGCCTGCTCCGAGCGGCGATAGGCGGCCGGCTTCATATTGCGCGCCCGCCTGACCAGGTCCTTTTCTTCGTCATTTAAGGACTCCGTGAGCATATGGAGTGCTTTCGCTTGCCCTTTGTAGGAAACGATACCGGCCGTGCGTTTGTGCATTTCTTTGGCGCTGGACGCGCGCAAAACCTCTTTCTCCCGCACAAACAGGTGAAAAACCGCATCGCCGACGTGGGCAAGCTGTCTTAAAGAGATGTCGGCAGCCTGCGATTGACTGAGCTTCGTGCCGGATAGCATGCCTGGTTGTCCTTTTAAAAAACTCAATCAGCTCTTTTCTTTCGAGCCTTTGCCTTTAATGGCAGAGCCCAGGACCTGAAAGCCAAAACGAGGCAACGACGACATCATTCTTTTAGCGCGCCATGGTTCTGAGATCAGTCTGTAGAACCATTCCAGATGACATTTTCTGAAGAAAACAGGAGCGCGCTTGACCACGCCTGTCCACACATCGAAGCTGCCTCCGACGCCGACCATGACTGCCTTCGGGAACGAGTTGTGCCACCTGTCAATGAAATATTCCTGCTTGGGCACGCCGAGGGCAACCAGAATCAGCTCCGGCTCGTGAGTCATGAGCTCGTCGACAATCTCGTCTTCCTGGTCTTTGCTGAAATAGCCATCCTGAGCGCCTACGATTTTGATGCCCGGATAGAGCTTGGGCAGTAGTTCTTTGAGCGCAACCATAACTTCCGGTTTGCCGCCGATTAGCGCCACGCGGCGACCTTCACGACAGGCAATTTCCAATGTCTTCTGGGCCAGTTCGATACCCGGAAGGCGACTCGACTCTTGCCCAGCCAATTTTAACGCCCAGACAACGCCGGCGCCGTCCGGAATAATCAAATGCGCATGGCGAATGATCCGGTCCAGCTCTTGATTCTCTTGAGCCTGCACGACCATCTCTGCGTTCAAAGTGACGATGTGAATGCCTTTTTCGCTCTGCCAGGCGGCTTGAACAACTTTGATTGCATTCTCTTCGTCGACCACATCGACCGGATATCCGAGAACTTTGTGTCGTGATCTGTATGTTGCTGACAATGTTGACATTACGGACGGTGCCATCGTATTGAGACCATTAAATCGAAATTTAGTGCAAATTCACAGGGTGCTAATGACAGCCGCCCAACTAATAACGATCATTTCTTGATGTCTAAAATTTTAGCTAGTAGCTGGAAGTTCCTGCAAGCCAATTTTTTTGCCGATTCTGCATTTTCTCTCGCTTGCAGACGTAGCTTTTCAAGGTCTTGAAGACCGGCCAATGCGGTATCGAGCCACTTTTTCGCGAGCGCCGCGTCGTTTTCCTCCTTGGGCAAAATTAAGATTGGCTGCCCAAATTGGTTGAGAACATGCTCGACTTTGGCGTCATAAGTGAGACCCATGACTGGCACACCTTCTTTGAGCGCAAAAATCAGCGCATGCAATCTCATGGCAACAACCAGGTCGAATTGCCGCATCAGGCTGACCCACTGGCTGGGTCTCTCCAGTTGGGACACATCCAGAAGCAAAGCCTTTCTACCCGCCGACTGCCAGGCTTTCATGAATGGCTCGAGCTGAGGCAGGTCCTGCTCTTTCTGCAAAGGCAAAAGCACAAGCGTGGCGTCGTCAGGCAGCACCTTCAGAAGCGTGGCAGTAAGCGTCTCTCGCCTGGCTGTAGAAAAGTTGTGGCTGTTGCGCAATGAAAGTCCGACCACAAGCCCTTTTCCTGACCGCACTGTGTCAATTTGCTTGATTACGCTTTCCGGAAGTTCTGTTTCCTCAAGCGTCCAGACCGGATCTGCAGTCAGCTCGGCTTTCACTTTCCAGTGCGTGAGCATATCCAGAGAGGCTTTATCGCGCACTGTCACGTCTTGTGAGAGTTTTGCCGCCAGCCGAGTGGCCACCTTTCCTGCCGGCGAGTTGAGTGGACCAAGTCCCTGCGCAAAAATGAAAGGGTGCGCGCCAAACGCGCGTGCCAGTGCTATTTGACCGCCGTAGTATATTGTGGAGCCGGGAGAATTTGTATCTTGAAACAAACCGCCTCCGCCGCTGATGAACAGCTTTGCTTTAGGCAAAAGCTCCACCAGGGAAGCCAATTTCCAGCGATCGACTGCAGCCACTCCGTAGGTTTTTTGATGGCGCTCCGGATCGTTGGAAAGGACGACAATGTTCTCTTTGGAAACGGTTTTTTCCAACTCCGAAATAATCGATTCGAGAATCGCCTCGTCGCCGAGGTTTCCGAAGCCGTAATAGCCTGAAATCAGTACCAGGGATTTTTGGCTGTTTGTCATGCTTTCCTATTCTTCATGGCAATGAAGACGATAGCAGATAGAATATCTTGATTCTCAAAATTTCAGCTTCTCCCAAATACTGGGTGGCGATATTGGAAGCAAGTATCACTATGTCAAAGAAGCGGCAAAGCGCCGCAGAAATTCAGTCACCGGCAGAGTTGGCAGCTGTTTTGCCAAACAAGGGTGATGGTATCTACCTGCTTCCCGGCGCTGCCCGCGAGCTTCCTGCGCAATTCGACGCGGGCGAAAGGGATATTAATTTCGTCACGCTGGCAAAACACAAAGATGTCATCGAGTATTGCCAATCGGATCAAGTCATTTCGCTTTGCCTCGGGCTGACAATTGGCGAGGTGATGGAAATTACCGGGCAGAATAAGCAATTCTTGCCGCTTTCCGCTGATTGTCAAAGTACATTATTCGATGTGTTGAACAACGGGGACGGCGGCTTGTGGGAACATTCGTTCGGCGGTCCGCGCGATCTGGTGATGGGAATTCAGGCCATTTTGACCGATGGCAGAACGATCAAAACTGGCGGCAAGGTAGTTAAGAATGTCACCGGATATGATACTACCAAGATCTTTGTCGGCGGGCGTATGTATTTCGGCGTCCCTGTCGCTGCGCACTTTCGCTTGTATGCCAGACCAGAATGGACGCATACCCTGGAGTTTGGCGCGCAATCGGTTTTGGAACTTCTCGATCAAGCATCGGTTTTTATGCAATCGGATATTCCCATTACAACATTGGCAATCTGTGGATCGAAAGATGAAGGCGCCAGGATGTACGTTCAACTCACCGGGCACAAGGTGGTCGTAGATGAGCTTGTGAAGCCGCTCAAGGCGCAAGCAGCGAAGTCGATTTCTGTGAGCGACTCTGCTTATGAATTCGATCCGCGTGAAGAGAAACTCCTGCCATATTGTCACACTGGAAAAGATGCAATTGAAATTTCGGCTTCGGTCCTGCAAATGCGCTTGGTCCTGGCGCAGCTCAGCGACGTTCTTTCCGGCAGCACAGAATTGAAATTGCGTCCCGGCACCGGTCGTTTGGCGATCTGCTGCAATTCGCCGGACGAGAAAAACCGCTGTCTGGATCATCTGCGCCTGACGCTCGAATCGGAAGGAATTTCTCTAGCGGCTGCATATGCCGATGAAAAGCTGGAAAGAAAAATTGAACGAATAGGCCTCACTGAAGAGGGCAATAGCAATCAAGCGATAGTACGCTCGTTGAAACTTCGCTTCGACCAAAAGAGAATCTTAAACCCGCTGGTGAGCTGGTAGGGGCGATGCCATGCATCGCCCGGTCAAAATTTGGGTGTTTCCGTATTGGTTCACTCCAGTAGTCTGAAACCAATTTACGCGGGGCGACGCATGGCGTCGCCCGTACAGTAAAATAGGACCTACGACACAGAGGCTTTTTTGGCAACACAGGAAAATCAACTCATTTCACCAGTTACAGGCAAGCTTGACGCTGATTTGCTCTCGGCCTGTATTCATTGTGGTCTCTGCCTGCCTGCATGTCCCACTTATCAGGCCACCGGTCGCGAGTCGGAGTCACCGCGCGGGCGTATATATCTTTTGTCTTTGGTCGAGCGAGGTGAGATAGAACTGGCCGGTGAAGCGGCTGAGCACATCGAATCATGTCTTGGGTGCCTGGGCTGCCAGACAGCTTGCCCGTCCGGTGTCAACTACGAAGAGATTCTCAACCAGGCGCGTCCGCAATTGAAGAAGTCGAGATCGAAGATTTTGAGAGCGGCTCTGCGTTTTTCATTCAGTCAAATTTTGCCGAACTATTGGTTTCTCATCACTGGCGGCATGGTGTTTCGTTTCTTCCAATCGCTGTTCCCAGGACACCAGAGAAACGAAGGCACGCAGAGTGTTTTGAGCGGCATGACCGCTTCACCATTGATCAATCGTTTGAAAGCATATGCATCGTTCATCCCTTCTGTTCCTCGCTATTTCCCTCACCCGAGAAGACGTGAAGCGAAGAAACCCGGAGGAAGCGTCGTTCAACTTTTCAGTGGTTGTGTAATGGATGTTCTCTACAATCAGGTCAATCATGCCACTGCCAGACTGATGACAATGCAGGGCTGTCCGGTCGAGAGAAACGATCAGACCTGTTGTGGTGCGCTGGCTTTCCATGCCGGCGAAGTTGATATCGCCAGGCGATTGGCTAAGGAGAACATCGAAAAATTCCAATCAACAGAAGGAAAAATTGTCGTCACGTCCGCTGGATGCGGTGCCATGCTCAAGGAGTACGGCCACTTGTTCGCGCCTGAGGATCCCTGGCACGCCAGAGCAACTGAGTTCTCTAAACGTGTATTCGATGTTGTGGAAGTGCTGTCACCAGATCATATTGAAACAAGTTCCCCAAACTCCATGAAAGCACCGGCAGCATCTGTGGCTTACCATGCGGCTTGCCACCTGGCTCACGCGCAGAGCATTCACAATGAGCCCAAAGAGATCTTGCTTGCTTTGCAGCAGAAATTGGCTCAAGCAGGGAAGGATTTGAAACTGGTGGAACTAAAGGAAGCCGAGCATTGCTGCGGCAGCGCGGGGATCTACAACGTGATCAATACTGAATTGAGCCTGGAAGTGCTCAATCGAAAAATGGAAAACATTGAAGATACGCGTGCCGAAGTCGTGGTCACGACCAATCCAGGCTGCCTTCTCCAACTGAATGCCGGAGCAGAATTGACCAATATGCCGGTAAGAGCAATGCACCTGGCTGAGTTCGTTTCGCAAGCTTATCCGGCGGAGTAGTTAACGACCGAATCCGAAGTGTAAGGTAAACTTCTGACAATACTGCGGCACCATGCCGTTTCTGAAGCGAATTCTCGATAGCATTTCGAGGGAATATCCATTATGGCATCGGAACTATATATAGATACTGCGCGCATTTTGATTGTCGAAGAGAGCGCAGTGCTCCGCCAGCTGTCCTTGAATATGGTGGAAGAACTGGGTTTGATTGCTCAAACGGCCAATGATATTGAGGATGCACTCAAACGCATGCAGGATCGAGATTTCGACATCGTCCTTGTCGAGGTCAAAGCTCCGGAGGCAAAGGCAATTGCGCGGATAGAGACTTTGAGACGAGCGACAAAGGCGAGCGTCAGAAAGATTCCGATTGTGGCGATGTCGTCAGGTATCAAACGGGGCCCGCTGCTCAGTGCCGGTGCTGATGACATTTTAATGCGCCCTTTTATGATCGGCGAGCTGGAGGCTGTTATCGACCGCTGGCTAAGTCCGGGAGTGATCTCGTAGCGTCGTGTCTTGGATTGTTCGATCGGCTGTTGTCAGGCGAATTTGCCAGGTTAGCTTCCCGTAATGCTGTTTAAATGCTGAAAAGCACGCTGAAATGCGGGATTTTGCCCCATTATAATTAGGTCGGCCAAAACAGGGCTCCGCCTGAGAACGCACTATGTGCGCCTGTATGTTGAGCGGGCGCCGGACCAAGAGGTTTCCTACTGATGACAGCTATGGTAGCGCACAGGAAAGTAGAGCTGTTTGAGGGCGATCTGCCCGACGAGCGCTTTTCGCACTACATGAAAAAGAGCCTGATTGCGGTGGATACCGAGACCAGAGGGCTGAACATTCCAAGAGATCGCCTCTGTCTCGTGCAAATTTGCGATGACGAAGGCATTGTCAGTTTTGTTCGATATAAGGACAAGGATAGCTTTCCAAAGCAAAGCAATGTGAAAAAGCTGATGGAAGCGAAGAGCGTGATCAAGCTGTTTCACTACGCACGCTTCGACGTTTCGGTGATGAAGTATTACTTGGGCGCAGAGACCAGACCAATATTTTGTACGAAGATCGCATCCAAGCTGGTTCGCACCTATACCGACAGGCACAGCTTGAAGGATCTGGTCGCCGAGCTTTTGCAGATTGAATTGGACAAAACCAACCAGTCTAGCGATTGGGCGCGCAGCGATCTTTCCGAATCGCAAATGGAATATGCAGCCAATGACGTTCGTGTGCTGTTGCCCATTTATGACACTATTCTCGGCATGCTCAAACGTGAGGAGCGTGAGGAGCTTGCGCAACAATGCTTTGAAGCAGTACAGGTCGTCTGCGATCTGGACTTGAGGGGTTTTTCGCACGTCTTTGAACATTAGGCAAATTGGAGTTGGTCATGGAAAAGCTGATTTACGAGAAGTCGAGAACGGGCAGAAGAGCACTGGTTATTGAAAAACCAGGTGTGAAAGAGAAGAAGGCCAGCGACCTGATTCCAGCTCAATTCGTTCGCAAAGAGTCGGCCAGATTGGCTGAAGTAAGCGAATTGGAAGCGGTTCGCCACTTTGTGCGCCTCTCTCATTTGAATCACGCGATAGACAAAGGTTTTTACCCACTCGGCTCTTGCACGATGAAGTACAACCCCAAGATCAACGACGCCATGGCTGCTCTTGAAGGCTTCAGAGAATTGCACCCCATGCAGCCTGAAGATCAAATTCAAGGTGCTCTCGAATTGATCTACAACCTGGAGCGCAGCATCTCAGAGGTCGTCGGCTTGCCTGCCGTAACCTTGCAACCGGCAGCCGGAGCCCACGGAGAGATGACAGGCTTATTGCTGATCAGAGCCTATTTCCAGGCTAAAGGTGATACGGCTCGCAAGAAAGTAATTGTGCCTGACACCGCGCACGGTACTAACCCTGCCACTGCAGCACTTTGCGGTTTTGACGTGGTTGAAATCAAGTCGAACGACCGCGGTCTGGTTGATACCGAAGCACTGAAAAGAGCATTAGGACCGGATGTAGCTGCCATCATGTTGACCAACCCGAACACGCTGGGATTGTTCGAAGAAGAAATTGATGTCTGCCAAAAACTTGTCCACGATGCCGGCGGACTTCTTTATTACGACGGCGCTAACTTGAACGCCATCATGGGGCTGGTGCGTCCGGGCGACATGGGCTTTGATGTCTGCCACTTGAACTTGCACAAAACCTTCTCCACCCCGCACGGCGGCGGCGGACCCGGCGGTTGCGCAGTTGCTTGCCGCAAGGAATTGGAGCCATTCCTTCCCAAGCCGGTCATCCTCAAGGAAGGCGATCGTTTCAAACTGGAGTGGAATCGACCTCAATCAATCGGTAAGGTCAAAGGTTTCTACGGTAATTTCGGCATTTTGGTACGCGCTTATTCCTATATTCTTGCCCATGGAAAAGAAGGCTTGATGCAGGTTTCCAAAGACGCAATTCTGAATGCGAATTACCTGAAAAATAAGCTCAAGAGCCGCTTTACTGTGGCTTATCCGCAAGCCTGTATGCACGAGTTTGTTCTCTCAGGAAATCAGCAGAAAGAGCGCGGCGTCTCGACGACCAATATCGCCAAGCGCCTGCTCGACTATGGCGTTCATGCCCCGACCGTCTATTTCCCTCTTGTTGTGCCGGAAGCGATGATGATCGAGCCGACCGAAACCGAGACGAAAGAAACCCTCGATGAATTCATCGAGATTCTCACCAAAATAGACGAAGAGTCGAAAGCCGACCCGGAAATGGTGCGCAACGCTCCGCATACGACTCCTGTGGGACGCCTGGATGAAGCGCTGGCAGCTCGCAAGCCGAATCTCAGCTGGACGCCGGAAGCGAATTAGTAAGTTCGGCGCAGGTTGTTCAATTTTCGTTATTACAGGCACTCCGAAAAATTCAACTTTTCGGAGGGGATGAACAACTGAAAATTGGACCGTACCGGTCTTAAAGCAAATGCTTGAAGCGGACCGAGAATTTGAGATAAGCAATTTTCTCTTCGATGCGCTCGATTTCTCGCTTGGTGCCTTTGATTGGCGTCAGGCAAACCAGCGCGCTCAGATTGATGAAGAGCATCGGCGTTATCGACATCATCAGCTTGCTCATATGGTCGCCGTGGAATTCGGTGTAGCACTTCATGGCCAGCCCAAAACCAATCAAGCTCAAGACGACAAAGATGACCCAGTGCATGATCAGGAAGATGCGCTCGCGGGCAAGGAGAACAAGCAGCGAGCCAAGCTCTTTGGTGATGGCTGGATCCATTGCATTGCGATTTTTCGGTCGGGCAAATGTAGGGGTCTGCCCGCTTGAAGAGTTGCCGCGTGCGGTTTGACTCGGCTCCGCCTGCCGACGATGCATGGAGGCGCCGCACTCACCACAAAATCGCGCACCCGGTTCGAGAGCCGCGGAGCATGTCGCGCATCTTGTGCCGGTGCGATTTCCTGCTTGAGTGTTAAGAGCCATGCAAATCTCTCTGCGCAAAGGAAGGCAGCGGATTCCAGGTTGGCGCAACCAGGGGTCGGGTTGGCAGTGCCAAATCTAAAGGAATTGTACAAAGCGATGTCGCCAAGCGTTTCCCAATAATGGATGAAACTTAGGTAAGGAAGCACCTTTCACGCGGGACAAATTGGCAAGTTCGGTGAATGCTTTGAGCAGGAAAAATCAAGAAAGCAGACAATGCAAATTTTAGAATCTTCCTACAACCAATCGGGAAAATCGGCGGAAAGCTAGTTTGAAAGAAACGGTCAAAGTGCCAGACAATATTTTGCCTGTGGCAAAGGCAATCAACTTCATCGAAGAGCGGCTTGACCAGCCGCTTGACGTTAAGCAAGTATCTGGACACATTGGTTTTTCGGAATACTATTTTCACCGCATGTTCCAAAGCGTGCTCGGCGAATCAGTCGCGGAGTATGTGAGGAAACGCCGATTATCAGAGGCAGCGCGCAAGATGCTGGTCAGGGACGAAAAGCTGATCGAAATTGCTCTTTCATGTGGATATGACAGCCAGGAAGCATTCACAAGAGCTTTCAAATCAATGTTCGGCATGACGCCCGGCCGTTTGCGCAAACTTGGCATGATGCCTCTGGAGAAGAAACCGGCAACCATAGACATGATGCTGCATTTAGAGGAAGGACTGACTATGCAACCAGTGATTGTAGAACACGATGAGGAATTGGTAATTGGGATGGGTTCGAGTTTTGCAGAGAATCCATTTTGGGAAATCAATAAGCTCTGGGACAAATTCAACCAGCGCGAAAACGAGATCCCAAATTTGAACGGCAACTATGCCCTTGGTGTGTGCATGCCCAAGCATGATGACCTTCCAGTAAAAGAAGGCGACACATTCGTCTATATAGCTGGGCGTCCGGTTTCAACACTGGATGAGGTTCCTCAAGGAATGGTGGCGGTCAAAATTCCCAGGCGCAAGTATGCGAAATTCACACACAAAGGGCCGCTGACAAATTTGCCGCATACCGTAAATTACATCTGGGGAACATGGCTTCCGAAGAGCGAATACAAGCACTCAAACAGCCCTGACTTCGAACTCTATGACGAAAGATTCGATGTGAAATCTCTCTCTGGCGAAATCGACATTTTTGTTCCGATCGACTGATATCTTGTCGAAAACTGAGCGTTCAATCTAAAATCAATCAGAATATATCAGCGTGACAGATGACTGTAGTCCATCTGCGCTTTGAGGAATATCAGGCGCTGTTGCAGCCGGTAAATTTCTCGCTTTGTCCCTCTAATTGGAATCATGGTAACGAATCCAATCGAATTGACGAACAGAAATGGCGTAAAGGCAATTACCAGTTTGGCCACATCGTCTCCAATGTATTCCGTATAGGCTTTAATTGAAAGAAAGAAGCCGAAAAGGTTTACGCCCAAAAGAACAATCGTGTTCAGAATCAAAATAAAGCGCTCTCGAAATAGAGCACTCATGATCTGATTTATTTCCGCTTTCACTTTGGGAGTAATGTCGGCGAATTGAGCACGGGCAAAACGCGGTAATTCATTTGCGCAGCGCGGAGTTCTTTCTACCTGCAGCGGGCCGCGCATACTCTGCGGAATGGCCATGAGGTTGCCGCATTGTCCGCAAAATTTTGCTTGCCGTTCAATGGGTTCACCGCACTGTCCGCACTTCATGGTGCTGAACGAGTTTGGTCTATCGATGTAAGAAGCGCTAGTCACCGCTTTGTGACCCGTATAACAATTCGGAAGTATCTATTTATAGATTTCATAATATGCCTGAAGCAAAAAAAGTGTACGCAATTTAATGCTCACTTTGAGCAATCAGTGGGGAATCCACGTAGTTTGGTGGTTTGATGCTTGTGAAAAACGTGGATCTAGAGTGAAGCCTAGACCAGTGTGCGCAGCCTTGCTGCCGTCCTTAAAAGTTTGATGGCCGCGCCGGGATTGAATTTGCCCTCAGTGAACACTTCCTTGAGGACAACTTGAGAGATCATGCTGCTGTCTCTCATTGCGATGCGCTGCGCAAACGGCATTGCCGCATCGACGAAATTGAATTCCGGGTTAATTACAAGCGCCACGCCTTCAAGCGTGAGAAGCGCCCGCATTACGTAAGTAAACTCGGTCGGCAGGCGGAAAGGATAGCGGTAGCAAACATCGGAAAAATCGAAAAGTACTTTGCGGAATTGCACGCGATTGAGCCCTTCCGAAAAGCGTGAATTGATGATCGGCGTCAGCTCTAAGGCCAGAGAATCGCGATCGACGTCTTCATCCAGGAAGCCCATGCCCACGAAGTCATCAACGAGGGCCTGATAGTCTTTTTGAATGACATGGATGAATGAATTGACCAGATGCTGCTTAAGCTCATTACTCAAGCGCCCAACCATGCCGAAATCAAAGATGCCGATGCGTCCGTCCGGCATGACGCGCATGTTGCCCGGGTGCGGATCGGCGTGGAAGAAACCATCTTCCAGCAATTGTTTGAGATAGAAATTGGCGCCAACCTTTGTCAGATCAGCTCGATTGAAGCCTTGTCTTTCCAGGGCTTCTACATCGGTAACTCTTGTGCCGGGCACAAACTCGATGGTGAGAACGCGCCTGCCGGTCAGACGCCAGACGATACGCGGAATGTAAATGTTGGGGAAATTGCGGAAATTATGCCTGAAGCGGTCGGCATTTCTTCCTTCGCGGATATAGTCGATTTCTTCAAAGGTTGTGCGCGCGAATTCTTCATTCACCGCCGGCCAATCAGTGTGACGGCATAGACTCGGGTAGTTCATTACTTCATCTGCGACCGCACCCAAGACTTGGACGTCGCATGCCAGTCTCTGCGCGAGATCCGGGCGTTGTACTTTAACTACGACCGAACGTCCATCCTTTAGAGTGGCTCTGTATGCTTGTGAAAGCGAGGCAGCCGCTATCGGTTCTGCATCGAAGTGAGCGTAAAGTTGCTCAGGTGGCGCGCCCAGTTCGCGCATGATAATTTCGCGGGCTACAGAGGTTGGAAAGGCGCCTACTTCTTCCTGTAATTTGGCCAATTCCAGCATTGCCGGAAGGGGCAGCAAGTCTGCTCTGGTTGAAAGAGTCTGGCCGATTTTTATAAATGTAGGGCCCAGGGCGTGCAAGCGTTTTAGGAGCCAGGCACCCAGAAGACGATATTCTTCGTACTTTTCGCTGGTCAAAACGGCTGCTTCGATGTCGGCGCCTTCTTTTGAGGTGCGCTCGAATTCTTCCATGTGATAGCGGGCAAAGCCGTGCACCGCTTTGATGATCACCCAGACGATTGGAAATACTCTCAGTGCTTCCTTGAGACCCTGAAGCCTGTATATACGCAGGAAAACGCGCACCGTCGATTTGACCAGTGCCATTTTTGTGACGTCGCGGAAGCTCTCTCTAACAGGGTTGAAGTTGCGCTCGGCGGCAGATTGCGCAGGGGCTGGCGCGCCAGTATCTACCTTGGCGCTGGCGACTTCAGGAGGCTTTTCTGTTACTTGTGCTTTCACTTAGGCGACGACTTCACTTGATACCCTTGACCTCTAGTTTAATGGCTCTTTGTCTGTTGTCAGCAGCACCCAGACATAAATTAAAGTTCTACTGACAGAGTTAAAACCCACTCACCATCAGGCTCCTATGCAAGGGCACCCGGCCTTGGTCGACAAGTGGAACTGGAACGGCTTGAGGGGACTGGATTTTGAGCAATTCTTCACTTGTTGCATACCGTTACCTGCAAAGGCCGGAAGTCAAAGCGTTGACGCTTTATCTTCTGATTTTGAAAAGCTCACGCCGGCTGCCGGAAATCTTCGACAAAAATCGCAACCTGTGGGCTTTAGCGACGGTTGAGCACTTCGTACTGCTTGGAGATGATTTCTTTGATGCCCTTTTCGCCCAGGTTGATGAGTTCTTGGAGCTTCGTGGTGTCGAAGGGCTTTGTTTCTGCGGTCATTTGCAATTCCAAAATCTTGCCTGATTCGGTAAGGACGAGATTGCTGTCCATCTCTGCTTGCGAGTCCTCCGAATAGTTCGGATCAAGCAATAGCTGACCTTTAACCTGGCAAATGCTGACGGCAGCCAGATGCTCAGTAAGGGGAAGCTCATCCCAGAGCCCTTCTTTGCGCAGTTTTGTCAGGGCATCATGCAGGGCAAGAAAGCCGCCGCATATGCTGGCGACGCGGGTTCCGCCGTCAGCCTGGAAGACGTCGCAGTCGATGGTTATTGTGCGTTCGCCCAGGGCGCGCCGGTCTACAACTGTTCTCAAACAACGCCCGATCAAGCGTTGAATTTCGTTGGTACGCCCTGATGCCTGGCCGCGAGTCACTTCGCGAGCGGATCTGACCAGGGTCGAGCCGGGCAAGAGCGAATATTCGGCAGTTATCCAGCCTTCAGACTTGCCGATCAGGAAGGCCGGAACACGCTCTTCAATTTTTGCCGTCGTAAAAACCTTGGTGTCACCAAATTCCACTAATACCGAGCCGTCGGCATTCTTAGTGAAGTTGCGGGTGAATTTGATTTGTCTGAGTTGATCCCATTGTCTGTTGTCGCGCCGCCGGAACATTCATTGCTCGCTTTCTTATTAGTGGTTTCTATATTTTGTGGAACGCACTTAGCGTTCCTAATTCCCTGGCACGCGAGTCATTATCGGTTATTGGCAAGATCAGGTGCGAAGGCGGCTAAATCTGAGTTGTTTAACTTCCGCCGTGCCCTTGAGAATGAATTGTTTGCCAGGAACGACTTTCAGCTCGGTAAAACTGAACTGTATGTCATCAGATCTTTTACCCCAGTTGGACAGTCCGTTCACCTTATTCACCAGTAACTTGGCAATCTCCGGGCTTAAGGGTTGTCCGTTTGTAGAGACCTGAGTGTCCTGCATCTCCAGCCAGCCGTCTTTAAGACCTAACTTGGCTTTTATCGCCACCGGTATAGGAACCCCGACCTGACCGATGCCGACGCGGGTCTGGAGATTCATGTTCACCGAGTTGGACTTTGCCAATTTGATGTCGCCTTGTGTGAGGCTGAATCCAACAGTGCCTCCCATGCTACCAAGCAAATTGGCCAGCATGCCGCCTGATTTAGTGGCTGAATATGAGAGGCGATCGAGAGTTCTGGGTGAATTGACAAATCGATTGAGGCTGTCTTGGGTAATCGTCGCAGTCACCTGCGCCTGAGCCGGGGTAGTAAAGCGGAGAATCTTGTGATTGAGCAGAATGCCGGTATCGAAATTCAAATCACCGGCTGTGGTCAAAGTCAATTGGTCGATAGTGAAGTCCTGAAATGTGCCGCCATTCACATTTATGTCGAGCGATTTGAGAATGCCTTCATTGAGATCGAGATTGCGAGCAGTAAGATGCAATTGCTTGGCGGCGCCATCGAGAAACTGGCCGTCTTCCATATCAATATCTAGTTTGCCGAAGCGCCCTGAATTGATGTCGACAAATGAGATAGGTGGTGCCAGGATCGGGCCCTGATTATTGAGGGCGGGCTGTCCGAGTGCCTGATTGCCGACCGCCCGTCCGAGGGTATCTTTGATCACCTGTGCCGGATCCAGACCTTGCAGCGGTTGCTGGGGAGCGCCTTGAGCTTGATTGCCTGCTGGCTGTGCAATGCCCTCGGGATTTTGTCCGTGGGCAGGATCAAGTGCAAGAGTGAATGTCGCCAGTACGGCAATCGCCAACGACATGGCTGTTGGCTTTTTGAATTTGATACCGCCTGAATGGCGCATGCCGGCATTGGAGCGCATAATTCTCATCTCCTCTCGCTTTTGAATAAATCTCAGCGCAAATATAGAAGTGGTAGTTTCAATATCCGGCGTCCGTAGAATCGATTGGCGTTTCGCCTAACCCCTTGTAGCATTCTCAACCGGGGTTTATCAATTGTATGGCAGTGTCTTTGCTCAGACGCGTTTCATTTTGTGGGAGCGCACTTCGTGCGTTCCATCTTATAGGAGCGTCTTTATTTGAGGACGTTCCATGTATGAAAAGACATTTGTTTAAAAGTTTTGTTCCACTCTAAGTAAAAGCCACCACGAGATCAAGTCTGGTGGTGGCAGATACGATTTCCGGAGACAACCGTCATTTCATTAAAGACGGGACACCAAACTACGGGGTGGTTGTAGCTGTGCTGGTGCTATCAGTCGTTGTTGCGGTTGTCGTTGCGGTAGTGGTGGCGGTGCTAGCAGCATCAGGAGTGGTGGTCGCAGTGCTGGTTGCATCAGGAGTGGTGGTCGCGGTAGTGGTGCTCGTTGTAGACGTACTGTCTGTTGCACCGCTGCAAGCCGACAGAGAAGCCACTAGAACTAAACTGGCTGCTGCCAAAGCGATATTTCTGTAAGTCATAAAACTGAATCGTCTCCTTTTAGCTGACTACGTTATCTCAAGGACTCTTCAAAGGGGCAATAGTAATACATATGCCAACCTGAAACGGCCGAATTCTAACAGGTAAATACTAGCTGATCAAACTGTGTTCGTGTGTTGTAAATTCGCTTGAAAACAGCAAATCATATGGAGCGCTTAGCTTTACGCAAACTGCTTCGATGTCATTATTTGTCAGGAATTGTGTCGCTTGACTTCAAGATCTGAAAAACTACCGCGTTAAAAGCGAATGTCCGTTCATTTCCTGCGGTTTATCGATGCCCATCAGTTTCAACACCGTCGGTGCAACATCGGCAAGAGTTCCATCTTCCAAATGCCAGCCATTATGAGATGTTCCGTTTTGCCTGGAAAAATCAGCCACCACAAATGGTACCGGGTTGGTGGTATGAGCGGTATGCGGCTCGCCCGTGCGCGGGTCGATCATTTGTTCTACATTGCCATGATCGGCCGTCACTAAAAGTATACCGCCGGCCTCCTGTGTCGCCTGCAAGAGTTCGCCAAAGGCACGATCGACAGAGTCTACGGCGACTATACCTGCTTCCAGCACACCTGTATGGCCGACCATGTCTGGGTTGGCGAAATTGAGAACGATAAATGGATATTCCCCGTTTCTAATCGACTGGCAAGCCAGTTCACAAACTTTAGGTGTTTGCATTTCCGGAGCGCGGTCGTAAGTGGAGACTTTCAGAGAGGGTACAAGAATTCGGCTCTCGCCGGGCTCTTCTCTTTCTCTTCCGCCATTGAAGAAATAAGTGACATGGGCATATTTTTCCGTCTCGGCAATATGTAACTGTTTCAAACTCTTGCACGACAGAAGCTCCGGCAATGTGTTGGTTATGTCCGACGCCGGCAACGTTTCTGGTGAAAATGCAATCGGAAGTTTTAGCGAGGCATCATATTCAGTCATGCATGCGTAATAAATATCAGGCACCACTGGTCGTGAGAATCCTTCGGAATCTTTGAATTCTTTCTGCGTCATCGCTTTACTTATCTGACGCACGCGGTCCGGACGGAAATTGAAACAGATGATGCTGTCGCCGCTTCTTACTGGCCTTGCCGTGACAATTGCCGGCTCTACAAATTCATCGCCTTTGTCTTTTTCATATGAATGCTTGACGGCATCTTGCGCACTGGCTGCGGTTTCTCCTTCACCCAGTACAAAGGCACGCCAAAATTTTTCAATGCGCTCCCAGCGATTATCTCTGTCCATGGCATAATATCTGCCGCAGACGACGCCGATTTTTCCCACGCCGTGAAGTTTTTCTTCCAGCTCGCGCATAAATCGCAATGCCGATCTCGGTGGAGTGTCTCTGCCGTCCAAGATAGGATGCACGATCAATTCTTTCACATTGTGCCGCCTGGCCAATTCGATCAAGCCATCCAGATGATCCGGGCTGGAGTGCACGCATCCGTCTGAAACCAGTCCAAAAACGTGCAGAGCGCCATTGTGTTCTTTTGCGAATTCGATGGCGTTTACGAGAACGGGATTGGCGAAAAACGAACCGTCTTGAATTGTGCGGCTGATGATTGTCAATTTCTGAATAACCGATCTGCCCGAGCCGATTGTCAAATGCCCGACTTCCGAATTGCCCATCAACCCTTTAGGCAAACCGACCGCTTCACCGGAGGCAGCCAGTCTGCTGTTGGGAAATTCCGTGAGCAAACGCGCGTAATTGGGAGTCTTTGCCAGCGCTACCGAATTGCCCTTCGTCTCCGGCGAAATTCCCCAGCCATCCAAAACCAAAAGCGTTACCGGTCCCAAATTTCGCCTCACTTATATATGTGTGCATGTGCAACGTAAAATGGCTGCATCAAGCCAAATTGGTCTTGCTTGAAGGCAAAGCCAGGCTGAGCGCCTCCGCTTAATCCTACTGCACCGGCATGATGCAATGTGCATATCGATAAAATATATACGCCGGCGAGGATAAGATTTATTTGTGTTTTCTGTGTATCTTTGGAAGCGGTTTGGATATTTAGATCAATTTTTCACGAACATACTAAGTGATGTCTGACGCAGCCAGGCAAGACAATATCAGAGAGAAAACGCTGGGCGAGCGCGCCTCCCAGGCGGACACTGCTCGCACATCGCTTTGGATTGCTGAAGTCAGCCATGAGCTGCGTTTGCCGATTGCCAACGTGAGCTTGCTTGTGGAAACCCTGTTGGAAGGCGGGCTGGAAGATCCGCAGGTAGCCAGACGTATGCTCGAGCGCGCCAAGCAGGAGTGCGATCGGCTGCGCAGTCTGGTCAATGACTTGTTGTCTGTGGAAAACCTCTCCGAGACTCGCGATGAAGTTCCGCGTGACTGGGTGGATCTGACCAATCGCGCCCAGTATGCCGTAGAATCAACGCAAAAGCTGGCCAAGTCCGGTGCCGTTACCGTTAAAATCAACGTTGCGCCTGACTTTCGCGTTTATGCCAATGCCGCGCAAATCGACCAGGTGCTGCTCAATCTCTTGGAAAATGCCATCAAGTTCACTCCGGAAGGCGGCATGGTCACGATTAAATCGGCAGGTCCCGGCTGTTTTTCCGTTACCGATACAGGGATAGGCATGGCTGAGGCGGAAATTCCCAAGATATTTGCCCGCTTTTACCGCATCGACCGTTCGCGCGGTCGCGGTTCGACCGGGCTTGGCTTGTCTATCGTTAAGCATATTGTCGATCTGCACGATGCTAAGATAAATGTTCAATCGAAAGAGGGGGAGGGCTCCACGTTTACCCTGGACTTCCCCGGTCCACGCTTGGGCGGCGGAGGCTAAGAAAAAAAGATGAGCAAAACGCCACTCAGGGTTATGTTGATCGATGATGACGAGACTATTCTCGACACGCTTCAGTTTAATTTGAAGCGACATGGTTTTGAAACTTTCGCTTTCAAAAACGGCAAACATGCTCTGGCTGAATTCGACGAAAAGAATCCGTCTCTTGTGATTATCGACTGGATGTTGCCTGATATGGTCGGTCCCGAGATTTGCAAACTGATTCGCACGCGCACATCCGATGTGCCCATTCTGATGCTGACCGGGCGCGCACGCCCTGACGATGTTGCCGAAGGATTGTCCAGCGGCGCCGACGATTATCTTTCCAAACCATTCAGTGTCGTGGAATTGATGGCTCGCATTCAAGCGCTTTTGCGCCGCAGTCTCAAAGACACTGCTGCCGCCAAAGGCACGGGCAGACTGATAGTCGGCGAATTGGTTCTCGATGACGACGCCAAGTCTGTGACGCACAGAGGCAAGCCAGTTGATTTGTCTCCAAAAGAATTTTCACTGCTCAAAGTATTGATGAAAAACGTGGGCAAGACTTTGTCCACTGAAGTGTTGCTCAACAAGGTCTGGGGAGCTGATTTCCAGGGCGATACCAAAACAGTCGCCGTGCACGTTCGCTGGCTCAGGCAGAAACTTGAAGGAGACCCGAAAAATCCCACCCTGGTGGAAACAGTTCACCGCTCCGGTTATCGATTGAATGAAACAGGATAAGGCTTGCACCGCATTTGGTGAGGGTGTCAAGCGTGAAATCGAGTTGTTTGTGAAAGTGGCGAAGTTTTCTGAGAGCTAAGAGGAAATGAGAGTGACAACCGAATCGGTAACCTTACTTAAGGAAGACGTGCTTTCTCTGGGGCGAATGGTTGACAGCACCGTCGATATGGTGACCAACCTTTTGAAGCAGGACGATTCCGTTCGCTTAGAGCAAGTTGAAGATCAAGAGCAGAAGATCAATGACTGGTCCCAGGAAATTGAGGAAAAATGTCTTGAGCTGCTCATCGAAAAAGAAAATCTGAGCGCAAAGGACGTGCGCACTCTGGTTAGCTGCACGATTATCGTTTCCAAACTCGAGCGCCTCGGCGATCATGCCAATCGTGTCGCCCGCATAGCGTCATGGGCCAAAGAAGAAGAAATTGACATACCGGAAGAATTGCCGCAAATGAGTGCTGTTGTCCACCACATGATGCAGGAGGCGCTTCTCACTTTTGTCACCAACGATTTGAACAAGGTTATGGAAGTTTTGCAAAAGGACAGCCAGGTCAACTATCTGCACGACGTTATGTCCAAGCGATTGCTTTCCAATCTAGGCGAGCAAGAACAAGCAAGCGCTCATATGGGAGCTCAATTCTTATTCTGCGCTCGTTTCATCGAGCGCATGGGAGACCTTTGTACATCGGTCGCTAAGCGAGTGCACTTCATAAACACCGGCAAAAGGCTGACGTCCAAGAGCACGGCGCCGGACAGAGGATAGGAGAAAAAAGTGCCGGTAATTGTCGTCAGTGGCGAAGAAGAATTCGAAGTATCGAGAAAGGTAGCCGACTACAAGGCGAAGTTGCTCGATCCTCAATGGGCTTCATTCAATTTCTCGCGGCTCACCGACTGCGATTTGACTGAGATCATTGACGCCTGTGCTACATTGCCTTTCGGCATGGGCAATAAAGTGATTTTGATCGATCGCTGCGAACTTTTCACCAAAAAGCGCGGCAAGGAAAAAGACAGCAAGAAAGAAGAAGCTTCATCGACAAACAGAGACAAGCAGCTGGAACAGCTCGGTAAAGCGCTGGCCTCCGTGGCGCCGAATACATACATTATTTTTTCTTGTCCTTATAATTTCGATTCGACATTGAAGACATCGAAGACAGTGAAGCCGCTGTGCACGCTGGAAGAGTATCCAAAGGAAAAATATTATTCCGGATCCGACAATCCCAAGTTGCATACCTGGTGCGGTAAGGAAGCCAAGCGATTTAAAGCCACCATAGACGATGCGGCTATTTATTACTTGCTCGACAGTTTTGAGGCCGACTTGCGCAGTGTTTCTGCCGAAATTCAGAAAGCTGCCGTCAGTATTCTTCCGGCCACTCACATAACTCACGCTACTGTGGTTTCCCTGAGCCCGCACCACTCGCATGTTTTTACTCTGGCCGAAGAATGGATCAGCGGCAAGACGGGGCAGGCCCTTGCGAGCTGCCAGGAAATATTGTCCAGGCAAAGTGCTATGCCTGTGATCGCGCTTTTACAGACCTTCTTGAGTAAATGGATACACATGCGTGCGCTGGTGGACAATATCAACTCGACGCTTCCGGGAGGACCCGGGCTGAATCGAAGAGAGCTACCCCTGTCCGAGATGGCAAAACGCATTGCCAATGAGTTGGGACAGCGTTCTACCTTTATTGTGGAGAGAGATTTGAGAAATATCGCCAAACATTCACTGGATGCTCTGGTGGCAAAACGCGAGCGTTTGACGCAAATTGAGTATTTAGTGAAAACCGGACAAATGCCGGAAGCTCAGGCACTGGAGTCGTTTATCGCTAGCTGATGAAGCCTATCAGCTGCCGTTTTGCAAGTTTTACTATTAGTCCTACACACAGGGGAGCCGAATAAACAATGCAGGGCGAAAGATATGATGTCGATGAAATGACTTCCCGGGACATGTGGCGAATTTTTCGCATCATGTCGGAATTAGTGGAAGGTTTCGATGAATTGTCGAAGATACCACCGGCGGTGTCAATTTTCGGCAGCAAGAATAGCCAGCCCGGCGACAAAGAGTATGAGCTGTGCAAGACCATTGCCGCCAAATTGGCGGAGCGCAACTTTGCAGTCATTACCGGCGGCGGACCGGGCATCATGGAAGCCGGCAACAAAGGCGCCTTCGAGGCAGGTGGAGTTTCGGTCGGACTGGGCATCGATATTCCCGGTGAAGGTAAAGACAATCGATTTCAAACAGTTCCTTTGAGCTTTCACTACTTTTTCGTGCGCAAAGTTATGTTTGTCAAATATGCAGTTGCCTTCGTGATGATGCCGGGCGGCCTGGGGTCTATGGACGAGCTGTTTGAAGCAGCAACTTTAATGCAAACTGGAAAAATCAAGCGCTTTCCACTTTATCTGGTCGGCAGCGATTTTTGGAAGCCGCTATTAGATTGGCTCAGTGGCCCGGTTCTGGCCAAAGGTTTTGTCAAACAGGAGGATCTGGATTTGATGACTGTCATCGATGATCCCGACGAATTGGTGGAAGCAATATCGTATTGCCGAACTGACAAGCTCTACGACCTCGAACCAGGTGTGAAGGTAATGCCGGTAAGACCGCCCGAACAGAAACTGTAGAGTTCGGCACACAATTCACAAAGTGTGTGGTTGCTGCGATCAATCATTGTGCAACTGGCTAACTTAGAGTAGTTGGTTTTGTTGTCAGCGAGGTGGCGCAGTGGTCATTGGAACGAATACGTCCAAATGTTTTCATGGTGGCGCACTCTATAGCGTCATAGGCGACGACTTCCAGAATATTGAACAATTAGAGTCGGTAATCGATGCTGATGTTCTTGATGCCTGGTTTGCCCCTTCTGCTAATGCGATTGATTTGCTTAACTCGCGGTTGGCTTGGTCTTTGCGCTGCTCCCCACCGGTGTCACCGCTGGGCATCGAACGGATGATAGGACTGAACTATCAGATCCCTCTGGAGAGTGTACTCTGTGGTGCAGGCTCATCTTCATTGATTTTCCTTGCGCTAAGGGAATTGCTTTCGAAAAATTCGAGAGTGTTGATTTTGGATCCAACATATGGCGAGTACGCGCACGTGCTTGAGACTGTCATTGGATGCAAATATGATTCTTTTGAGCTTATGCCGGATCGCGATTTTCACGTCGACCTCAATGAACTAGTTCGGGCGGTAAATAGTAAAGACTACGACATGGTTATTTTGGTGAATCCAAATAATCCATCCGGGCAGCTTATTGAGCACGATGACCTTATTTCAGCGATCAAACAAATGGCTGGAAGTACGAAGGTTTGGATCGACGAAGCTTACATAGACTACGCAGGCAGTGAGAATTCTCTTGGACTATTTGCTGCGTCGACAGCAAATGTGATCGTCTGTAAGTCACTCTCGAAGGTGCTTGCATTGAGCGGCTTGCGTGTTGCCTACCTAAGTGCCAATGCGCGTTTGATTCAGCGACTGAAAACTCTGACGCCACCGTGGTCCCTGAGCCTGCCTGCGCAATTGGTTCTTTCTGAGGCTCTAAAGGACCGTAGTTATTACGAAAGATGCTACGCACTCACTCACAAATATAGGCAACGTCTCTCAAACGCTTTGGGGAGATGTGGATTCGCTCCGCGCTCAAGCGTTGCCAACTTCATTCTTGTCGACTATCCCGAAGACCTTCCACCTGTCGAGGAGTTTCTGGCGCTTTGTTCTTGGCGAAAATTGCTAATGCGCAATGTGAAAAGTATGGGAAAAGCTACATCCGATCATTGTTTTCGCGTCGCCGTAAAAGACGAACAGACTAATACTCGCATTGTCGAGATTCTCAAATCTGTTTTGAAAACGATCAATGCCTGAAAACATTCCAGTCAATCCTTCGCGAAGACTCGTTGCAGTGCCAAATTGAGAGCGGTTTAAGCTCGGCAATAATGATAATCGCCTGATGTGATTGTCAAGTTCGCTCAGCGAGTCGCTGAATGCGTGAACAGTCGTATGTAACGCCGAGCTGTCCATCCGAATTAAGGAATATGGTAAAAGTTCGAGCCTTTATTGATCTTGCAAATATAATCCGCAATTGAGCCACTTCTTATTGGAAGTACGTGGCTATATGCGGGAGGAAGGTCCTTGAAGATTGCTGTTTGCGTGAAAGCGGTTCCCGATACGGATGCCAAGATCGCCATTGCCGGCGACCAGAAGAGTATAGACTTCAATGGCGTACGCATCATCACCAGCCCCTACGACGAGTTTGCTATCGAAGAAGCTCTCAAATTGAAAGAGAAGCACGGCGGCGAAACGACAGTGTTTTCTGTCGGCGGCGCCGAAGCCACAGATGTATTGCGCGACAGTCTCGCACGTGGGATCGACAACGCCGTCCACATCAATGACGAAGAGTTTGCCAATCTAGGCCCGCTCGGCACGGCAAAAGTCTTAGCGGCAGCCCTCAAGGATGGTGGATATGATGCCATCTTTTGCGGACAGCAAGGCGTAGGCGGTGACAACAACCAGGTTCCTTCAATGCTTGCAGAGCTGCTCAATTTGCCGCAAGCAACCATTATTGTAAAACTGGAAATTGACGGAAACCAATTCAAAGCCGAAAGAGAAATCGAAGGCGCTCACGAATTTGTCGAAGGAAGCCTTCCGGCTGTATTCAGCACCCAGAAAGGTTTGAACGAGCCACGTTATCCTTCCATCAAAGGTGTAATGGCTGCACGCCGCAAAGAGATCGCCGTGAAGAACGCTGACGCTCTTGGTGTCAAAGGAAAATTTGCCGCCGACATTCGCAAGATCAATGTCAAGGAAATGGCACTGCCAAAAGAAAGACCGGTGGGCCGCAAGCTCGACGGCGATGTAGATGCGCAGATCAAACAACTGCTCGATCTTTTGAGAACGGAAGCGCGCGTTATCTAGCGCGCAAATTGGGTGGCGTATGGCGCCGCCCTAGCGAAACGGATTTTCTTACAGGAAGAGTTTTTCAGGAGAAAGCGAGATGGCAGAGGGAATTCTAGTTTTTATCGAACAGCGCAATGGACAGATTCGCAAAGCGAGTCTGGAAGCGCTTTCTGAAGCGTACCGCCAGGTTTCAACGGTGGGCGGCAACGTCACTGCATTAATAGTCGGGAAGGATGTTAAATCACTGGCCGGTAATTTGCCGAAGTATCATCCGCACAAAGTTCTGGTAGCCGACAGCGCCGACTTCGAGAATTATTCGACCGAAGGCTACGCTGCAGCTCTTGCCGAAGGCATTAAGAGCGTTTCGCCGAAATATGTGTTCGCGGCAAACACAAATATGTCCAAAGATTTGATACCGCGAGTAGCGGCACGTCTTGATGCTCCTTGCGTCTCCGACGTAACTGAATTTGCAGTCGATGGCAATAACCTTTTGCCCAAACGTCCTCAATACTCGGGCAAGACCTATACTGTTTTCGAATTCAACTCGCCTTTGGCATTCATGACTTTGAGACCGAATGTTTTTGCAGCTCAAGAAAGCAGCAATAACGTCAACTGCCCTATTGAAGATCTGGCAGTCAATGTCGGCGAAGTAAGAGCAAAAGTGACGGAAACACATGCAGCATCCGGCAACAAAATTGAGCTCAGCGAAGCTTCAATCATTGTTTCGGGCGGACGCGGAATCAAAGGACCGGAGAATTGGCCCGTTCTGCAAAACCTCTGCGATGCCCTCGGTGCAGCTCTTGGTGCCTCGAGAGCAGTTGTCGACGCCGGATGGATCGATCACCAGCATCAAGTCGGACAGACTGGAAAAACAGTCAGCCCGCAGCTCTACATTGCTTGCGGAATCTCCGGAGCAATCCAGCACCTGGCCGGTATGAATTCCTCGAAGGTGATTGTTGCCATCAACAACAATCCGGAAGCGGAAATCTTCAAGCATGCAACTTACGGAATTGTCGGCGATTGCCTGGAAGTGGTTCCGAAGTTGACAGAAGAAATCAAGAAGATGAATTCCAACAACTGAGGACACGCGCGCATTGAAAAGGGCGCTCGGCTCAATGATTCACATTGAGCCGGATTGTCATTAGGCCATTAATTCTTAGTCACGTAATCAAGAGCCCTAGCTGTTAGCATCCTTGGCATTCAAAGATATAGCTATTTGTTTTAGGCAACTTTCAGCCTCGCCCGGATCGATCGACTGAATGCTATTCACCAGTCTTGACTACCTTGTATTTCTTCCAATAGTTTTTCTCACATACTGGCTGACTTCGGGCACAGCCAGAAAAGCCGTTTTGCTTGCTGCCAGCTATTTGTTCTACATGAGCTGGATGCCTGTATACGGGTTTTTGATCTTTGGTCTGACCGCAGTCAATTTCATCTTCGGTCTGCTTATCGAGAAAAACAGGCAGAGCAAACTTTTGTTCGCTCTGGCACTGGTTATCGATTTGGGTACGCTTGCCTATTACAAGTACGCTACTTTCTTCCTTTCAAACTTGCTGTGCGCTCTGCATCACATCGCAGAGTTTGTGCCTTCGGTGCATGTTCCCCAAGAAACTCCAGCTCTGAACATAATCCTGCCTTTGGGGATCTCCTTTTTTACCTTCGAGTTTATCCATTACCTCGTCGATATTCGGAAGGGCGGTAAGGCACTGAAGAGTCCCCTCGACGTTGGCCTGTTCGCCGCCTTCTTTCCCTCTCAATTGGCTGGACCGATCAAACGCTATCAGCAATTCCAGGAGCAACTAAATGCTGATAAGAAACTCAATCAGCAAGACATAATTCAGGGACTCGGGCTGATCGTGCAAGGACTTTTCAAAAAGGCTGCTCTGGCAGACAACCTGGCGCGAATTACATCAAGCGGCGTCGGTGATGTTCACAATCTAGCTACAGGTGACGCCTGGATTTTGATGTTCGCTTTTCTTTTGCAAATTTATTTCGATTTTTCCGGCTATACCGATATGGGCATCGGTTCGGCACGGCTTCTCGGTTTTCACTTGCCGATTAATTTCAATCTT
>JBGAVL010000200.1:0-11696 GCA_044228145.1 Obscuribacteraceae bacterium (SeqCode)
GCGATAAAACGGCTGGTCATGGAGAATATCTCCGCCGAGAAAATGCGGGAATTTCGTGACCGGTTCAGACGAGAAGCGATCACCGTCAAACGCCTGAGCCACAAGAATATCGTTGAAGTTTTCGATGTAGAAGTGGAAGCAGACAATTATTACTATGTAATGGAATTTCTGGAAGGGCACAGCGTGAAGAGCGAACTGGAGGCGCGTCACGAAGCGATGACGCCTGATGAGTTCTGGCCATATTTAAGTCAGGTGGCCGAGGCTCTCGATTTTGCGCACACCATGAATGTCGTGCACCGTGACGTAAAACCGGACAATATCTTCATCCTCAAAGACGGGCGCGTCAAAATAACGGATTTCGGCATTGCTCGCGCTGTCGATTTCGAAGAGACTAAATTGACGAAGACCGGAGTGATGCTGGGCACGCTTGCATATGTGTCTCCAGAACAATTGCAAGATGCAAAAAATGTAGATCACAGGGCCGATATTTTTTCACTGGGTGTAGTCAGCTACGAAGCGCTTTCGAAGCAAATTCCCTTCTCCGGTGAAGGTATAGCAGCAACGATCGTGAAAATTGTTTCCAAAGAAGAGAAGCCGCTGCACATTCTCAATGCCGCCATAGGCGTGGAGACTTCCGCTTGTGTAGCCAAAGCGATGAGAAAAAGAGCCAGGGAAAGATATCGCAGCGTCAGAGACTTTGCCCGTGACTTTTCCTCCAGCTTAACTTCCAACAGCGCCCATCGAAACATGGTCGGACAGTGCACAGCCGAAAATATTTCCGCCCTGCCAGCCGATTATAAGCCGCCGGACAACCTCGGGCAGCCGGACAAAAGCTCAGCAAGCGCCGCTTCTACACTGCGCTCGCCCGACTCTAATACTCCGTCGCTTCCATTTCAGCCGTCGCCGGCCGCCATCAATGCACCAGATCTATCTGCCGATAAAGCATCGAAGTCACAGACTGGATCATGGGGTGATTCTTTCGATTTTCGCTCCGTCAATGCTCCAGTCCCCACGTTTGATCCAAAAAAACAAACCGAGTCTTTTAGCGCCTCCAAGTCACTGACAGGCGCCGCCGCTTTCAGCCAGCCGTCCAAAGGAAAGTTCTTGCGTTCGATTACAACACGGGGCAAAGAGCAAACTCCTTTTGGCGAACCGGCACAGGTAGCATTCTTTTCCGGTCGACTGGTCGTGGCTGACACAGCCACGAGAAAACTTTCTGTCTTTTCGAAAGACGGCCGCTGGTCAGGCGACCTGGCGCAATTGCCGGACAGCAAGGACTCCCGCACTCGCGGCGGCTCCGTCACGAAGCCCTCCGGTCTGGCATTTGATGACAGAGGCCGTGTTTACGTTACAGACGCCAACGACCACTACATTCGCGTCTACGATGCATCCGGCGTGTTTATGCGCGAATTTAAAAATGTGCACGGCAACGAATCAGGATTGACCGGCATCGCTGTCGACTCCACAGGCGTAGCCTACGCGGCAGACCCGGTCAACGGCTGCATTCAGGTCTTCCAGTCGGAAATGGGCACCTGGGTGAGAAAGTTAGGCTCAAAAGGCGATGGGCCGGGGCAAATGCAATTGCCATGCGGTCTTGCCGTAGACAGGTTGAATCAGATCTATTGCGTCGATTATGGTCTTTCGAGAGTCACTGTATTTAGCAAGGCCGGCACGCTTGTCCGCTCATTCGGCGAAAAGGGCACTGGTCCTGGACAATTCAACGTGCCCCGAGCGGTAGCCGTGGATAAAAACGACAAAATTTATGTGCTTGATTCGCTCAATCATCGAGTGCAGGTATTCAGCCCGTCCGGCGAATTTCTTTATTTTATAGGCGAAAAGGGCTCAGACACTGGACAATTGCTGGCACCTTCCGATGTGAGCATTGACACTGAAAGCAATACTATATATGTCGCCGACAAAGGCAACAAACGAGTGCAATGCTACCAAATTGAAGTCTGAGTTTTGAGAAAGCAGCAAACAGACGAACACAGCGCACAAGCACAGAGGCATCACGTTGAACCAATCAAATCAATTAATTTTGGCCTCGCAATCGCCCAGAAGAATCGACCTCCTTACGAAACTGGGATTGGATTTCGAGATCGTGCCGAGCGACAAAGAAGAAGTAATTCCTTCCGGCTTGTCGCCTGAAGAGGTGGTTTTGGCAATCGCCGAACAGAAGGCAGAGGACGTGGTCGCACAGCTGCGCACACGAATTGAAAGTGCGGCAATACCGTTCCTCATATTGGCGGCAGACACGCTTGTAGTGTTCGAAGGTTCACTTTTGGGAAAACCCGCCGATCGGCAAGAAGCGATCGCCATGCTGGAAAGACTCTCGGGACAAACACATATCGTGCACACAGGCGTGGTGGTTTTTCGCGCCGAGAAGGCTACAGGCAGTGAAAATGGGGGCATCAAGAAGAGTTTCATCAACACGGTCGAAACGTCATACGTCACTTTTCGGCCTTTGCTGCGCTCTGAGATAGAAGCCTATGTTGATACCAGAGAGCCGATGGACAAAGCCGGTGCATATGCATTACAGGGAATTGGTGCCGCCCTGGTCAGCAAAATAGACGGCAGCGATTCGAATGTAATCGGGTTGCCTGTAGCGCGTGCAGTCGAGCTGCTCAGGCGTTCAGGAATGAGCATACTGGGCATCTGATTGGGAAATTGAATATTGCCTATTGAAAGATAGCAATTGAAAAGTGGCGATCGAAGAATCAGGATTTGAAGAGATCGGGGATTTGAGAATTATTTATGGTGCACAAGCAAAAACAGAGAAGTGAAAAGCTGCCCGAGCTGATGGAACTTTTTCCTCTTATGGAAAGATTGGGGAAATATCTCCAGCAAGACGGCAGTCTGAAAGGCGTTAAGATCGGCTGGCACTGCCATCTCACGCAATTGACATTACTGACGGTCGAAGCGCTGGTTGAAGGTGGTGCAAAACTTTTTCTCAGCGAAGTAAATCCTGCCACCACAGATGATGAAGCAGTGCAGGGAATTAAGGATCTGGGAGCGCTAGTATTTCTGGGTGAAACATCACCGCAAATGGTGCTGGCAGAATCACCGCAGCTGCTGACTGATACAGGGTTTGTCGTCATCGACAAGTACCTTTCTATGCCTGCATCCGAGCGCCCGAAATCAATTGTTGCCGCATCAGAGATCACCACCAGTGGTATCGAAAAATTGCGCAAAGTTAAGGACCTGCCACTGCCTGTAATCAACATCAATGGCGGACTGCTTAAGGCTCGCATCGAAAACTATCACGGTGTGGGCGATGGTGTGGTGGACTTACTGCGCAGGCTCACAGGCCGTTCGCTTTCAGGATTGAATTCAATAGTGGTCGGCTATGGTGCAGTCGGATCAGGAGTGGCTTTCCACCTCAGAAAAGAAGGCGGCATAGTCAATGTCGTGGACAGCGATCCGGTGCGGCGATTGATTGCACACTTCGATGGATATACCGTCGACGACCTGCATAGCTCACTGAGAAAGGCGGATGTCGTTGTCACCGCAACCGGAAAACGCCAGATCATTGGCGAGACGCACTGGCATGCCGCACGAGACGGCGCGATTTTTTTGAATGTGGGTCACTGGCCCGAAGAGCTGGATATGGATTCATTGAGAGGCCTGGCCAGTTCTGTTGACGACCTGGAGCTGAAAACTCAAAGGTTTCACCTCAAGGGTGAAGACGGCGTGCAAAAACGCCTCTATGTAGTGGCAGATGGCAATCCTGCCAACATAGTTTTGTTGACCGGCTCGGTGGAGCCAACCCTGATTCACTTGGCAACCGAAGCGCTATGCCTTTCATATCTGGCGAAACACGGCGCGAGTCTGGGACACGGTGAACATCTTGTCCCTTACGAAGTTGAGCAAAATTCAAGCATACTCGCCCTTGAGGCGCTCAGGGCTTAGCATTGCCTCGTTTAAGCTTGAAGTTAATTTGCCAGAAATAGCTCTACATTGGACAGATGAGCTTTATTAAGAGCGCCGGTATATGCTAACTTCATGAGTTATCTAGTATATCTCTACTGAAATTCAGGTGAGCGAGACAAACATGAACGAAAGAGACCGGCACCAATTCATGCACTCTGCAATGCGCTCCGCATTGGTCGCTCAGATGCTTCTGGCGCTGACGGCTCCGGCATTTGCTCAGCAAGATGACAGTTCGCTCGATGCCCTGTGGAATGAAGGCAACGATGCAGCCAAGAGCCAGCCGAAGTCTCAAAGTTCTGACAGCGCACGGGCGAAGACAAAACAGCCGAGCACTATCGACACATCGCCTAATTTCAAAGTCACTACCGGTGGTGCTAGCGATTCTGCCGCATCCAAATCGAATGTAGATTTCTCGACCACGTCTGAAGCCACTGAAGCAGCGGCTCCCTCATCCAGCGCATATACGGGCTCAGCGCCACTGTGCACTGTTGATGCTTTCAAGGGCAGCGATTTCGTTAAGTCGGGCGGCTGGCCTGGCGTCGGACCGTTCAATGCGACATTGCGCGTTGCCAACGAGATGAAAGATGCGCAAGACAATCATTTGAGACTGAAGGTCGACGATCAGAAAGTGACGGAAGCCGCGCTTTGTCTGGTCAAACAGCCAAACGCATCAAGTAATTTCATCAATTTAGAAATGACCACCGACTACTTCCTGATGTGGTCAAGGACGAAGTTAAGCCGCTCTCTTTGCCGGCAGGCAAGTATCAAGTCTCGATCGCGTCACCGACAGACGACGATCTGTCTTCACTGCCCCAGGACAAGAAAGAAAAAATTGCTCTCGTCATCAAAGTCTCCAGCCGTGATGCCAGCGCCGACACGTTGAAAGCACACTCGTCGGCGTCAGCAGGCACAGTCTCTGACGATCCAGTTGAACAACCACCGGTGCGTGTGGCCACGGTTCCTTCATTGACAACGCAGCCTCAGGTGAGGCCCCCGGTAAGAACGCCCGTGACGACCGTCAAATCGCCACCTTCGGCCGCGACACCGACGACACAAAATTCATCCGACGCGCTCAAAAACACTTTCATTGAATTGCTGCGCAAATGGCAGACAGTAAAGAAAACCGCAGTGCGAAACCGTTCTACTGGAGAGCTGGCTGATGTACTGGCCGGCAAGGCTCTGGAAAAACAAACCGGAGCAATCAAATATTTGATGACCACGCACAAATACTATGAAATGACCTCACGCGGCGTCACCGTCAATCGCTATCAAGAACTCACCCCCGGCAAGAAATATGCCGTCTTCGCTCTGGTTAAAGAGTTTCGACGCTTTGTCGATGACACAACAGGGCAAGTGCTGAAGGACGCGGAAGACACCTACAACGTCAATTACACAATCGAAAAAATTGACGATAAATGGTTTATCAGCGATAGCACTGTCATCAATTCACCGGCTCCGGCAAAAACCAGATAACAAACAGGCGATCAAACTCGAACATGACTGAACAAAAGAATCATGCCGGCCCTCTCGAATCAGGTAAGAGCCGCGTTCCTTTTGTTGCAGGAATTGCTCTTCTCACGGTCGGCTTCGTCTTTTGCAAATCATTCTCCGTCTCAGGAAGTGAAGCGGCAAGTGGATCCATTCTTGCACAAAGATCAGTAAACTCGGCTAGAAGCATAAGAACGGCAGCTACGCACGAGGCGGGTGGACATTTCAATCATCGCTCTGCTCAAGCCGGCGGCGCTGATTTGCGCCACGGTCAGACTCAAACCCACACGGAAATTCCGCCCAGTGTGATCTTGCAGCCGCATCCGCCTATTCGTCAATTTCCCTTAGTTCATCAGCATTCGAGCCTCCCGCAACAAGCTGGCTCGCTGCCACGATCAAGCGTGCACGCTCCGATTCAGCCTCACGCACTTGTTCAGCCCAACGGTCAAATTCACACCCAGCCAGGCTTTCCACACTCGCATCAGGCACGCCCGCAAACTACAGGCAAGCCCCCGGAGCAAGAGAAAGGTAGTTTTATCCAACTGGTGGATGAGTCGGGAAAACCGGTTATGCCATCGGCAGTAGTGTCACAAGCGGGCAAATTTTATTTTCTCGGTGCCAAGCACCTCTGGTCTCTGGAATGGACACAACCGGCAGCCAGTGACAATAGAACAACCAGAACAGATGCGGCCAAGCGCGCTTTCCTGAAAGCCTGCCATCCACCCGCCGCTATAGATAAAATTCCGGTGCAGGAATTCAACAATATGATTTCCGTGCCGCCCAGAAAGTCGCTGGTTATTCTTTCCAAAGCGGGTGATTTGTTCGAATACTTCACCGAAACCGGCGCCTGGCACCAATATCGAGCCAACCTCTGGCTGACAGGCTCACCTGATCCTGATTACGTCGATCTGGCTTTCAACGGCAAAGACATCATATTGATCGACCCAGAACGCAATGACATTTGGGTTTGCCCGCCTGCCTCCAAGTATCTGACCCCCTATTTCCGCGAAGTAATGCCGTGGGCAGTGCGCAGGGGCGACTACTATGTCGGCGACGGGATAGCACTTGCCTACGACGGCTTCACCTATCTCTTGCGCAAAAACGGCGCCATAAGCAAATTCGCAGGCAATTCGAGAGCCAATGTACGCCAACTGAAAATGCCGTTTCATGCCCCCGGTCGTGCCCGCATGAGACCTTCGCGTTTGGTCACGGCGGCAGGGTGCCCGCTCTATATAGTTGAGCGAGAGAACAATCGGGTTCTTTCCATCGACAAAAAAACCGGGCAAACCCACCAATTTGTTTTTTCGAAAACAAGCGATCTCAGAGGGCTGGCTCCCGTAAAAGATGGCTTTGCAGTTGTAAATGGCGACCGTCTGGTGACTCGGCGCATCGATACGGCTGACCCGCCCGGCGCCGAAATCCACCCTAGAAGCTTCGACCAGAGACTGGACGGCATCGGCATACCGGTGCCGGGAGGGCAATTGCCGGCTCATCTGGGTGTTTTTCCGGGGGCGCGGCGCCTGTACCGCTACGGAATCCATGCCGGAGTAGATTTTTTCAATGGCGGCGGCAACAAGGTTGTAATGGGCACGGCGGCAATTGCAGCCGACAGGGGAAAGATTATTCGCATCGATCGCAATTATTCTGATATGGACGCCGCCACCTTCAATCGCGTAATGAGCCAGTGTGCAAGGGAACACAACACCTCCGACCGCAACGAAGACCTCTTTAGAGGTTGCCAGGTTTGGATTGATCATGGCAACCATATGGTGACGCGGTATGCGCATTTGAGTAAAATCAATGCCAGTCTGAAAAAGGACTCTTTCGTCAACAGAGGAGATACGGTCGGATACATTGGTGTTTCGGGTACGGGACAAAACCTGCCAGGCAAAGCAAAATACCCGCACCTGCATTTTGAAATCTGGCTGGACGGACATTACGTCGGATACGGGCTGACACCTGGTGAAACTTTGGGAGTGTACGAAGATATTTTCGGCACGCCTCGAAAATAAGTAGATAGAGGGGCAAAATGAGCGTGATGACAAGCAAGAAAAGAGCAGCGCTATCCGTTTGCGTGGCAATTTCGGTTTCTTTAGCAGCAGCGCAAGCGCCTGCGGATGCCAAATACAAAGTTTCTCGCCACCGCTCTGACAAAGTGCAGATAGCGGCATTGCCGTTTTTCAAAAAGGAATCGGGCAAAGATACATCCAGTAAAGACTCCGACAAGAAAACTTCAGTAAAAACACCGGACGCCGACGCCAAAAAAGATAAGGCTCAACAAGCGGCTGTAAAAGAAAACAAGGCTGACAAGAAGAAAGCCAAAGAGACGGCAGATGCCACCGCAAAGAAAGTCGACAAACCGGCAGTGGAAGCGAAAGCGTCAACGCCTGTAAAGACGGAAGCGGCAGCAGCGGATAAGGCTGACGGTGCAAGTGCAGTAGCGTCTGAAGAAAAGGCGCCGATCTATGCCCCTGACGCCTCACTAATTAGTGTTCTTAAAGACCTGTCGAAAGCCTTGAGAGATCCTGAGCAGGTTCAAAAACTGACTGAAGAAGCCAATCAGCAAGCAGTAATCGCACAAGCCCAGAACATCCTGTCGCGTTCGCTGGAAAATTCCGAACTCACCTTCAATAGAATCATCTCAGCCGATGAAGAACGTCAGGCCGGAAAAGCGCTGACGCCTGAATCATGGGCATCCGGAGAAATCAATTTCGCAGATGGCACAGGATCGCTCACAGCAGTCTGGGCAAAACGCGTCAACGGTCTTCTCAATTTGACTATAGCCGGCAAATGCAAAGACAAGACAGCACCTAACGGCAAGAAGATCGGCAATTTCGTTGTCGTCATCACTGGACGTTCTCCAATCGAAGCCGGTTTTGACATTCAAACTCAATCCAACGTCAATTTCTGGCTTGGTCAATTGGCGTCAGCAACAATCGATTCCGATTGCCTGAGCGAATCAGGCAGCGCAGAAGCGGCACCGGCAGCCGGAGATGACAATGTAAAAAAAAAGTCTCTAGCGGCGCTCCCGATTCTGGTAACTGATCGAGTCGTCGCATACAAGAGAGACGTGACAGCCTACGAAGCGCGTCGAAAAGTCTTAGCTCAGAAAGCTGAAGAAGATCAAAAAGAAAAAGAGGCGCGCACGCAGATGACGGCGCAGGCGATAGCTGAGGCTACTGCCAGGGTGCTCAAGGAGTCCACCAATCGCTCGCTAACTAAAGACGAGACTTTGAAGGGCGCAGGAGATGATTCAGATGATCTGACCGCCACTGCCTCAAAAGACGGTGTCAATGCAAAGGCTGCGAGCAAAGAAGACGGTAAAACAGGCAAAGAAGACGGCAAAACAGACAAAGCCGACGGCAAAACAGACAAAGCCGACAGCATAGCTGAGCGCAACACAAAAACCGAAGTCAGCCTCAAAGCGGACGTCGACAAAGGTGCGATCAAACCGGCTTCCGCCGCGCGCCCCAAAGCGGAAGTGCCGGAAATAGACAGCAACGCATGGAGTTCGCCCAGCAATAAAGTAGCGTCCATTACAAATGTTGCGCCGGGCAGACCGGAAGCGACTCGACCACCGGGCTCTCAAAGCAGCAGCGCACCGACAAATCAGTCGGTTTGGGAAAGTCCGGCCGGCACTCCTCAGTCCAGGCAAGCCAGTCTGACAGCCACTATTGTTGCCCCTGAAAAGGCAGTGGCGGGGCAGTTTCTCACCACAGCAATTATTGACAAAGACAAAAATGGCGAACCATCAGTGGAGCTGAGTTTTAACGGCGCCGCGCTGGCTACCGACAGTCGCGGACAGGCACTGTATATGGTGCCCGAAGATGCCACACCCGGCCGCTCGCTCAATGTCTCACTCGGTTCGCGACCGGAGCTGGCAAGCAATATTGTCGACATTCTCCAGCCGCTCACCACCTCTTACGAGCCGCAAGCACCCAAGATCGACAGGATTAGCTCGATGATCAGTCCGAAATCCATTCTGGTGATTGAAGGGCACAATTTCGACGGCAATGCCAGCCACAACCGTATATTGATTGACGGGCTGCACGAAGCAAGGATCATTGCTGCCTCGCCGGTTCAACTTAAAGCGATGCTGCCTTCCGGTGTCGGACCCGGCAGTCATTCCCTCTGCGTCGGCAATGCGGGTATGCGCAGCAATTCCGCCACCTGTGACGTGATTGCAGCGGAAGTTCAGCAAGACCCCAAAGAATTGGGCAGGGACAATTTATCCAAGCTCGTCATCAAAGTGCTCGGCACCAACAATCGAGTCAATGTCAGACTGACGAATAATACCCCCGACGTTCTCAGGATCTCCCGCGGCAACGAGATGCTCGTCACTACTCCTGGTGGCAGCAACAATTCGGTTGTAGTCGGTGTGCAGAGATTAAAAAAAGGCGCGTATAACGTTGAAGCGGTCATCGAGCAGTAAGCGGCCGCTTCCGGCGCACCGACTCGGCAGGCGCGATATCATCGGCTGTTTAAGTGGCTGTCTGAGTGGCTGTTTCATCTGTACAGTTTTTCTGTCACTTCAGTTTTTCCTTCTTTCGGCAAGTGTAACGGCCCAGGAGATCAAACCGAAATCGGCAACGGAATTAATCGCCGACGCATATGCTCTTATTCTGAATCGCAGTGCGACACAGGCCGAAAAGCAGTTCTGGATTGATCGTCTGAGCAAGTCATCGCCTGTGGCAGTAATTGACTTATATGATGGGCTGACGCGGCTGCCCGAATACCGACAGCGTTTTGCCGGCCTCAATCAAAAAGCTCAAATAGCGCTTGCGTACCGGACTTTGCTGCGCAAAAACACCGTCGATCCGGCCAGTGAACAAACCTGGCTGACTCGTTTGCAAAAAAATGGTCTTCCAGACACAATCGAAAACATAGTATCTTCGGTCGATCACACCATGGGCGTCTATAAGGCTGCCGGGCTGTCGACTCAAAAGGAAGTTGACGCGGTGCACGTAGCCGAAAACACTCTTCCAAACCTGGTCAAAACTGCCGACCTCTACAAGGCGATAGTGAGAACAACGAGAGTTCCAGAACCTTATTATTATCTCGCGCGCGTACAGGAAGGATACAATCCAAAACTTGCGATAGAAACACTTCAACGTGAGACCAATCGCTTTCCTGATGATTGCCTGGCCGAGTTGAATCTGGCGCGCCTCTTGCACGACCAGGGAGTACAGAGTCGTGCTTTTCAGCGCGCTCTCAATGCTGTGCGGATCAGCGATGAGAGAATTGGCGCCGACCCAATGATATTTGACATGAAAGTCAGGTTGGAGCGGGCAAAACATCCTGAAGTTCTCAGCCGCGAAATGATCATGGCTAGAGTGAAGGCCCATGTCCGTGCCGAGCAATGGCCCGCAGTCTTTGCGGAAGTCGAGCGGGCCATGGTCTTTGGACCCGGTGACGGGCAGGCCTACTATCATCGCGGTGATGCTTTTTACAACGTTGGAAAATACGATCTAGCTGTCAAAGATTTCGACATTGCCGAGAAATACACTGGTAAAACGCTCGGACTTCTCTGGGGCAGAAGCATCTCTCTAACTGAATTGGGACGATGGCGCCCAGCATTGAATGATTTGAACGCTGTGATCAAAATGGCACCGTTTTCAAAATTTTATTCGTACCGGGCAAAATGCTATGGAGAACTGGGAAAGAGAAAAGAGCAGATTGCTGACCTGACCCAAGTTGTAAATCTCGAACCACGCAATGCCAAGCCGTTAATTAGCAGAGGCAAGGCGTATTTGAGTATAGGAAAGCTCAAAGAAGCGCTCGCTGATGCCAACAAAGCCGTCAGCCTCGGCCCCCGATATCGCGAAGCTTACAAATTTAGGGTCGACTGCTACATGAAGATGAACAATAAGGCAGCTGCCAATGCCGACAGGAAGAAAATCGAGCAACTGAGCAAGGTTTTCGAAAAACACGATTTCTAAATTCTGTTCAATCAAGCTCCATTCATGTAAAGCCCGGTCTTAGAAAATAAGAAGGTTTCGACTCGGCGCTCTCGATATTGTTATTATGCTTGGCAGCCAAAGGCGTTACTGACATCACTCTATTTATAGAGCCGTCCTCCCCGACAAAGCCAATCTATGAGCCCCCAGACTACAGAAACCAAGCCAACTATATTAGACGGTCAAAAGCGGACCTTCGAGCCTGAAGATAAGGTCTTGGCCACCTCGTCTAAAGCCACCGCTGCACGCACGAAGGACATTCTGACGATTCTCGTCACTGCCTTGCCGATTGTAGGCGCGCTTGGAACATTTTTCGTTTGG
>JBGAVL010000201.1:0-11672 GCA_044228145.1 Obscuribacteraceae bacterium (SeqCode)
ATGATTGAAATATCCGTTGGACCACTTGGTCGGCGTTGAAGTCCAGGCGCCTTCCAAACCGCTGGTGATGGTGGCATCGCCATTGCCGGTTTTGTATGAATTCTTCCAGCCGAGACCTTGCTCTTCAATCGGCGCAGCCTCCGGCTCACGCCCGACGTACTTGCTTGCGTCGGCAGCGCCGTGCGCTTTTCCGAGCGTATGCCCGCCGGCAATGAGAGCGACGGTTTCTTTGTCGTCCATCGCCATGCGTCCGAAAGTTTCGCGAATGTCTTTAGCTGCAGCGAGCGGGTCAGGCTTGCCATCCGGACCTTCCGGATTCACATAAATAAGTCCCATCTGGACGGCGGCGAGCGGATTTTCAAGCTTTCTGCCGGCGGTGTAGCGCTTGTCTCCGAGCCACTTGGTCTCCGGTCCCCAATTAATATCGTCTTGCGGCTCCCACACGTCCGCGCGACCGCCGCCGAATCCAAAGGTTTTCAAGCCAGCCGACTCGAGCGCGCAGTTGCCGGTAAACACCATCAAATCAGCCCACGAAATTTTGTCGCCGTACTTCTGCTTGATCGGCCAAAGCAAGCGACGAGCTTTGTCGAGGTTGGCGTTGTCCGGCCAGCTGTTTAGCGGTGCAAAGCGTTGTGTGCCATAGGATGCGCCGCCGCGACCGTCTGCGATGCGATAGGTGCCGGCGCTGTGCCATGCCATGCGGATAAACAGCGGACCGTAGCTACCGAAGTCGGCGGGCCACCAGTCTTGCGATGTTGTCATCAAAGCGTCGATGTCTGCCTTCAGGGCGGCGAGGTCGACTTTCTTGAATTCCTCTGCATAATTGAAGTCTTTGCCCATCGGATTGCTCATGGTCGAGTTCTGATGCAGCACCTTGAGATTCAACTGATTCGGCCACCAGTCCGCATTTGTGAATGGGCGAGAAACTGCTGGCGTACCCGCCGGGGCTGTTTCCATCACCGGGCACTTGGCTGTTGGCTCCACCTTCTTCTTAGTCGACTCAGATGTCGTCACCTTGTCGGCAGCAAAAGCGGGGGTTGCCATGGACAGCGCCATGATACTCGTCAATATGCGAGCGAAGTGAGTCTTTGAGGTCATACAGTCTCCTGAATCCGGTAGAACACCTGCACTTGAAATGTGGACAGAGCGGTTGAAACGGCATCAGTTTATGCGATAGCGCGGGATTGATCCAATGGTTCTGGAAAACCGGCGTGGTTGCTAATTGGATCTTTTACGTTGGGGGGCGCAATTTCAAGATTCTTTGAAAATTGGAAGCATACGATACTGCAAAGCCGGAACTCTGCGCTCGAAAACCATTGGACGACTGAAGGCAAAACGAATATCGGTCCAAACGACTTGAGACAAAACGACTTGGGGCAAAACGATTAAAAGCCAAACCACTGAGCGCCAAAACAAGCGAGACCATGCCATGGAACTATTCACGCCACAATTTGCAACCACTCGAGGATATGCCTTCACAGGATCTCCCGAAGAATTTCCACAAAAGTCAGAAGATCCGCCCAACAGGCTGACAAACAGAGAATTGAATCAACTCCGTGCGATAAGAGAGGAGATCGAATCGAGACCGCGTCGTACTCGTTTTGAAGAACGCTATGTAAGGGTTCTCAAAAATGGTGAGCAAGAATTTTGCGGCATTCGCTCCGACTGCATAGAAGGAATCAGTTGCGTGAGAGAACTCTTGAAAGAATTAGAACGCAAAACCGAAGTCGCAGAAAGATCAATCGTTGTTTCTTTTTTGGTAGGCGCGATAGCCAAATTCACGAAATAAAAATTAGAGTTGCCCAAGTGTCAGGGTTATGATATGTTGGTCAAAGTCGGTCCTTTGTCCGACACCTCGGAGTGAAACTAATGAAAATGTCGCAATACAAATCCATTAGCAAACGCATTTGGCGCGCCACATTTGGCGGGTCAGCATTTTGCGGCGGCACCACGGTGCGCGCGAAAATCCCAGGTATGTGAAGAGACAGTATTGTTTCTAATGTCGCAGAGCCTGGGTAAAGAGCCCAGGCATTTTTGTCTTTAAGGCTCTTTTCACAAAAAATTGAATGCAATCTTCGATCAGTTTATTGACTGGTTGAATCAACCGTGCGCGCGCAGATCAACGCATCGCAAATTCAAGAACAAACACGCACCCTGAAAATTGAAAATCCTGGGGACTTAGCTCAACCGGCAGAGCATCTCGCTTGCAACGAGAAGGTCATCGGTTCGACCCCGATAGTCTCCATTTGCCCGGTTAACTCAATTGGAAGAGTGGCTCCCCTACAAGGAGATAGTTGTGGGTTCAAGTCCTACACTGGGCAATTAAACAGCTGCATAGCTCAACAGTAGAGTGCTCGCCTGATAAGCGAGTGGTGCAGGTGCGATTCCTGCTGCGGCTACTATGCCTGCCTGGTTCAGTGGTAGAACCCCGTCGCGCCACGGCGGAGATATCGGTTCGATTCCGATGGTAGGCTCTCATTTCTACGGCGGCCGCCGAGAAACCCGGACTGACAAGCGATGCGAGTCGTCCGGCCTTGCCTCTGTAGCTCAACGGATTGAGCATCTGGCTACGAACCAGAAGGTTCCAGGTTCAAATCCTGGCAGGGGTGTTTTTCTGTAGGGGCGACGCCATGCGTCGCCCGGGTTTTGTAGGGGCGGTGCCATGCATCGCCCGGGTTTTGTAGAGGCGATGCCATGCATCGCCCACCGAGAAGGAGGTATGGCAGATTGGTTATGTATCCGGCTTTTAACCGGCTCGATGTAGGTTCGATTCCTACTGCCTCCATTCATTTCTTTAGATGTGACGTTCAAATATTGGAAGGGGACCTGTCTTGAAAACAGGTGCGCGCAAGCGTTGCAGGTTCGAGTCCGTGCCATCTCCGCCAATTCTTAAACCAGCACAGCTAGCGAAAGTACCCTGCAGCAGCTCCGCACTTCATTAGGCAGACCTCCCAGCCTGCACCTGAAAACTCAGGGAAAACGACAGTGTTTTTTATTCCCGTCTGAAGTAACGTAGGTTCAGCTGTAGACACTTATTCGATTTAAAAACATCGATTCTCGACGGCGCCTGTTGCGCCTACATTGCTGCGTGCTTTGTCTTCTTGCAAAAGCAGATGAGCTGCTTAGATATGCATAACCAAAAAACCCTCGCCGAACTCATTGAAATTAAGATCAGGGAAAACCGTCCTGGTAGCCCGTGCCTATTAGTTGTTCCACCTGCAACGATAGGGATTGAACACTCGCCGGCTGAAAACGGTACGACCATCGAATCCAACTCGACCACCAAAACCGGTGAGAACCACGAAAACGGTGCGATGGAAAAAACCAGTTCAAAGAACGAAACGAGTTCGTTCGGCGAAACTGCGCACCAGCCGCTCGAGTCAACAACACAAGGCAGCAAGTCCATTCACTTCCCGCCGAACTTCAATACGTCCTGGCCCCAAACCAGAACAAACCAAATTATCAACGTTATTTACTTCGGGACCGGCGCAGCGATGTTCCAGTGGCTTTCAATCAACATCCCTGGAATTGTTTCTCCAGTTTTTGCCCCTACACTCTTGATACTAGCTGCGCTATCAAGCCTGTTCTTAGTTAAATACAGAACATTTGTCTCGACAGACGACGAGCTGCCTCGATGGACGCAGACAGCTCTGCGTAGGTTGGCATTGTTGTTTCCAACATTTGCATTTTGCGGCATGGTGTTAATGGCTAATACGACAGGCGCCCCCATTGCATATCATCACCACAGTCTTCCTACGCCCGCAGCCGAACGCATACAACCAGTCATGCCGATAAACGAAACGGCCCTGGAGCGCGAATTGAAAATTGGGGAAAATCTACTAAAACAGAATCAACACCGAAGCGCTATTTTCCACTTCGACAAAGCACTGGCGATGGATCCAAAATGCGAGTGGGCACTGACAAGACTGGCAGAGTGCTGGTACAACAGCGATCTTTTTCAACCAGAAAAGTCTATCGAGTACGGAAATCGAGCTATCGCAATCAATCCGAAGAGCCTTGATGCGCATTACTTCCTGGCGCGTTCATACAATGCACTGGACCGTTACAGCTTGGCTCTACCTCATGCTCAATTCATAACCACCGAAGCTCCTAAAAGCGGCCCAAATTGGACGACACTGGTGAAGGCCGAACTTGGTGCCGGGCATCTTGAAGCAGCTCTCAAAGCAGCAGATGCACACGTAAAACTACATCCGAATGAGTGGAAATCTCTGTCGGAAAGAGCAGACGTCTTCAAAGCGATGGGTCGCACCAAAGAAGAACGAGCTGATCGCGAGCGGCTTAAGAAGTTGTGATGTGCATTAGCTAAACCATCAGGAGAGGGCATCGCGTCAACCAGTGAAATCCCTGAGTCTAAAATTGCGGACCCAATTTGCCCTCAACGGCTCACTAAAACGGCCACCAACCTTTTTTCTTTTTCTCCGTGCCCCGGAGACTGGCGGACGGTTTATGCACAGGTTCTCTGCCAACCATTGCGTGCTCTACTTCCTTCATCGATTGAAAGCGAGTGTCAGGATCTTTCTCCAGGCATTTATTTATGACCATTTGTTGTAACGCATAGAGTGGAGAGCTCTTATCATCAACAATCTGAGGTGGTTGTTCGGAGATGTGCCGGCTCATCGTATCCACCATCGTCGCACCGGGAAAGGGCGGTGCGCCGGATAAAGCGTAGAACATGGTGGCACCAAGAGTGTAGATGTCGCTTCTTTTGTCAGCGTCCATTCCCATGCATTGCTCAGGACTCATGTAATATGGGCTACCGGTTAGCTGACCGGCGAATGTCAAACCATCAGAATTGTCAGCCGCTTTCGACCAAAAGAAGCCAACTATCTTAACCTTGGTGCTTCCATTTGAATCACGATCGATCAGTATGAACTCAGGTTTTAAGTCAGTATGAATGATCTTGTTTTCATGCACAGATTGCATTCCGTTTGCCACCTGCCTGAACACGTCTCTAAATTGATCGACACCCAGGGGTCCTTCCTTCTGAACGAGTTCTTCCAGGGAAGTTCCTTCAATCAATTCCATCACCAGATATGGGGCGTTTTCAAACATGCCAAAGTCATAGACGCGGGGAACGGCTTTGTGATTAAAACTAGAAAGCGTCTTTGCCTCAAACTGAACGCGCCGGAGCACGGACTTATCGCTTAGAAGATCTCCTCGCAAAGTCTTAAGCGAAAGTATGTCCTTGGTGAATACGTGCTTTACCCTGTACCATTCGCAATTTTCATCCTGCATTATGGGCGCTTCAATCTCATACTTCTCTTCGATGAGAGAGCCGATAGCCCGGGAGAAATTCCTTTCAGAGTGCATGCAATTTCCTCATCAAAAAGGAAGAACGTCCAGTTAAAAGACAATTTGATCCCAACATGCCATGCCCGCGTCCGGTCGGAAGTAATCGGCTGACAACCTGCGAAGAGTCTAGGCTCCTCTCTCAGCGGCATATCTTGGTGCTGCTATAATTCACGACTCACTGATAGCGAGCAAAAGGACCAAACCATGGCAAACGCTGAGGGAAACATCATCCGACTGCACCGCGTGCTGCGCGCACCTGCTGAACGAATTTATAAAGCATTTATTGATCCCGATGCAATGTCAAAGTGGTTGCCGCCGCATGGATTCACGGGCAAGGTTCACGAGATGGACGCACAGGTTGGTGGTGGTTACAAGATGTCTTTTACTAATTTCGGCACCGGACACTCACATTCATTTGGTGCAACGTATGTTGAGTTGACGCCCAACGAGCGAATTTGCCACACAGACAAATTTGATGATCCGGGGCTTCCTGGTGAGATGATGACGACGATTGTTTTGAAGAAGGTGTCTTGCGGCACGGATGTGGACATTACGCAAGCAGGTATTCCTGTGATGATTCCGCCCGAGGCATGCTACTTGGGCTGGCAAGAATCTCTCACTCTTCTCGCGCAACTCGTGGAACCGGAAATTTCGGACGGACCATAAATATCCCCCGACAGGCAACTATTCAATCGAGGAAGAGTAAGCCTTCAGCCACTCGTCGTACAGCGCAACGCATTCGTTGCCACCCATGATTTTCATTGCCAGCCTCATTGCGCAGGTGACGGTGCTGTATTCGAGCATCATCATAGAACAGATGTTAACGAGACTCTGGACAAACATGCCATCGCCCATGGTGCATCTAGAATCCTTCAGCGCCTCTATGTGACTGTGTATGCCACCGGCTGCAACAAGCAGCCCCTCAAGTTCGTCCCACGCACCTAAGTCACCGGAAAGACCGAAGGCTCTTGTACGACCGTCCATGCCTACGACACGAACACCGCCTGAGAAATGATCTTCATCATGCAATTCAACCACTGATAAACCTTATAGTTAAAATCGTCTATTTTCTGGCTTTCGTTAGATGCTGCTGCAAATTCCTCTTTTACCTGCGCAAGCTCATCTTCATTTATTTGATATCTCGCAAGAAGATCGGGGATTGGAATAAAACCATTCATCGCCTGGCAGAAAATGCCGGCTCGTTCATCTCGACCATATCTGCTCAATCCCGCGCGAACTTTGGGACGCACAGCCCAACCAAGTTTTGGTGTCAGAGCCATAGTCTCATGATCTTGCTCGATTCCGATGAAGCCACCAATAAACTCATATGGCATCGCCTTTCCCATATACTCCCAGACAAATGGAGCGCGGCAGCAAGAGCCGGGAATCGCCATTGTTGTGATACCGCTTCCGGTATCGTCACCAGGACTTCGGAAAGGATTTTTGTGTTTTACTTCATTGGTCATCGGATCTTTCAGGTACGGGAAGAAATCCATAATCCAGCCGCTGAGGTAAGGACCACCGCTCATGCCGTTGTACTTAAAGATGCTCGACCAAAATTCGCATTCTGGCTCGCCCTTAGCTGCGCGGATAAATTGATCCGCAATCGGGCTGACACGATCTAGCCACCATCCAAGATCAAAACGTTCATTCAAAAAGCAAATCTTGTTCTTGAGCCGCTCCCAATCGCCGCTGTTGCCGGTAAGCGTAATTTGCGGAATGCCGCATAGACTCATTAATACGAACTGAAAATAGCTCTTTGTACAGTCCATCAGAGCGATTTCTGAAACGGCTCTGGCAACCGTCGTAGTCGTCGAGAAATCAGCCACGATGAGCTGGTGCATGGACTCGCCGATATGTTCTTTGACTTGCTCGCTGAAATCACCGATTACCTCATGCCAGGGATTATCGGGACTACCGAGTTCGAAGTCGTCACGCCTGATCTTAATGGTTTCCTTTCCCTCATGAGCAACGAAGTGCTTGCGAAATGCTTCAGGATCTTGCGCAATATGGTGCGAAAGTCCTTGCACAATGGCAGACCAGAAATGATCCGGCGATAGAACAAGCGGTCGGTGGTCGCAAAATGCAATAAACACAGCCGCCACAAGTGGGTGCAATGTGAGTGTCTCAAGCACCATCGCATCAGGTTCGCTCACACACTCCAACTTTTCACCGATAAGTTGCGTCGCAGCATCAAAAGCCCTGAACTCGGGCGCGAGCTCTGCTGCGAGTTCCACGTCGTCGACGGCAAAAGTAATGCCATGAGATGTTCTGGTCACAACCGTGCTTCTACTCATGGCGTTTTCTCCCAATCTTCGACTGTGGGACGGCAGGATTCCGGGTTTTGCCCATGACGCTATCATAATCGCGTCTCATTTAATGTTGGGGCACGACAGAACACTTAAGGGAGTGTTTTGAAAGGAGGGAGAGTTTGAAATAATTCAGTGTTTTGAAAAGTCAGTTTTTACGGGAACTCAACGTTTTAGTGATAGTGCGATCTTCTCATATGATTGATACACGCCAGACGAATTGGGTCCACACGACATCAGTACTTTGTCTGCACCGTCAGTACCGAGCATCACGAATCCTTGATTGGAGTCTTGGACAGTAAAATTCACGCGTTCAAATGGAATACCCGCCACCTGAAGCTGTACAGCAGGCTGTTCCTTAACGGCTCCAGGAAGAGCGGCATCACTAGCCGATTCTCCCGCCACCAGCCGCTCCATGGGTTGGACATTCCCTGCCGGCATTTTCAAAAGCGTCATTCCGCTGCCTTCTAACCCGGGCGCTTCAATGTACGTGGAGGCAATCTCACCACTGCCAACATATTCGTCATCTTGACTCTTCTTTTCCGTAACCTTGAAGTCGGTCGGTACTTGCACGGTCAAACCGCTAAAGGACACCGATTTCAGTTGAGTAGAGGAAGCTGCCGGTCCGGCATCCTGTTTGGCGTCTGTTCCAGCGCCTGTACTTGAACATGCAGACAAGGCAGCCGCGAAAATGAGCAAGGGTACCAATACGCGGGCGATGGTCATAACTCTGCCTCTCTTGCTGGGGGGACATACATAATTTACCCAGCTTGACAATACAAAGGAAACAGCCTTTCGAAAATGAGTCCTGCCACCTCACTTTGAAACTCGCGTAATGCAGGCACTGTGCCGCTTAGGACGTTTAGCGCCTGACAGCGTACAATATGTGTTCGTTAAAGATGTCCCCTTGCCCAGCGGAGTGCAGCCATGGCAGACGAAATTTCTCATGTCGAAAAATTTTGGCGATCTCTAACAGAATCTGTTTGCGAAGGCAGAGACAAAGAAGCGCGCGCGTTGTTAGATGAAGATCCGAATCCGATGCCGGAATGGTTTTACTTCAACGCCCTATTGAGATTTCGAGAATTGGGAGATTGCATACAGTCTCGAAGCGCGCTCTCGACTGCTTTTAACGAAAGTCCCCTTGTCGCCATAACTCTGACAGACTCTGAAGCCGAACTCGAAGAGCAGGACAAATCACTGTGGAGGAGGAGCACTATGCACTTATTACTCAGCCTGCATGGCAAAAGACGGCTGGCGCTTTGCCCTGGTTGACGAAACGCATGGAAACCGAATGCAAAATGTTCGGCGCATCTGATCTCGTCGATGAAGTGAGGGTCAAAAAATGGCAGCGCGAAGTCGAACTTGCGGATGCAAATCTTCGCAGACAAGATTTCAAAGCTACAAAGCGCTCATTTAAGACCGCATTGCGTGAAGCCGAGAGATTGAATGACGGCGGTGAAATGTTCCTTCTCACCGCCAAAATGCTGGGTGGTGTTCTCAAAGAAACAGGCGACACCCTCGAAGATCTGCGCACCACTTTTGACAAGAAAATTGCTTGGCTTGATCAGCAGGAAAATGATGACGCTGAAAGTCTTTTCACTAGCTACTCAGAATTTGCAAAAGTCTTGTACGAGCTAGATATGGACAAACAGGCGGAACATTGCGCTCAAAAAGGGTTGACGTATTTCGAAAAAGCCATGGACAAAGGCACTGAGAAGCTGGACCTCCATTACAAGGCTGAATGCCTCTTTATACATGCCTGCATGTTGAGTCAAGAAGAAACCTTTGCAGAAGCTGAGCGCTGTTTTTCTCAGCTAGTTGCAATGCAAGAAGAATACCTCGGAAACAAGCATCTTTCGCTAGTGGAAGGACTGATGGGACAGCGCTTCTGCTTGCACCAGTTGAAGCGACACGACGACGAAAAGCTCATATACGATAGACTTTACTCCATCGATCAACACTTCGACGCCGATGACGAATATCGATTTGTATGCGATGCGGCGCTGGTTAATGCAGAGTAATTCTTTCAATCATGCAAAAAGATGAACACGGTAGATTTCAACTAGAATTTCCAGACGTAATCAGGATGAATCAACTGGTTAGAACCAGCATTGATGTCGAAGAATTCCGAACCTGGTACCAATCTCTAAGTATTGGAGAACAAGTGGCGCTGGTCTTAGCATTGGTTGAATTTTCCCTTGAGGCTGGCGCAAGAGAGGATGATGTTCGAGAAGCAATTGCCAAAGCCAACTCTGAAAAACAGTCCGGAAGAATGCTTGAGCTGGTTCACCCTGAAAGCCGCTTCTATCTCTTTTTTGCCTGGATGCAAACGGCATCAGCTGAGGACAGGCTTGAGATTTTCAACGTTGCCATCTACATGTTTGGTTTAGCCGAACGTCGTGTATTCTCGAAAGAAACAAAAGAGTCTTGCAATCATTGGTGGCACAGAGATCTAAGCAACCCTGCCGTAGTTCAATCGTTGCTTGAAGACCCCAAATTCTGGAATACATCAATGAAAGATGACGATCGCATTCTGGCGAATCTTGATTGATACAAAACTTGCACAATTGACGAGGTAAGTCTCAAAGAAAACCATGAACAGGGAATATCACATACACCCCAGCGCTCATCTCAATCGCGATATGGAATTGCTCATCTTTGGTCATGCCGGAGCAAGAGTAATTGTCTTTCCAACTTCTTGTGGACGATTTTTCGATTGGGAAAATCGCGGCATGATAGACGCACTTAGTCATCATATTGAACAGGGATGGATACAGGTCTTTTGCCTCGACGGTGTGGATGCCGAAAGCTGGTGGAATTTTGATGCGCATCCCAGGGACAAAGCGCTGAGGCATTTGGCTTATCACAAGTACGTCATTGAAGAGGCTCTTCCCTTCACGAAAACGCAGAACAATAACGATTACGTGATCGCGCTGGGCGCAAGTATGGGTGCCTATCATGCAATCAATATCGCTCTGAGATTTCCCGAGCATTTTAATAGAACTATTGGCATGAGCGGTCCTTATGATATGGCGCAAATGAGTGAACCATACAACGTATTCTCGTGGGTTTTCGATTACTACGATGAAAACATCAATCAATGCAATCCGGTGCAATTGGTGAAATCGGCTTCTGATGAGCAAATCGAAAAGATAAAGAAAGTGGACATCATTTTTGCAATCGGCGAAACGGATCCGCTTTTGCGCGGCAACCAGCTCTTTACCGAGGCTCTAAATGAACGAGGCGTACCGCACTCATTCCGCATTTGGGACGGCTTTGCGCATGATTGGCCGATCTGGCACGAAATGGTTTTGCATTACATTGGCGGCGACGGCACCAGATAAAAAGCTGCTCGTTTGACCATCCTTGCGTTCAGCGCATGGGCACTCTGGCAGAGCTTGCTGCAAATTGTTGAATAGATTCGACAAGGGCTTGAGACAATCCAACCTGCACCAGATGTTCGAAAGGCACGGCTTGGACGAAATCATAGCGAGCACCATTTTCGACCAGACCTTTGTCCAGATAATTGAGAAAAGCACGACCGAATCTATCCCTGCTGCCGATCTGGAAGAACACGACTGTCACTTCTTGCGGGTCTATCATGCGCCTGGTGGCATTGACCAGGGTGTTTGCCACCAACTCAGGTTCTTCGAACGGGTGCGGAACACCATCGGTAATTACGGCAATCAGAAGTGGTTTAGATCCGGGTTGTCGGCGCACAAAAAACTCATTGAGCCTGTCATAAAGCGGTCTGGAAAGCCTGGTGCCGCCCCGAAAGTTGGGATAGTCAAAAAGCTCTGCAATATTGTTGGGAGTTGCGTTGCGATAAACATCGTAATCGCGAGCAAACGCTGTAATTGTCAGCCCACGCGGCACATAAGGAGCCAGCTGGCGACCCAGTTCTTTTGCCTGAATTCCACACCAATTCCAACGCGACAAACCGCCCGGACAGTCAAGTTTGCGCATAGATAGCGAACTGTCGACAATTAGCTCGACATCGTACTCAGACAATAGACGCACAGTGGTCTTTGTCTTGCCGCGTAGAAATTC
>JBGAVL010000202.1:0-11649 GCA_044228145.1 Obscuribacteraceae bacterium (SeqCode)
CTACATTACCAATCACTCTGACAAGATTGCTCCTCACTTGTGAGGAATGACTACTCTTCAAAATCGCAGTAATTGTGGCAAGAGATCGATCGGAGATGACGAATTCCCAATTGCTCGACATGCGTGAAAGCATTTCCGATGCATTCTTCTGCACCTCAGGATCGGCGCTGTCGAGAGCATTTGTCAAAATTGTCGGAGCTTCGGATTTGTGCTCATTGAGAAGCTTCTCCACTTCTTGCCGTCTTTGCCAATCTTGAGCACCCAGAGAGCGCAAGACTGTTTGCAGACTGAACCTATAATCGTCATTTCCGTAAGCAGCCAGAGCGGCATTCTGCGATCCAATCAATAGTGACGTGACGGGCGAAACAATCATTGCAAGCATTGCGACAGTCACAGCCGTAGGAATGAATTTCTTGTTGCGCATAATACAGCTCCGAGCAACAGGGGATTCGCTCATTACTCTTGAGTAGTTGTAGCCTCGATTCTACCCCTGCTTCGATCATAGAACCGCAATAGTGCAGCTGACAGGGGGTAAACCCTGATTTAATGTAAGGCAAAAGTCGAGCGATAAAGCCCTAAAAGGCGAGGGCTAGCGCTGGACGACGCAGCAATTCTTCGCGTGTCAAATCCATTAAATGCTCGAAAACCAAAAGAATGTATTTTTCAAGGCGCTCTTCAGTCAGCGGTTTATGCTCAACTTCCCAGTAGATCGCTCCACTTTGGGCACTGGCGGTGAAAGTCATGAGCGGCTCGTGCTGATCTTCAGTTTTACTCAAACCCATGACTCTTTCGACCGGCAAAAGAAAGAAGTCGATGCGATCTTCCTTCCCGCGTATGACCAGAGCCAGGCAGCTCGTCGAAATACGGCATCGATAGCTTGAAACCACAATTGAAGGACGTCTGGAAGTATCGCTGGTGTAATTCTCATTCACCACAGACGGTGGCGTGAATGTAATGGAAAGATCGGTGGCCCGGAAAGTTTGATTGAGTTCGTGAATGTAAGGTTCGAGAGTGTTGAAAATTCTGTCCACCAGTTGAGACATTGAAGTAGACATGCTGGTCGGCACATACACCGGCTCGGCAGGTCGTTGGCGGGCAGCCAAAAATTGCGCCGAGGCGCTGGTCATATTTTCGAGGAAATCTCTGCGCACCGGACTGACCGTCTCTGCGTAATTGACAAGAATTTGCTGCGCCAATTCTGCTTGCACGCGTGTGAGGTTTTCGAAAGTATCGGTATATGATTCAACTGGCGCGCAATTTAAATTGCTGTCGCTTGAAGGTTCAGCTGTCGGGCTTTCTGCAGTTGAGGCTGAGAGATCTTGATATGTTTGAGCCGGAAGATTGCCATAAGTATCGATTTGCGATTGAAACTCTTCATCCGGGATATCCAGCAGGTGGCAAGATGAATTGATCTGTCCCTGATTCAACGATTCAAGAGCGGCAGGCAGGCTTTCAAAACTACGAGCCGGCGAAAGTCCTTTGTAGGCCTCGTAAATCGTCACGCTTTCCACGGTCACGCCGTCAGTAACGCCCTCACGAATCTCGTTAGGCTGCGCGCGCTTTGATGTTTCGGGGTATATATGCGACAGGGCATCCTCGAAGCTAACGCGTCCGTCCGACAGCTTGCCCGCCAGGGTGTTTTCCTTTTGGCGTCCTTCAAAGATAGTTGACCCGGAAGCGAGCGCACATAAGCCGTTTACTAGGTTGGCCAGCAAGTCTGAATGCCTCATCCTGACAATTTCAAACACTAGGATAGATCAGGCTTCCAGCCTATCGTAGTTAACTTTTTTGAACCGCATCAACAGATAGGCAATGATGAACCACATCTTAGCCAATAGATATATTTTTGCCGCTTCTATCTAACAATTTCGCGAGGGCGCACAATCCATTCCATTTTGCCGCATCCGGTCTTAATATCCTTCCAGTGGGCAATATTAAGCCGAAGACATGCCAGTGCCGCGGTAGGAAATGCTTCTTCTACGCCGGTCAGCAAATAAACAAGTTCGCTTAAGCCGGGATTGTGTCCAATCAGCATCGCCGTGCTCAACAGATCGTCGGTTTTTTGAATAATCTCAATCAAACCGCCGGTGGTGGCAAGATACAAACCGTTTTCAAAAACAATTTCCGCTTCATCCAGTCCGGCTTTCTTAAGTGCCAGTTTGGCAGTCTGGCGAGTGCGCTTTGCCGGCGAACAAATGACCACGGAGGGACAAACATCGCGAGCCCGCATTACTTTACCCATCAAGGGCGCAGCTTTCTCGCCTCTTTTGTTGAGCGGGCGATCGAAGTCACTTAAGCCCGGATCGTCCCAGCTGGACTTTGCGTGTCTGAAAAGATAGAGGGTTTTTGCTCGCCTGGCGGCCGACACTTATTTACGCCCTTCTCATTTCAACAATGTCAGTGCCAGCATTTGCTGATAGATTTTCGAATCCATTGTGGCAAGAAACTTTCGGCCGTCTTTCAATTCGGTCATAGCGCAGACAGTTTTTCTATTGCCGCCCAAAAACAAACCGGCTATCGCTCCGGCAGGTCCCAATACCAACCCACCCGCCACTGACCAGCCTAAAGTATGAGCGATGTTTTTGGCACTTTCTTCCGTGTGCATGGTGACGCTCTTTACGTGTCCGTGCAATTCAATCTGCTCGAAGGGCCCCCAGAGCGTATCGCTCTCGTACTGCCATTCGCCTTGCTGGATATCACCACCCAGGACGTTGATCTTATTCTCGTCGACCAGCTTTTTGAGCTTATTCAGATTGTGCATTGCACACCTCGAGTCCGTTCCATCATCGCATCAAAAAGTCGCCTAGATGCCTCTGGAAAACTTCTCCGCCAGGTCACTAATGTACGGCAATCTGACCGGATTACCCTTATTGACGTCAATCATGCACTTCACGGCGACAACGATATAGGCAAGCATGACCAGAAAGTTGACAAAACCCAAAAGTCCGCCAATAAACCCACCAATGAAAGGAATGAACATCATCATCCAGGTGAGCATATTGAGGGCCAGAAAAACCGCAAAAGCGCCGCCGTTGAAAATCAAACTCTGGGTGGCGTGAAACTTCGTGAATGTATTGTTGGGTTCCATAGCGAACCAGACGCCGGCCAGAATTAGATTGAGCGGCGGAATCGGTATGTAGGTGGTGTACGCAGCAATTTTCGGATCCAGATCGAGAAATTGTGTCTTGCCGGAAGGCGCCAGCTCGGACAAAGGTTCCATTTCACCGCGATTGCCTGGTTGGTTCACATTCATCCCTCCACTTGTAAGACTCAGGTTACCATATTTTCAGCTGGCTTCCCCCTTTCTTGGCAATTGAAAAAGGAAGTGAAACTTCCGGCAAAGTGACACCATATGCGCCACCAGTTGGCAAACTGCCGCGCCGCCATTTCAAGCTCTTGAAATGGCTTAATCTATGTGGCAAAGGGTAGAATCAAAGGTAAGAAAAGCAGAATTGGAAACCTGGAAAACTCAACCGACTCAGGGCTGGAACCATCGCCGGGCTAAATCAGTCACAGGGCTACATCACTTTTAGAGCTAAATCAGTTATAGAGCTAAATCAGTTATAGAGCTACGCTAATGATCAAAAAAGCTGCCAGTGCCCATGCCAGATTAATGGCGTCAGACCTTTTGCATGCAATCAAGCACGAGCGCACCGTGCAGATCATGCTGGTTATTTTGATTGTCAGCCTGCTTTGCTGGCAGATGCCATACGCCAACATCTTCCTCTATCCGTTCAAACTGTTCGTCACCACCATTCATGAAGCTTGTCACGCGCTGGTAGCCCGCCTGACAGGCGGCAACGTGCAGATGATTTCGATTGCTCCCGACGAGTCGGGCTTGACGTTGACGGCCGGCGGAATCAGGCCGCTCATCTCCATGGCCGGATATCTGGGAACGGCAGTCTTCGGCGGACTCTTAATTTGGTGGGGAAAACGCCCTCACGATGCGCGTTTCATATTGCAGTCGATTGGCACGGTCATTCTTGCTTTGACTGTCTTCTACGGCGGCGGCGGCATTTTCAGCTTTGTCTCTATGCTTATCATCGGGGCTGGGATACTCTGGGTCTCCAGAAAAGCCAGTGATACTGCCTGCCATATGTTCCTCCTCATGCTCGCCGTTCAAACCACCCTCAACTCCGTCCTTGATATTCAGACGCTCTTTCTTGTTTCGGTCATGGGTGGGCAGCACAGCGATGCCAAAAATATGGAGGGCATGACCGGCATTCCGGCAATTGTCTGGTCTTTGCTCTGGGGCGTAATCGCGCTCGCCATCCTCACTTACTCCCTCTGGGCCTCCTACAGACCCCAGGCAAAAACGCCGAAAGGCGAGACGGCAAGCCCGGTCTTAGCTGATTTGAACGCCGAGACATCGCCGGTCGACCCACTTTTGCTCGAGCAAGAGCTGGACAGTTCGCTGGCCGAACTGAAATTGCACACCGGCAAGGCCACGCCTGAGGGCGAGAAGATTAAAGTGAAGCCCAAAGAAGAAAAGAAGAAAAAGTAGCCGTAACATCGGGTCTAGTTGCTGTCCACTCTCGAGATGGCATGCTAGTCTTAACATCCGGAGTCAGAGCGTGGGCGAACACCTAAGGTGAGGAGAGTCGCTTGTCTCAGCTGAGTCTAATGGGAGCCGTCCTGGCGGGACGTTACGAGGTCATCCAAGAGATAGGCCGAGGTGCCTTAGGCATGGTTTATCTCGCCAAGCAGCGCATGGTCGACCGTCCGGTTGCGATCAAAGTACTGTACGACGCCTGCGGCGCCAATTCCGACGCTTTTCTGCGTTTTCAACGAGAGGCGCAGGCGCTCAGCGCGCTCAATCACCCCAATATTGTCGTCATTTTCGACTTCGGACTCTCCGAGCAAGGCTTTCCGTTCTTGGTGATGGACTACATCAGAGGCACCAACCTCAGGCACTTGATTGCTCAAGAAGGGCGCCTGGATGCTTCTCGCGCCGTGCCGATGTTTATTCAAATAGCCGATGCACTCGCTCACGCGCACGCCAGAGACATTTTGCACCGGGATTTGAAACCGGACAACGTAGTGTTGACCATGAACGACAGCGGAGTAGAGCAGGTCAAACTTATTGACTTCGGTCTAGCCAAAAGGCTTGATGAAGCGAGGACGGGAGCGAAAAAACTGACGATGGAAGGTCAGGTCCTGGGCACGCCGGCCTACATGAGTCCTGAGCAGATTATGGGTGGAAAGTTGGACGGGCGCTCGGATGTTTATTCGATGGGCTGCCTGATGTTCCACACTCTGACGGGCGCCCTGCCAATCTGCGGAACCAACGAAATCGACACGATGCAAAAGCACATCACCTCCGATCCCCTGGACTTCGACAAAGCGGCGCCGGATGCGATTATTTCGCAAGGACTGAGAAAGTTGATACAGAAGAGTTTGAAAAAACACGCTCAAGATCGGCAACAATCAATGATTGAGCTGGTCAAAGAGCTGGAATGGTACGTGTAACAGGCGTGTCGAAAAGACCGACCGAAAAGACCGATAGAGCGGGTCAAAAACCTGATAGAGCGGGATCCGCGGATTGCGTGCATCCTGCCGGCCGCATTCTGGTCAAGTTTTTTCCGCAAGAGGGCAGACAGTATCTGGCTTTCTTTAAGCCTTTCGACGTACTTTGCCAGTTCACACCCGAGCCCGGCTCCGAAAAAGGCACGCTGGCGCAATTCGGCTTCCCGCGCGCAGTCTACCCGATCGGTCGCCTGGACGCCGACAGCGAAGGGCTCTTGCTTTTGAGCGACGACCCGCGACTCAACTCGCGTTTGCTCGATCCGCAAAATGGACACAGCCGCACCTATCTGGCTCAAGTGGAAAATGTTCCCACTCAGGCAGCCCTTGAAAAATTGGCATCAGGGGTGGATATCAAAGGACACTGGACCCTGCCCGCCCAGGTTTGTCTTGCCCAAGAGGAGCCAAAATTGCCTGAGCGTGAAAAACCGATACGCTTTCGCAAGAATATTCCCACCGCCTGGCTCGAGGTAACAATCAAAGAAGGCAAGAACCGCCAGGTTCGCCGCATGACTGCAGCAGTCGGACACCCGACCTTGCGCCTGGTCAGAGTTGCCATAGGCAGGCTTCAACTGGACAGTCTTGCCCTTCAGCCCGGTGAGTGGCGCAATCTGACCGATGAGGAGTTGGCGCTTGCATTCCAGTGGTAGACTATAGCTGCCTGCCCGCCTCAGAGATTTTTAAATGAGCCTGCAAACAGCATTTTCGATGACTCTGCTGAGTATTGTCATTGCTACCGGCCTCACCGCCTGTGGTAGCAACGAAACAGAAGCAAAAAAGCCAACAGCCAGCCAAGAAGTACAACCCAGGGTGATTGAGAATCTCAGCTATGTCGACAAAGACAAGTCCGCCGCTCACGTGATGGATCTCTATTTTCCGGCCGGCGAACATGAAAAACTGCCGCTAATTGTCTGGATACACGGCGGCGCCTGGTCGGGCGGAGATAAAGAGCCTAGCCCGATGATGCCCCTTTTAGTCAAAGGTTTTGCGATCGCCGGGCTGAACTATCGCCTCGCCCCTGACTATAAGTTTCCCGCTCAAATACACGACTGCAAAGCGGCCATCCGATTTCTGCGCAAGCATGCCGATAAATACGGTTTTGACAAGAATCGCATCGGTGTCTTCGGAATCTCCGCAGGCGGGCATTTGGCGGCGCTTCTGGGAGCCACAAATGGAGTCAAGGAGCTGGAGGGCAATGTCGGCGTCTTAGACGAGAAAAGCGATGTTCAAGCCGTTTGCGACTGGTGCGGTCCGGGAAATCTTTTGACACTGCACGAGCAGGCCGGCCCAAAAGACCAGCTCGACAATGATTCAGAAGACGCGCCCGTGACAAAGTTTTTAGGCGGTCAGGCCAAAGAAAAGAAAGAGCTGGCCAGGGCAGCCAGCCCAGTCACTTACTTAAAGCCGGGCTTGAAGGTGCCCTGCCTGATTATGCATGCGGACAAAGACCCGGTAGTGCCTTATGCGCAGAGCCGGGAGCTGTATGAAGCGTGGAAAAAGACAGGCGCTCCGGTGAGACTGGAAAGTATTAAGAGCGATCAACACGTTTTTCTCAGCTACCCGACCATGATGACGGTCAACGATTTCTTCAAAAAATACCTGGGCGATGACAGCAAAAAAACTGCCGGCGACAAGCAAGATACGGCCGCCAGCCAATCGGTTGCCAAAAACATCAATGCCGCAAAAGGCGCAGCCAGAAAGGGTGTACCGCCAAACGAAGAGACCGCCGAAAATAATGACCGCCGGTCCGATGCTGGAAATAAATAATCAAACTATTCGGGAATTGCGGAACTTTTGGTTGAGATGAAACGACTAGTTTATTCGGGGAAGTCTGTTTCTAAACAAGCCATAGCGTAAATTCTCTGTGCTGACGTGCTTACTAAACGTAAAAGAGAGCGTTGGTCGTTTTATACTACCAGGGCATTCTATACTTGTAGGCTGCAGCTTCAAGATGTTAAGGGGCAGCGGGCTCGAGGCTTTCAACTCCGGACTTTGTAGCGGATGGAGATCGCGGATGGAGATTAAGGTGGCTCAAGGGATGAAATCAATTTTTAGAACGCTTTTTTGCGCAGCGACGGCGGTCAGTCTGCTATTGCCTGTTGTAGTACAAGATGCAGGAGCAAAAGGGGCCGGACATCACACGGTCGCCCTGCGCAACGAAATGCATCACCAACTGATTGCGCAGGCGTTGCCATCAAGCGCGGTGTCACCTGTGTATCTCTACCACCGCTGCTGGAATATCATCAATCAGCAGTTTTTCGATAAAACCTACGGCGGTCAAGACTGGTCCAGATGGGAACACCATTACGACACAAAAATCAAAAGCAAAGACGATGCGTATAAAGCCATCGAATCAATGCTTGCCAGTCTCGGTGACCCTTACACACGCTTTCTCAATCCGGAAGCATTTTCTGACGAGACCAATCAAATCAAAGCGCACCTCTATGGTGTCGGCATTCAATTGGGCATGAGCGATTTGAAAAAAATCGTCGTCATTGCGCCTATCGCCGGCAGTCCCGCATCCACTGCCGGCGTGCTTCCCGGCGATGAAATCCTGGAAGTAGACGGCGAACTGGTTGCCGGTCAACCCCTGGATTCAGTCGTCAAGAAAATCCGCGGACCGATTAACACCAAAGTGACTTTAACGATGCTCAGGGACAGCAAGCGTGTTCCCATCCCTCTGGTGCGCGCGGAAATTGCCGTGAAGGCCGTCACAAAAGCGGTAATACTGCCCGGTAATGTCGGCTACATTCGCCTCGACAGCTTCATTTCCGCAAAGGCTACAGAAGAGCTGAAAGAAGCGCTGAGTAAGGTGGAAGGCGCCGACTCGATTGTCTTGGATTTGCGAAACAACCCGGGCGGACTGCTGGACAATGCTGTACAAATAGCCAATCTTTTCCTCAAGGGCGGCGTGATCGTCAGTACGGTTGATGGCGGAGAGAATAAGGCCAGCACCATCTCCAGGGGACAGCCCAGTTTTGAAAAACCAGTCGTGACGCTAATCAATGGCTCGTCGGCATCGGCATCCGAAATTCTTGCCGGGGCTTTGAAAGAAAACGATCGCTCCGTGCTTGTCGGCACGAAATCCTTCGGAAAAGGGCTTGTGCAAGCGATTCAAAGGCTTGATGACGGCTCGGGCATGAATTACAGTATCGCCAAATACCTGACTGCAGGCGGCAACTACATCCACCACAAAGGCATTTCGCCCAATATCGAAGTGAAGTTGTCCGACGACGAATACAAGAAAGGTCTGGGTCCGTGGTGGATCGACCCCACATTCAAGCGCTTCAACAGAGAGCCGCAGGACGGCTACGATATTCAGCTTCTGGCGGCCATGAATCAGGCAAAAAATGAAGTCAAAAAAGCCCAGGGTCAGCCGACAGAGCCCTTCAAAGACGAAGAGGTAAGGAAGCAAATCCTGGCAAAACTGGGCAAACCGGTTATCGATACAAAGAAAGCTGCACAGGCTTCCACAGACGGCAATAAACCTTCCGGGCAAGCAGCTGCCGATTTTGCTCCGTCAAAAGCACCGGGTGTGCCGACTGGCAATTGATTGCACTGGCAATGCAATCAGGAATCGAGTTCTTGCTGAGCTAAATTGACGCCCTTTTGTGCGGCCAGTGAAAACCAGTGTCGAGCGAGCGTAGCATCGGCTGACGTGCCGCGACCTTCCCGGTACATCAGAGCGAGGTCGTATTGCGCTCTGGCTGAGCCGTTTTCCGCAGCCAGTTTGTACCATTTAAATGCCCGTTCGAGATCTTGCTCGACCCCGTCGCCGCGGTCATAGATTAAGGCGACGCAGAATGCAGCATCGAAGTCTCCGTTTTCGGCGGCTCGGGAAAAAAGTCCTATAGCCTTTTCGACATCACGCTGCACACCCGCCCCTCTTAAATATAAATCGGCTAAATTGTATTGTGCGATGGCATTTTCCTGCTCAGCGGCACGCTCATACCAGAGCGCCGCTTCGAGCGGATTTTTCTCAACGCCCCTACCTTCTATATAGTAAAAGGCCAGTGTGCATTGTGCGACAGCGTCGCCGGCTTGAGCCCTGCTCAATACTTCAGTTAGTGATTCTGGTAGCGACATAGACATTATCTTCACGCAAATTCATTGAAAGTGTTTTCTGCAATCAAAAATCAGGGTGGGGGCATTGCACCACTGGTAGTGGCAGCACTGGTTACTCTGAATGTCTTATCCTGTTCGCTGTCGGCGCTGCTGGAAATTCCTGAAATCAGGTCCATCCGCACTGCGGTCGGCAACTGGTTGCTTACTCCTCCGATTTTGTTTTGCCTGTCAAATAGTTTTACCAGAGGGCGAAAAACTTTCGGTGAGACTAAGCGCGAAGGAGAAATCGTCTTTTGAACAGGTGCTGCGCTGGATGCAAATTTGAAAACCAAATCACTGTCCGAACCGCCCAGGCGAGCATCGACATTGGCACGATATAGCGCGCTTTCACCCTGAGCGAAAGAGCGCGAGAGGTCCGAAATCTTCAAATCCGGCACTCCCTCGGGAAGCAGTGCATTGCTGTCGATATCATCGATGTATCCCAATTCGAGGTTGTATAGCCTGGCGGGAAAAGTCCGCATATACGGCAGATTTATTTGCAGCACAGAGGCAATGTCTTTGCTGTGCGCGTCCGCCTCGGCAATCGCATCTTCTGAAATCCGTCTGGCAATGCCTGTTCTTTCCGCTTCCACCATAATGGCGCCTGTGCGTGATTCTTCAAGCAATTGTCTGGCCAGCGGCTCGATATGTTCCAGTCTGTCATTTGCATCTGAAAGATTGTGGCGAGAAACAAAAACGAGTTCGCGAGAGCGTTCAACCAGATTGTTGATTTGCCCGACGCGATCGCCTTCGTTCAATCGTTTTGCAATCGCGACAGCCATTCTGTCAGCTTGTTGTTGAACGCGTTTTTGCGCAAAGAAAAAAGCTGAGACCATAAGACCAACAGCCAGCACGAGAAAGAGCATGCCCCCGATAATCGCAGTCATCACGAGCATATTGCCGTGATTGCGTATTCGACTTCGGATTGCAAGCAGTCTTGGCATTTAACTTTACCGAATGCGCGTGATATTCTGGGGTAATGCAGCCACTTGGTTTTTCAATTTTAGAAACTTTCGAAAGGGTGCCGTGCATTTCAGAACTCCCAGCATAACAACAAAATTAGCATCTGCAAACGGGCGAAAGTGCACGGGAGCGCAAGCTGCCGAATTTGCGGCGGCGCTTACGGTTCTGATTCTGTTTTTCGTTATCCCGCTGCTCGACCTGGGCGTAATCCCGGTAAGATGGGGTCTGGCCAATCACCTAATCACAAGTTATTCCGTTAATTTTGCACGAGCGGAAACCCTCAGTCGGGCCTTCGAGCAGTTAGAAGAAGACACCAATCTGCAAAATTTATTGAAGAAGATAGGCGGAGTTAATGCAAAACGATTGCGGCTCGCTTTGGTTATTACAAAACCCTCTGCAGCCGAGAAGAAATTAGTCGTGGAGGAGCCGAAGCGCATTCCCAGCGCCTGGCTGCCGGACTCACCGAACGGGCCCTTTCAATACGAATTGGAGCTTTTGGCAACAGTCGAGGTTTCGCCGCTCCTTTTGATCAATCTCGGCGAGAAGAAAGTCCCCGGTTTGAATGCTCCATTTACAGTGACGATACTCAGTACGTCGCATTGGGAAAATCTGGGCAGAAATCCCAACACCAATGAGTTTTTCATGAATGAATAGGTGCGATTTGTTCGCCCAGTCTCTGAAGTTATTCGCAGTGATCTGCGTTTTTCATCTGTCATGCGTTCCCACATTTTCTGAGGGACTCGAGCGAACATACGATTGGATAATCTCGATTGAAACCGAGAAATTGAGCGGTTATCTCGATCAAAAGCGTTCGACGCTCAAACCAATTGTAAAAGCTACTGTCACTTACAAAGCCGGAGTCGGCGGCGCCACAATAAAATTTGAAGAGCTTTTCTACAACAACTGGATTGCGCTCGGCATGCGGCGCTATAGAGCACTTTCTCTGGGCAACAGCGATCAAGTGGCGATCATTGTCACTCACAAACAAGGTCCATCGACTCCCGAAGAAACAAGTGCAGCAGCAAATGCAATTCTGCGTGTTTTTGTCGATGCCTATCT
>JBGAVL010000203.1:0-11593 GCA_044228145.1 Obscuribacteraceae bacterium (SeqCode)
TTACCTGATGTAGGTCTGAGCAGCCGACATAGCATCTTGATAGTGGTTGTTTTTCCGGCACCATTTGCACCGAGCAATCCGAAGATTTCTCCATAGCGCAATTCCAGATCGACATTGTCCACAGCCTTGAACTTGCCGAATAGTTTGTGCAACTTCTCTGCTTTCAGAGCAATTCCTGTTCCGTCATTCTTTCTTGCGGCACGTGCACGGCTGGCAGTATCGTTTTTCAACTTTTCTTTCAGGTGCGGAAAGGGGATGTGACGAATTTCCTTTTTAGTCAAATTCTTCAATTTGGTTATGAAGACATTCTCTAGATTCAGTGCGATTTGCTCCACACCGCTCACTTCGATATTCGCCTTGGCAAGTGCAATTCCCACTTCTTCTCTGCCTCGATTTGCCTCCTTGCACAACACTTCGATATGATCGCCAAACGGGCAAAAGTCAACGATGTTGTCCGAATACTCGAAATTGAGATTGCTGAGTGCCCTTATAGTATGTGCATCGTTTTTTACTGCAATCTCAAGTCGGCTCAACCCAAGCGCGTTTTTCAGCTCTGAGGGACTGCCGACTTCGTGCACGGCACCGCCATGCATCAGAGCAACTCGATGGCATCTTTCCGCCTCATCGAGAAAGGGAGTTGCCACCACAGCAGCGACGCCTTCCTGCACCAACACAGCCAGGACCTGCCATAATTCACGCCGAGAAATAGGGTCAAGTCCTGTCGTCGGTTCATCCAGAAGTACAATCTTCGGCTTCGATACAAGCGCACAGCAAAGCGCCAGTTTCTGCTTCATGCCACCGGAAAGTTGCCCAGCCAGGCGATCGGCAAATTCAAGCAAACCCATATTGCTTAAATGAGTCTCTCTGAGTTTTGCATACTCACGATTGCCAACTCCGTGCATCCCTGCTTCATAACGCAGGTTTTCATCAACGCTCAGTTCGGGATAAAGCGCACCACCCTGCGCTACATAACCTATATTACGTCGCGCTTCGCTTGGTCTGCTCCCCAGAACGCTCACTTTGCCGGAAGTTGGCTCCATAATGCCTGCAAGTATCTTGAGCGCCGTCGATTTGCCCGCACCATCAGGACCAACCAGCCCAAACAATTCTCCGGGCTGCACTTCCAGTATCAGATTCTTGAGTGCTTCCGTGCCATCCTTGTAGCGTTTTACCAATCCATCGACCTTGATGACGGTCCCTGTGGATTGTTTTACTTCTGACTTCGCTGACATTGAAGTAGTCACTACTTGCTTTGCCTCTCAAGTTTTATCTTTGCTTCCGCCGACATTCCCGGCTTGGCCAGCCCGTCCGGTCTGTCCAGACTGAGCTTGACGCCGAATACCTGGCGCACTCTGTCGTCCTTGAAATAAATATTTTCAGGAGTGAATGAAGGAGCGGAATCGATTGCGGTGATATGGGCCGGATGGCCATTCTTACTATCGGAATCAAGGTAGACATCAGCCTCTTGGCCGATTTTGATTTTGCCGACATCGCCTTCGGGGATATATCCTTTCATGTAGACGCCTTTGGGATCGACTATTGTGAGCAACACCTGCCCGGGTGCAACCAACTCCCCTGGCTCGATACTTCGTGTCTCAATTACACCTGCTATTGGACTTGTTAAATTGAAATTGTTCTTGGCGGAAGCTACTGCCGACGACATCTCGTGTGCCTTTGCTACTGCCACTCCCGCCTGCATCTGCATCAATCTGGCTTGAAGCATCTCGCCACGTAATTGCTCTCCCTTCTTCGCTCTACCTTCTGGGCTTGTGAAGACTCTGGTCCAAAATCCGGTCGACCTTTTGCGCGCCGCTGCCACCTGCCGTGACACTACAGCTGCGTGAAGATCCGCTTGCTGTCGGGCTCGGGCTGCTTGCGACATAAACTTCTCAAGGCTTCCCTCTTTTGCCTTAATGACGCCTGTGTCAAGTTGGACTAGCAGTTGCCCTTTATTGACGTTGTCCCCTTCACGCACCAATACCGACTTCACTTTTGTGGCAGCGACGGCAGAAATGTGTGTCTCAGGAGCCTCAATACGTCCGTTTATTTCGATGAAATTGCTGTCTGCAGTTTTCAAAAAATAAATTGCTGAAAAAGCAATCAGGCAAAGCAGCGCCAGAAGACCGATCAGGAAAGCTCGGGTGTGAAAATTCCACCACGATGCAGGCAAGAAATTCTTCAAGGATTGCTCCGACCCTTCAGATCGTCCATGATCACTTTTGGAACATTGCTTGTTTATGGTATCGCCCGGCACTTTTGCGGACATCCTGGTCTCCTCCCGTTCGGCTCTGTGGGGATGACGCGGGATGGTCCCGTAAGTTCCGAAGATCAATATATAGGCAAATGTGTAGCGTTTTTACCCCTCGAGGCTCGAAAAACGCGTTTCTCACGCCGATTGGGAACTTTTGGGCTTCCCAAGCGCCTACATCGGTGTCCCGCTGGAACGAACAGATGACAAAACATGCACTGGTAATTTACAATCCCGCTGCCAAATCTCAGGTTCAGACCGAGGTATGGATCGGCCAATTGGTCGAAAAGCTCAACAAACACGACGAATACCTGGTTTCCTTTTATCCGACCACGGCAGAAACAGGCCCGGAGCACCTCGTCCCTCTGTTTAAACCCCCTCTGGACCTGATCATAGCCGCCGGCGGCGACGACACTGTCCGCTTCGCGCTGGCAGCGCTTGCCAAAGCAAAATCACGCATCCCGTGTGCAATTTTCCCACTCGGCACCGGCAATGTTCTTGCCCGCAATCTGGGCATCGTCAAAGAGAGCATTCTCGCCAATCCCCTCGAACACGCGTTTGAATACCTGATCAATGGTCGACCGGTTCAGATCGATATGGCCTTGATGAACGGAGAATACTTCGCCGGAATGGCCGGAGTAGGACCGATTTCCGACGCATTTATGCGTCCTGCACGTTCTCTCAAAAACAAATTCAGGCTGATGGCATACGTGAGCGCGATGATTCAAACCATCGCCATGCCGCCACGCGTATTTAGAATCACAACAGGTGGAATGTCGTTCAAAGTACAGGCGTCAGGTGTTTTCGTGGCCAATGTAGAAGACCTGGGCATGGGAAAAACCAACGAACTGTCAGGATTGAATGACGGCTTTCTGGAGCTGCACATAGTCGACCCGGTGAAATTTGAGGACTATTTGAACCTGGGTTTTCGCTTCGTAGGCGGCAGTGTCGACGAAAAAGCACCTGAGTGTATCCTCAGGTGCAAGGAAGCGATGATCGAGGTTTTGCCCAGGCGTGGCGTGCGGTCAGGTTTTCAGTCTACGGCACATAAGGTCCGGCAATTCCTTGCTGGAAAGAAAATCGCCGATCCGTCGCGCGTATCTCAAGTGCCGACAATGATTGATGGTGAAGAATGCGGAACAACTCCGATGCGAGTGACAATCATGCCGAAGGCAGTAACAGTACTTGTGCCGCCACAAAGAGCGGAAGTGCCAATCAAGAACGATGCAAAATCTATCCGCCAACCAATACCAGGACTCTTGGAATCGATGGATGTAACGCATCAGCTCGACAAGGAAAATTGGGGTCTGCGCGACGCCGGCTAAAAGAATTGGTGCGCCGCCATCCTGGCGGCATTCGAGACAAGACTGCTCTCTATCGAAGAGGACAGCAACTCGCGAAGGAGCAGCCTCCTGCTCAAGTGAACGATACTGACGCCATGCGTCGGCACTACGAAAACTCGATTGTGAGCTGCACATATTCTTGCTCTTCGCGATCGCAGTCGAGGCTTGAGACTTGCACACCAAGCAAACGCACGTTGCGCTGTTCGATTTCAGTCGCCGACATTAATGTCTGCACTACCTTCATAATCTCGTGTGCACTTCTAATCGACTCATTGACGGTTTTACTGCGCGTCACTTGCTGATAGTCGCCATACTTGACCTTAAGCGTTACCGTTCTGCCACCCGTGCCGTTCTTGTCCAGGCGCCGCTCTACAGTGTCAGCCAGTTCTTCCAGTGCAGCCACCATCGAATATCTGTCAGCCAGATCTTCTGCAAAACTTTCCTCAGCGCCTATAGACTTTGGAATTCGATTTGGAACCACAGGACGATCGTCGTGAGCGCGCACAATCCGGAAATAATAACTGCCTGTCTTTCCGAATTTCTTAACTAGCTCGAGTTCGCTCATGCGTTTGAGATCGGCACCATTGTATATTCCGTAGCTGTGCATCTTTTGAGCGGTTACCTTGCCGATGCCGTAGAAGTCCTCGATGGCCAGCTTTTCGATAAAAGACTCTGCTTTGTCCGGTGTTATCAGAGTCAATCCATTTGGTTTATTGATACCGGATGCGGTTTTGGCCAAGAACTTATTTATCGAAACCCCGGCCGACGCAGTCAGTTTTGTTTCCTTGTGAATGGCCTCTTTAATCTCTCGCGCAATCAGCGTGGCAGACGGCATAGAAAACTTGTTTTCAGTGACGTCTAAATAGGCTTCATCCAGTGAAAGCGGTTCAACCAGATCGGTGTATCGATTGAAAATCTCATGAATCTGGTCGGAAACGTCACGATAAACATCAAATCTCGGGCGCACGAGAATAAGGTGAGGGCAGCGCTGAACCGCGGTTCTAGAAGGCATCGCGGAATGAACACCATATTTGCGAGCCTCGTAGCTGGCGGCTGCCACCACGCCTCTTTGCGAAGGACTTCCCCCAACCGCCACTGGTTTTCCGCGCAGCTCAGGATTGTCGCGCTGCTCTACAGATGCGAAAAACGCATCCATATCGACATGAATTATCTTGCGAATTGGTAGCTGCGACAGCACCATACAATATATACGAGAATATACGAGAGGCAACTCGAATATTTTAACTGCTTGGCAGATTGTAGTGGCGACGCCGTGCGTCGCCCGGGCGTCGACTCAGATTGATGACCCTTCACTCTGAACCGTCACCGGCAGCTCTTTTTCTGTGGACAGCTCGGTTTCGCTGGAATTTATCGCTTCGGGTTTCCAGCCATATTTGTCTTTAGCGCCGCCTTTAAGGATATCCACATAGTACCGAAATCCTGGCCACAGTTTATGCCAGGTCGAGCCGTCCATGTGAGCAACAGCTTCTTCAGGATCGGCTCCTTCAACGGCAATTTTGTATGCTGTCACATAGAACACCGAGCGATCGCGCCCGCCCACACAACAGACATAAACAGGCTGGTTTGCCCGATTATTTACCATATTAATGAACTTGCGAATATCTACTTCTTTTGGAGAATGCATCACCGAGGTCTTAACAGTCATCCACTTCAAGCCGATTTTCTTGGCATAGGCCGCCTTTTTAGGGCTGGGATTATTTCTAACACTGATGATGGTTTTAATTCCCATCGCCTTGAGTTCGTTAAGACGTTTAATACTCGGTGCCGGTCCACGATAGAGAAATGCGCTTTCTTGCCTGAAATTACAACCAGACAAAACACTGGTGAATACAAGCAAAACCATTACCGCGATAATTGACCTTACCAACTTGAAAGATGGGCAAGTAGAAATATACAACTGAGTAAATCCTGTGTAAAACGGCTAAGGGAACGATTTCCTTCACAGCTGGGTGCTAAGAAGACGAAAAAGTAAGCACCAGGTTCCTCATGTGTGAGACCTTCGGCCCATCTAATTTTTCTTGAATGAAGCAAATTGAATACAGACTCTGAATCTAAAGCCGGACTGCGCTTACTTTTACAGGGTTCCCACTTCAAGAAAACGCATTTGAAACCGCAACACTAATTTACACAAACAGGCTGAGAACGCCACATCCAGGCGGGTTTGACGTCTCAATGCTAGTATGAATCAACTGCGTTTCTCACGACGGGTATCTATCTATGGCATCAAGATGCTTCGGTTTTGTGGCGTCCTTATTGGTCGCCTCTTCCATCTTTCTCGGTCAATTTCCGGCACAAGCGAACTCAACTCAAGTAATTTCTCCACTCCCTACGACGAACACTTCAGCAACCGCCCAAGTGCTCTCACAGGTAATCCCTAACTTCGGTGTTGTTACACCATTTTTGCTGCGCGGCGCGCAACCTTCGCAACAAGGATTCGAAGCCCTCAAGGCAGCCGGTGTAAAAACAATTATCAATTTGCGTGATGGCAAAAAAGACATTCAAACTGAAAGAGCCACTGTTGAAGCGCTCGGTATGAAATCGGTCAGCATTCCACTCAGTGTGTTCAAGACCGTCAAAGCAGAGGATATGGATCGCTTTCTTAAGATAGCAAATGATCCGCAGCAGCAACCAGTTTTTGTGCACTGCCGGCAGGGTCAAGACCGTTGTGGAACCATGGTCGGTATTTACCGCCTGACCCAGCAAAACTGGGGAGCCACCCAGGCGTACAACGAAATGCTCAAGTATGGCTTCCACCCGATGTTTGTTGGCTTGAGCGGCTCGATGTATCGCCTTGCCGAAGCAATGGGCAAGCCTGAGACACCACCATCAGCAGGCGACATTTACACCGACTTGAAATCGCGTTTCAAACGCGCAGTCAGCAGCATGTAACAACTCACGTGTTCCGCATAAGGAATCAAGAGATAGCAGACGATAAGAACAAAAAGTATCTCACACGGAGGTTAACGGACTTGCGCCCCTACATCATCGCCCTTCTTCTAGTGAGTTGTCTGCCTTTGAGTCTTGCAGGCGAAGCAAAAAACAACTATAGAATTCAGCGCGATCAGCTATATCAGCAAGGGCAGTACGACAACGATGATGTTGCGCCCGTAGCTCCGCTGTCCAAGCGAATTCCGCTCAACGGTCAAATTGAAGTCCAGGAAGAAGGATCTCTTCTTGATCCTTGGCAGTTTTCGGGCAGAACCCTTAAACGCCAACACAAGCAAAGGCAGATTGGATGGAAACGCAAGAGAGTGTGGCCCGCTTCAATCGGGTTTGGAAGATAGAAAACGTTTGCAATCTGCTCCGGATGGCTCCAGGCTTCAACCATTGAATGCAGGCACTGACCAGATGAGGTTCACGCCCAACGTGACCACCACTCGATTGCGTGGCGACCTCACTGACCAGGAACTGAAGCAGCTTGCTACTCACGACATCGTGATCATGCAAGATCGCTCCAGTTCTATGGGAGAAAAAGACTACTTCCCCATGGTGCCTGACAAAATTTCCAAATGGCAATGGTGCATGTCTCAAAGTATGGATTTAACGAGACAGATCAAGCGCCTACCCAAGATGGCATTCACTCTTGTAGTTTTCTCCAGTCAGTATGACGTCTACCAGAACGTCAGGTTGGCACAACTGCCCAGTATAATTTCAAGTTGCCGCAACGGAATTTTCATCGGCACAAAGCTTGCCGCTCCGATGCACGACCAACTGTCTCAATATTTTCAGCGCCGTGCCACCGGCAAAGCACGTCCCTTGATTATTGCAGTAGTCACCGACGGAAAACCGCAAGACGACCACGATCTTCGTGATGTAATAATTCAGGCAACGCAGATGATGCACAATCCAAATGAAATCAAAATCAAATTTCTGCAGGTTGGCAATGATGAAGAAGGTCAGAAAAAACTGCACAGACTGGACATGAAATTGGTCAGTCGCGGGGCTCGCTATGACATCGTCAATGTAGAGCCATTCGCAGAACTAGCCAATGAAGGTCTTCCCCGCGCATTACTGCGGGCAATAAAGGGATAACTTAATAATTGGGCTTGGTTTAGAATAGAGACTTGCACACTGGCAAAACAAAAGCAATTATGACTAACCATGACGAATACATGAAGAAGGTTTCGCCTGAACGAAGAGCCAAGATTGAGGTGCGGACTAACGAGCTCATTGCTAAGGCTATGCTGCTAAAGCGAATCACCGTCGAACCTGGTAAGTGTGGTGGACGTCGAGGACATTCTTGCTTGTCTTTCATTCGCGATAGAAGCTATAAAATCGAAGGAATAACTACGCGGACTTCTCATTCAGTCGTTCCATCACCCACATACGGACCATAGTTCCAACCGGCAGCCCGAGCTTGTTTGCCTCTTCATACAAACGATCCATAATTTCAGGTTCGATGCGAAACTGCACCAAGGCATCTTTGTTTACTCGAGTGGTGGCTTCCTTCCTGATCTTTTCCAATCTTTTAGCGTCCATTGGCTCGACCTCAACGGTATTGTTTGGTGGCGTCCATTCCATGAAAAACATGCTCGTCTTCATCACTAATGATCTCGACGCCGATTTCAAGCAAGCGGCCCTATTGTGTGAATCCCACAAACATAATGCGTTCATTTCCGTTGCGCGCTGGCGCAAGGTCAAATATTCTAGTAGTTAGATTACGGCTATCGAGCACTTGATCTGCTTCTTGTGGCGTACCGTTGTGTTTGCGCAGGTTTCCTTCGTCAAATGTAATCACAACCGGAAACCTCCTCGTGTATGATATTGCATGACAAATTACTACAATTGTCCAGCTATTGTGAGGAGTCCGGCCCTCGATTCTTCTGACTGCACAAGCGAAGAAATTCATTCGTGATCATTTGCATCGGTTCGCGAAGTCTTTCCACGTCGACTACTAAATTACCAAAGGTGGTGTTGTTTCTTCCAGAACGGTTGGCAAGCTCTTTGAGCACCACATATGGTAACAGCCAACTCAATTTGCTATCAACAAGCGGCTCGGGCTTGTTCGCGAAATGGATGACTTCGGATTGTGCGTGAGGTTAAGGGCTAATATTACACTGAATGCATATATCCTTGACTACATATAACCTGGAGGGTATAATTGAAGGATCAGGGGGTTTAGGAGCAGGAATGGATAAATATGCTCGCCTACAACTCTTCTATGAACGACTGCATGCTGCACCTGCTGCAAACACACATGACGAGAGCTACGTACTCATTTGCGCCACTCTCAATGCGGTCGAAGATGAGCATAGTGGCGTGCCGCACAATCCGGACAATTGGCAGACAGACGGCAGACTTTACCCGCCGCAGCCCGACAGTTCTTACGCGGTCGATGGTTTTCCCAACGTGGTGAGGTACAGAAGCTTCGGGCACAACACATACATTGCTATCAACGGTGCCATCGAAGTGAAGGTAGTCGCCACCAATGAAGTCGATTTTAAGAAGCCGGGGTCTAACGGAAAGGGGGTCTGGGAATGAACAAGCATGCGATAAAGACTGCAATCAAGTCTTCTGAGATGAACGAGATCAGGCATATGCAGCGATTCCTTACAAGAGCGTTTCCGACCGCCAGGATCACTGTCGACGAGCCCCTCGTCAAAGGTGGTGTCTGGTCGCTGGACCTGTTTCTGCCCGACTATCACCTTGCGGTTGCTTGGAAGAAGGGTAAAGGCTTCGGTATTGTTTCAAACGATACGCACGGCTATGGTGAAGGGGCTGACGAAGTTTACGAATCACTGGAAGATGTGCTTCCAAGGATTGTAGAACTCGTAGCCAACCAGCGTCCAACCGTTCCCCCAGAAGCCGTCAGGCTAAAGGAGCTCCGCGAACTGCGAGGTCTGTCGCAAGAGGAGGTTGCACGGCGACTCGGAAGCAAACAGGCATCCATCTCTCGGGTGGAGGCGCGGTCGGATTTTCTTCTGTCCACCTTAAAGAAACACGCGGAAGCCCTCGGCGCTGCGCTGGTAGTGAAGATGGTTTTCCCAGACGCCGAAATTGAACTCAAGGTTGAGGAGGCGAAATGAAACTCAACTTGCTTGTATTGCGGACTCCAAGACTGGAGGACATGCGAAGGTTCTACTCAGCTTTGGGCGCGCGCTTCCAGTGCGAACGACATGGGAACGGAGCAGAGCACTATGCTGCCACATTAGGTGATGATTTCCTGCTCGAACTTTACCCATGCGGCGATGGATCGATGCCAGACCCTGGGCTCAGGCTCGGCGTTATGGTGGACAACATTGGGGAGGCGTTACGCTCAATCGGACAATCCGTTGCGCCCCGTCACACCCAATGGGGGCTGCGCGCGGTTGTGCGTGATCCAGACGGCAGAGCGGTAGAATTGCTACAAACTGTCATTCGCAGCAACAACGAAAAGCTTTGTGCTACTTATCGAACCTGAGACAATCTCAATTATTTTTGTGTTCCGCCACAGCCCATCAAACAAAAACTGGCTGTTATTGTTCGCCCCGGGATAATCGATCTTTTTAAGTCTGATGGCACTGCTCATGGTGCTCAAACAAAGTCGGCGCGAAGGCTTTCGGAGTTTCTCGGAGAAAGCTAAAAGCAGCGAGTATCGACAGTGTAGACAGATTGAGAAAAACGGCTAGTCAATGAATTTGTCTTTCTCATCATTGCTCTAAGTTTGCATTCGCTAAATCGCGAAGGATTTGACGAGCAAGTTCAGCTTCTCCATTATCAAGCAACAATTTGGCTTCTTCCATGAGTGCTTGAGCAAACGCCGGATCGTTTTGAATCCGATCAACAATGGCTTCTCTGAAGGCACGAGTTAGCGCCAAGCCTGACATCCTTCTATCTCTAACTGGAATTGGCATCCGGTCCACAGTATTGCCTTTAGACAATATAGCATATTGACAATATTGCCTCAGTGCAATAAAATGGGATTATGCCGTGGACACTAGTGTACCTCAAAGAATTCGAAGAGTGGCTTGACCGTCAGACGGAAGACCTGCAGGACGAGACACTTGCTCGTTTGGAACTCCTAATAGAAATAGGTCCAGTGTTGAGCAGACCGCATGCGGACACTCTTAAGGGGAGTAAAATCGCCAATCTGAAAGAACTTAGATTTACATTCGCCGGAGCGCCAATCAGAATCTTGTATGCGTTCGATCCAAATCAGCATGGGGTAATTATTCTTGCCGGTGATAAATCCGGTGACAAGCGCTGGTACGATGTGAACATTTCGAAGGCGGAAAAACTGTATGGAGAGCACTTGCAGAAGGTAGTTGCAGAGCGAGAGAAACAGAAAAAGCTGGAACAAGAGAAGGAAAAGAGGAAACGGCGATGACCAAGCATGATGAATATATGAAGAAGCTTTCGCCGGAAAGAAGAGCCAAGATCAAGGCGCGAGCCCAAGAGCTGATTGCTGAAGAAATGACCCTCAGTGAATTGAGGAAAGCGAAGCGGCTATCTCAAGAGACATTAGCTGAGCTACTCCAGATGCGACAAGGCGACTTATCGAAGTTCGAGCGAAGAGCCGATGCATACTTGAGCACAATTCGACGTTATGTTGTCGCCATGGGAGGCTCACTGGATCTCATTGCCAGTTTTCCGAACTCGAAGCCGGTGAAAATTATCCATATCGGCGATCTTGATGAAGAGTCCGACGTCAACGAGGAAAGAGAACTGGCTTGACAGATCTTCCTAGCCTTCATTCTTCTGATTGCACAGACGCAGGAATTCATTCGTGATCATTTGCATCGGCTCACGAAGTCTTTCCACATCGACTACAAGATAACCAAATGTGGTGTCATTTCTTCCAGAGTGATTAGCCAGCTTCTTTAGTACCACGTAAGGAAGAGCTAAACGTTCGGCCAGAGTTAGGAAGGTCCGGCGACAGTCGTGAAGCATGAATGGACAATCCGCCTTCGCTGCTACCCCTTCAATGACATGATCGGAATCTACCATGTGACGCTTACCGCCTTGCCCCGGAAACACATATTCCGTATTCCCTCTTTCCAGG
>JBGAVL010000204.1:0-11540 GCA_044228145.1 Obscuribacteraceae bacterium (SeqCode)
GGAATGAGTCCGTAACACTCTGTGCCATAGGCAGCCCGGTATCCAGAACGGAATGAAGAGACAGGCTGACGCCGCTCGGGCTTTCCTCGATAATCCAGCTGCCCCACATCTCTTTGAACTTGTCAGAGCGGACCATCTTATAGTCGATGCGCTTCAAAGGAGTTTCTTCCTGGACCAAAAGGCATGTTGCTTCGCCGACTATAGGCAAAGTGTTGAACTTCTGTTCGAGCAAAACGCGATTGCCTTTTTGCTCAACCACTTTGCTGTAGCTGATATCCGGATCTGAAGAGCGCTCATTGTGGACGGCATCCCAAACTGCTTGAGCCGGCGCAGTGATATCGACTTTCCCTGTTACACCGCTCTGGGGGTCCTGGCAGAATGCTGCCGTCTGAGTGATTGCCAGTGTAGCCAGAAGGCAGAAAGTTTTCTTCATTGATACATTTCCGAATATTTCTGAGGGGCACCTACCAAACTAAAAGATGCTCTGAGAATTATTAGGTTCCCCGCGGCAATCCTGTAAATTGTACGTTCTTGCCGCATCGGCGATTAGTTAATCTGCAAAAATTGAACTTTTATTTGCCATTGAACAGTTTGCCGACCAACCATTTATGGAGACACGCGTGAACAAAGCTACAGAAAAGTACGACCGGGGTGGGGTCTTTGAAAAGTCCGAAAAAGTGAAAATAGCCTATCTGGGGCTGGGCTTAATGGGCGAGGCGATGGCGGTCAATCTAGCCAGGGCTGGGCTGGATGTAGTTGGCTGGAATCGCACGCCTGGAAAGTCCGGTGAGGCTGCCCTTTTGGCGGCCGGCGGCAAGGTTGAACGGTCGCTTGAGGATGCTGTATCCGGCGCCGGGCTAGTTTTCACCTGCCTGGGCGACATAGAAGATGTTGAGCAGGTGTTGCTCGAAGCAGGCGGAGTCATTGAGTGTGCAATGCCAGGTACGGTGATTGCGGACTTTTCCACGATCGGCCCGGAAGCAGCAAAAAGGATATATGCATCTTTAAATAGTAAGGGCATGCATTTTCTCGATGCGCCGGTTACAGGTGGTGATGTCGGAGCCCGCAATGCCACTCTGACTATTATGGTCGGAGGAGATGAAGAGCCTTTTCAGAAGGCGCTTCCTTATTTGGAAAAAGTCGGCAAGACCATCAAACTCTGCGGACCAGCAGGTTCTGGACAGGCACTAAAATTGTGCAATCAGATTTTGTGCGCAGTCAATATGATTTCTGTTTGCGAAGCATTTCATCTGGCAAAACAATTAGGCGTCGATGAAAACCTGGTTGTGGACGTTCTTTCTGCCGGCGCAGGCGGGTCGTGGGCGCTGACAAATCTCGGTCCAAGAATAATCAAATCAGATTTTGCGCCGGGATTTGCGCTCAAGCATATGCTCAAAGATTTGCGTCTGGTATTTGAAAACCTTGATGGAGAGAGCGACGAGCTGCCAGGCACAAAACTCGCCAGAGAACTCTTTAAAAAAGTCGGTGAAATTGACGATAATGCCGGTGGTGGCGCCGATGGTGCGCGCGGAACACAGGCTATGAGTCTGGCCTACGACTAATCTTGTTGTTGTTGTTCCAATTTTGATCGCGCACCGGGCGCTGCATTGCATTGCCCCTGCAGGCTTGCGCAGCTAAAATGCATCGTTGCTTCAGATCGGGCTGCTAAAATACGACTACTGGGTTGTGTTGGCAAAGGTTTTCAGCTGGATGAGCACGCAGACGAGAATATTTTTCGTCGATGACGATCGAGTCGTCCGCACCTGCCTGCGCCACTTTCTGAAGAAGTTTGAAGACTTCGAGCTGATCGGTGAAGCGGAAGACGGCACCGCGGCGGTCGAGGCAATTCTTGACCTGACGCCGTCTGTGGCGCTTGTCGACATAGGCTTGCCCCGAATCAACGGCATCGAAGTGACTCGCAAAGTCAAATCAGTGCTGCCGGACTGCAAAGTTTTGATGCTTACTTCAAGCGATGACGCTCGCGACATCTTTGCTTCTCTCGATGCCGGAGCCGACGGCTACGTGCTCAAAGGCGATCTGGCAGCCAATCTGGAAATCGCTATTCGCTCGGTGAGAGTAGGCTCGGTCTGGCTGGACCCGGGCATCGCCCGTATTGTTCTTGATGCTTCCAACCAGAAGCAAGCGCAAGGAAATGTTTCGCAATCCGGCATGCTTTCTACCGATGAGGCTGAATTACTGGGCAGCATTGCCGGAAGTGATTGCCAGGACGGCGTTTGCCTGGTCGACGCCGTATTCTTGAAGAGACTTAAGCGCCTGTCGCAAACAAATATCAATCGCCCGTAGGGGCGACGCCATTCGTCGCCCGCGGCGCCTCATTATTAAAGCCAGTACTATTTCAAACCGGGCGAGAATTAAATGCTTGGCCTATGAATTCTCAGCCAAGCTAGCTAGGATCTGCCCACTTGTCACAGCACAGATGACGGAGATATTTGGCATGCAGCAAACCGCTGAAACTGAAAAATCCGTGGACACATCTATTTTGGATGAAATGGTTCACTGGATTAAAACCTTGAAAGATGTTGGCGTTTCCCCTGACACAGCCGCCAAGTGCACTAGCGATTTCTTTATCGCCGCAGGCGTGGCTACAACAGAAGAGGTCTGGGAAGACGAAGGTGAAGAAGAGGAAGATTTCTAAACTTCATCCCTGAATCGCCCGATATATAAGAGCGGCTTCCCGATCCTTCGGGAGGCCGTTTTGTTTCATATGAACATTTGTTCGACTCTTCCGCCACAAATGCGCCATGAAAGCTATTTGGGATTACATTCTTCTTGGCTATTGTTCAGCCAAACCTGGAATCCCGTTATCGTTGCCGAATTTGAAGCACAAGAACCATGAAATTCGGACAAGCCACTGAGATCAATTTTGCAGGATCGCTCAAGCGCTTCAAATCGCTGCATTTGAGCCTTTTTGTCCTGACGGCACTGATATCTCTGCCCTTCCTCACTGGCTGCCAACAGCCGCAGCAGCCAGACCCGCGCAAGCTGACTCCCATGGTTTCGGTTGAAGGTTCGGATACGATGGGCGATTTGCTCAAAGTCTGGGCAGACGCATTTATGAAATCCAACCCAGATGTGCCTGTTTCAATAAATAAGGGCGATACCTCGCAGGGTATTGCTGCTTTAATCTCCCGCACTACCGACCTGGCTTCCGCCTCTCGCGATCTTACCGATGAAGAGGTGGTATTGCTGCACAAGCACAAAGTGCGCTTGAAGAAGGTCTCTGTCGCTCGCGATTCGGTCGCCATCCTTGTTCACCCCGAAAACCCCGTCAATGACCTGACTATGGATGAGTTGAAAAAGATATTTTGTGGTGAAATTACCAACTGGTCGAAAGTTGGTGGAAAGGACCAGCCGATTACCGTATTCGTGCGCGAAAAGGGCTCCGGTACAAGCAAGTTTTTCATCGGTCATGTGCTCAAGCCCGAGAAGATTGCCAAATCGGCGACGCCGGTCAGCTCAATTGAAACCATGATGGATTCAATCGGCAGCGACAAGAGTGCAATCGGATATGCAGGTATGGGAGCGCTTATCGAAGCACCCGGAAAGGTAAAATCGCTGAAATTGCAGTTGATAAATGGCGGTACCGCAGTTGGTGCCACGGTCGAGTCTGCCATCGGGGGGTATCCACTCAGCCGGCCATTGTTTGTGTTCATGGATTACGACCCAAAACCAAACGCTCAGAAATTTGTTGATTTCTGTCTCAGCCAGGAAGGGCAAAAACTCGTCGAATCGGCGGGTTACGCCAGTATCGACCGCAAATAGAGATGCAAGTAGAAAAAATTCTCTTGCCGGTGGGTACACAATAAGAGAGTCGATGAGGCCTTTCAAAAGGGTCCAATGGATAAGCCTAATCAAAGACAGGGGCTGCTCGAGTCTCAGCCCATTAAATTGGCGTCAATCAAGTCCGCATGGGAGTCCGACCAGAAGGGAGCGGCTGCCCGAAGACGGATGGTATACGCTTATTTCGGCGCTCTGGGTGTCCTTGCTTTACTGATAATCCTGGCCCTTGTAAGTGGTAATTTCATCGTTGCCGGGCTTCTGCCTGTGCCCATAGCTCTTTTGATTTGGGTCTATTTGCAGACCAGGCAAAACCTGAAAGATTTCGGAAATTATGAGTCGAAGCTGCACGACATGGGCACCGAGCTAGAGGATAAAAACCGTCAACTCAGGCAATTGGTACAAACTGACGCCCTCACGTCCGTGCTCAACCGCCGCGGTCTTGAGAAGGCGCTTTCGACGGAAACCAATCGTGTAAAACGATCCGGCAAGAAAAACGCAGCGATTCTGGTCGATTGTGATGATTTCAAGTCAGTCAACGAAACACTGGGTCACTGGATTATGTCTCTCGCGTCGGCGGAGACGAATTCATCATCTTGCTTTCCGAACTCGACCTGGAAACCGCACTGCAGGTGGCAGAGCGCATACGCCTTTCGATTTGCGACGGACCAGTAAAAGCCGGCGACAAAGAGACAATGGTTTCTTCCAGCCTGGGTGTCACTATGTTGCCGAAAGAATTGTGCACAATTGAGGAGATCCTTACAGCCGCGCGCCTGGGCTTAAAACACAGCAAATCAGGCGGGAAGAACCGCGTCTCTACAGCCGATCTGACGAAGGATACAGAGATTGAAAGAACCCCACTCAGTCAGCTTCTGTCCGGTGCGGAAAATTTCCGCCCCTTCAAACAGCCGATTGTTCGCCTTCGCGATGGAGCCGTGGTCGCCTCGGAAATGTACTGTCTCGGTCCGGCTGGACCATTTGAAATGCCTGAAAATTACTTCCGCCTGGCGCTCGAACAAAATCAACTGACTTCGGTCGATCTCAAATGTTTGCGCACTTTATTGAACGCGGCCAGGCGCAGTGAGAAAGGCATGCGGGTGCATTTGAATGTTTATCCCGGAACATTGCTGGATATTCCGGTGGAAGAATTTCCGGCGCTCTTTGCCGAAATCTCCGGCAACGGAGGGTTGTGTATCGAGATAAGCGGCAGGCAAATGTTTGCAGACGCTGCCTGCCTCCTGGAGCGCATCGATGAATTAAAGCGACTGGGCGCTCAGATTCTTCTGGACGACATCGGATCAGGACGAAGTACCATCGAGCACATAATGATCCTGGAGCCCAATCTATTGAAAATTGGGCAGGCACTCTCGCAGCATGTAAGCGCACAGCCAGTCAAAAGAAAACAATTGGAACGTCTGGTTGCCATAGCGCAATCGATGGGCGCAAGTGTCATTGCTGACGGGGTCAAATCAAAAGATGACGAGAAAGTCTTGCTTGAGACCGGTGTAGAGTACGGGCAGGGGCTCATCTATGGCTCTTCTGCCGAAGTGAAATAGTATTCAAAAAGAGACTCTTGATTCAGAGCCATGGATCTATGACAAGCACACCACTTGCTGCAAAATGTTTGGTGTTTCTAGTCATGATGTGCATGCCATGCCGGAGCGCACTAGCGGCTAGCATTCCATCAAATGCAGGAATAATGATGCCGGACTTTTGAGCGCGAGCGATTAACTCTCCCCATATTTGTGCTGTCTCAATGTCGACAGGTAAAATCCGCTGAGAAAACTCTTTCTGAAGTCCAGTAAGCCATGCAGTAAGGGAGTTCTTCTTTTTTCCCGCAGGCAGCAGTGCAATGCCTTTGGCGATTTCCCCAATTGTCAGTACGCTAAGAAAAAGATCTTCGTCAGGCAACTGATTGACTGCCGCCTTGACTGAGGTGCTGCCTTCAAATCGACGCACTTCAGCAATTACGCAAGTGTCGAGAATTATTCTCACAGTGTCAGTTCGCGACTCGCGCTTGAATCGCGTTCCAAATCAAGCTCATCGAAGAATTCTCCACGCATCAAGTAATCCTTGAATGTGACGCGCGACTTCTTCAGTCGTTCGTACTCCGCAGTCGACATTACGATAACGGAGTCCTTGCGGCGATTGACTCGCTGAGGTCCAGTAGTCAGAGCAAGATTGACCAGTTCGCTGAATCGATTTTTGGCATCGGCCAGATTCCAGTCCATACCGGTCCTCCAAAAAAATCTAGATTAGCTAGATTATACCAGAAGCTTGCGCCTGTTGTGAGGACGGTGTTGTCTTGCGTCAAAATATTCAACCTTCAATCTCACTCTTTCTTGCCGTGCGGATAGAAAATCGACAGCAAGCACACGAGAATGAAAACGCCGGCCATACTTTTTTCCATCTCGGAAAGGCTTTCGTAGCTGCGGCCGCCCAGCCCGCTTGAGACTACGATCCATACACCGAGAGCGGCTGTGCCTGCAGTGATTATTGCCAGAACAGTGCGGCGAGCGCCTGGTTGTACGTCGAAAATTCGCATGAGCGGGATAAGCAAAAGCACAAGCAGTGATATCGCCACTGGTGCAACAATCGCTGCCGATTTGAAGATCATGAAACTGACAATTGTGGACAACAGTGATGCCAGCCAGATTCCAAAACAAGCGGTCGACATTCTTTCATCTTCGGTAAGAATGCGCTTGCCGAACGGATCGAGCAAGAGAAGCAAGTTGAAAAACTTTCTTGCTGCCAGTGCCAAAATCAAAAAGAGGAACATCAGCGACCGCAATGGCGGCACGAACATCAGCACAAGTGCAAACACCAGAGAAGCGCGGCGGTCCATGTCGGAAAGTTTTGCCGTAATGTATGCAAATGGGTAATAGATTGGGTTGCGCGCTTTCAGCGCCTCCAGAATGCCCTCACGCGCCCACTTCGAGTTTGGATTCAGCCTCAAGGCTTCTCGATAGTGTTCTGCCGATTCTCTGGGTTTTCCCTGGCGAAATAAAATCGATGCTTTGTTCGCGTGCGAAATTTCATTCTCCGGATCCCTTGCCAGAGCCAGGTCTACCGACTGCTCAGCTTCGCGATACTTGCCCAGTTTTGACATTGCAATAGCTCTGCAATTCAAGCAATCGACATTGTCGGGTGAAACCTCCAGCCCCAATTCGGCCATCCCCAGCGCTTTCGCCCACTCGTCGCGCATCAGATGAATCTCGGATGCCATGCCGAAATAAGTGGCACTGTGAGGGTTTAGCCGAAGCGCCTCCTCAATGGCATTCATTGCTTCTTTGGGGCGATTGTGGTGGTAGTAGACAAAGGCAGTCGCATAATAATTCCAGGCATTGTCAGGCTCGATGTTGATGCATTCCTTTGCCTCTTTGATCGCTTCCTCGAAGCGATCCTGTGCCGCCAGAGTAAGCGCCAACATGCCGTGCGCATAGGCATCCATGGGATGTTTTGCGCATGCCTGCCTGAATTCTTCTTCCGCCATCTTGAAGCGGCGGGTGTCGTAAAGAAGAGAGCCTCGTTCGATGTGGTCTGTCACTCTAAAGCTTCATGTATTTGATGATGTCGTCGTACACGCCGCCCTGATTCGAATAAAGAGCGTAATTTCGCGCAGTGGCGAACCACTCGGCGGTCGAAGGTTTTACATTCTTTGCTGCGTTTTCCAAATCCCTTGTGGTGATGGGTTTGGGAATGCCCTCTTTCATGGCTTGGGCGAGTTTTGCCTCGACTGCTTGATCGACCACGGCAAAGATATCCGCTCCCGAAAATTTGTCTGTTTTTTTAGCGAGCAGTTCGTAATCGATGTTTTCCACCGGCTTTCCTTTAAGTGTTAAACGCAAAACATCAGCGCGAGCCTTTGCATCGGGAGGTGGAACGAAGATTATGCGATCGAAGCGTCCAGGTCTGCGGAAAGCGCTATCCAGGTGCCAGGGTGCGTTGGTGGCTGCAAGAATTAATACGCCCTCGTTGGGCGATTCGACTCCGTCGAGTTCCATGAGGAATTGATTGATTGCCTGTCGAGCGCCGGACTTGCGCATGTCGCTGCGACTGGCGGCCAGTGCATCTACTTCATCAAAGAAAATTACACATGGCGTGTTGCGCCTGGCGCTTTCAAAAATCTCGTGCAGTTGGCGTTCGCTTTCTCCGAGATACATGTCGAGGACGTCACTGATCCCGACGCAGAGGAAATTTGCTTTGATTTCGCCGGCGGTGGCACGAGCGAGATAGGTCTTTCCGCAACCCGGAGGACCATACATCAGAATACCGCCGCCCACCTTCTTTCCATACTGTTTGAACATCTCCTGATTTTCGAGCGGATAGATGATCTTCATCCGTATGTGCTCTTTCACTTCTTCCATGCCGCCGACATCTTCGAAACTGATGTCGGATTTCTCCATGTCCAGCACGAGGGTATCGGGCTCATCATCTTCCACCAGCGCTTTGATTTTGCCATCGGTGGTTACTTTGTCTGAAACGCCTCGTGCTTTGGCATATGATTCGTCCGGCAATCCAAGCCGTTCTTGCAAGCCGGCGTCTTTTGCCTCCGGGTCAATTTCCACGCCGCGATTGTAGGCCTTGCGTGCTTTGTCGATCTCGCCGTCATTGAGCAGGAGCCGCGAATGGATGATGAAAGCCTTAGCGGGTGGCTGCGGTTGTTTGATCAAATCCTCAACGATCACGAGCGCCTGTGAATACTTCCCCAGCTGATAGCAGCTGTACGCCATTCCCAGTTTGGCGGTCTGGTTGCCCGGAGACAGCGTCAGCGCCGTCGTATATTCCTTCTCCGCCTCGTCATAACGCGCGCTTGAATTGAGAAGATCGCCCAGGTGAATACGCAACGGAGCGTTGTCCGGTGACACTTTCAGCGCTTCGCGCAGCGCCTGGATGGATTCTTCGTTGGCAGTCATGCGTTTCTCTATGCTGTGGGAGAGACTGGCGGTAAAAACCAATTTTAGTGCGAAACCTCAGTCTCGGCTGACTTGATGCCCGTGACTCTGTTTCTTTCCTGATCTTGCCTGCTTTGACTGAGGTCTAAACAGCGCCGGGCAGCGCACATTTAATCTTTCGGGCGTCGATTTTTTACCACTTGACACGTTGTAAAGACTGGATGGGCGAGGAACAAAACAGCTGCGAGGCCTCAGCCTCAAGGAAACCGGAGACACAGCGATGAAAAAGCAATCCAGGCACACAATCGAGCTTTCGCTTGATTTGACCAACCTTAACAGTCACGGCCGCGGTTTGAATGCTCCCCAGTTCCCCAATTCTGATGGACAGACACAAGAGACCCAAGACAGCCAGCCTGTCTGCGACGACGGCACTTGTGAGGTTAATTGGAAGCCGGCTCGCCGCTCCGTAGCTTGAAGCTTGAAATTCACATTCTTTGCTCTCTTTAGTTCTTGAGGGCATAATCGGCAATAATTAAGACTGAAGTTCAACCGAGATGGGCTGAGCTTCGACTTCGAACGGAGCCCCGTATTGGCTCCCAGGTGGCAGCCGATGAAATTCCTGGATGCGCTCAAAGAAAAGGTCCTCATTTTCGATGGGGCTATGGGCACGTCTATCCATACTTATGACCTGACCCTGGATGATTATCAGGGCGCCGAGAATTGTCCGGAAATCCTTGTAGTCAGCCGACCGGAAGTTATTAAGGAAATTCACGAGTCTTTCTTCAAAGTCGGATGCGATGTTGTCGAAACCGATACCTTCGGCGGCTCGCCTGTGGTCTTAGCCGAATTCGGGTTGGCGGACAGAGCTTATGAACTCAATAAGAAAGCCGCCGAGATTGCCCGCGAGGTGGCGGACGCCTATTCGAAAAACGGGCAGCAGCGTTTTGTTTCAGGCTCCATGGGTCCGACAACGAAGCTGCCTTCTCTCGGACATATCAGCTTCGACGAAATGTGCCAGGCTTACTACGTCCAGGTCTCCGGGCTGGTTGACGGAGGCGTCGATGTCCTTCAGTTCGAAACCGGACAGGACTTGCTGCAGGCGAAAGCGGCAGTAGTGGCGATGCTCGACTATTTCGAGAAGATCGGGCGCAAAGTGCCGATTATTACGCAGGTGACTATCGAAGCGCCGCCCCTGGGCACTATGCTTGTCGGCACCGATATCTCGGCTGCTCTTGCCACTCTCTCAGCCTTTCCCATTGATGTTATCGGTATCAATTGCGCCACCGGTCCCGGTGAGATGATTGACCCGGTTCAATACCTGACGCTCAATACCACCAAATACGTCTCCTGCCTGCCGAATGCCGGCTTGCCGGAAAACGTCAACGGAGAGACTGTCTACAAATTGACGCCGGATGACCTGGCCGATTCGCTCAAGTATTTCGTCACCGAGCTGGGCGTCAACATCATCGGCGGATGCTGCGGGACAACCCCCGCGCACTTGGAGCGCGTCGTCGAGAAAGTCGGGCACGTCCAGCCTAAAGTGCGCCATCCCGAATACACCCCGGCTGCCGCCAGCATTTATACATCAGTGGCTTTGCACATCGACCCTGCGCCCTTGATCATCGGCGAGCGCACCAACACCAACGGCAGCCGCAAATTCAAACAGCTGCTCAACAAAGAAGATTGGGACGGCATGGTGGCGATGGCGCGCGATCAGGAAAAGGAAGGCGCGCATGTGCTTGATGTTTGCACAGCCTATGTCGGTCGCGATGAAGTTAGAGACATGTCCATCTTCATCAAGCGCTTGAACACCGAGTTGCAGATCCCGCAGGTAATCGACTCAACCGAATATCCGGTGCTCGAGTCGTCGCTCAAGTTAATTGCCGGCCGCCCGATTATCAATTCGATCAACCTGGAAGACGGCGTCGAGAAGATGCTCAAAAAGGTTCGTTTGATCAAACGTTTTGGTGCCGCGACTATCGCCTTGACCATTGATGAAAACGGCATGGCTAAAGAGGCGGAGAAAAAACTCGAAATCGCTCGCCGCATCTACGATCTTTCCCTGGCTGAAGGTTTGCGCCCTGAAGATTTGATTTTCGATGCCCTGACATTCACGCTTTCAACGGGCAACGAAGACGATCGCAAGCTGGGACTGGCGACTCTCCACGGCATTGCCATGATCAAAAAGAATTTGCCGGGAGTAAAAACAGTGCTCGGGGTGAGCAATATTTCCTTTGGTTTTGATCCGGAAATCAGGCAAATTCTCAATTCGGTCTTCTTGCATTACGCAGTAGAAGCCGGTCTCGATATGGCGATTGTAAACGCTCAAAAGATCTTGCCCTTGTACAAGATTGATGAAGCTGAGCGTGAGATGCACAGAAAACTTGTTTTCGACGAACGCACTGCTGATTACGATCCGCTCTTTGCACTGCTGGCGTTCTACCAAAGCAACGACACGAAAAAGTCGACGAAGGTGAAAGACAAGGGACCGCAAGAAATTGAAGTGGTCTTGAAAGAGCGCATTATTGACGGCAATCGCGTCGCTCTGGAAAAGGATCTCGATATTGCCCTCAAGAAATATCCGCCTCTGGAAATTATCAATTCTATTTTGTTGGATGGCATGAAAGTGGTTGGCGATCTTTTCGGTTCCGGCAAGATGCAGCTTCCTTTTGTTCTACAGTCAGCAGAGACTATGAAAGCGTCCGTTGCTTATTTGGAAAAGTTTATGGAAAAGGTGGACGGCTCGCAGCGCGGAACAATGGTACTGGCCACAGTTAAGGGCGACGTCCACGACATCGGCAAGAATCTTGTCGACATCATTCTGAGCAATAACGGGTACACGGTTCA
>JBGAVL010000205.1:0-11530 GCA_044228145.1 Obscuribacteraceae bacterium (SeqCode)
TGTACTTGTCCTGAGCCTTTCCCAACTTTCCTCTTCGCCTGTGACGGCTGCCCCCAGTGCCGCCCCCACTATCACAAAAGTCCCCGGCCAGTCAGATGGACTAGCAAGCCAAAAACAAGAGCATTTAAGGCAACTGGAGGCGACGCTTGAGAAAGCGCGTCAAGCGAAGGGCAGTAAGGGCGAAGCAGAAGCAGACGCTCTCTATCAACTGGGTCAGTATCATTTCAGCATAGGTGACCTTGGCAAAGCGGAGGCCTATTTCAGGCAGTCCTTAGAGGTCGAAGACAAGCTGCACAGGCAGGAGCAGACCTTGCAGGTGCGCATTGCCCTGGCTCATTTGATGATGTCTCAGAAACGCTCTCAAGACGCTCTGCAGATGTATAAAGCAGCTCTCGATGTCGCAAATAAAAACAAAAACAGCGAGCAAATTGCCAGCGTTCTTGATAATCTAGCTTCCTGCATGTTGATTGCCGGAGATTTCGACCAGGCCGAAAAACTCCTTTCAGAGGCGATGGAGTCGACTGCAGATGTTTCATTTAAATCTAATGAGCGGGTTAAACACGCTGCTGTGGCTGCGGCGCGCCGCAATAACCGGCTGGCTCTAGAGCGCTCTCAGGCTGCAATCGAACTGGCTACCGGGTCGGATGAATTGCGCACCTTGGGCTTGGCCTATCGGCAAAAAGGCAGGGCCTGCGCCAATATGGGCGACTATGCCAATGCCATAACAGCCTACAGAAACGCAGCAAAAAATTTCGAAGAGGATCTTGAAACCGTGCTTGAAGCTCAGGTTCTCCTCAGCATTGGACAATTGCAATTGGCTTGCCGCCAACCGCAAGAAGCAAAAACAGAGCTTAAGAAAGCAATGGAAATTGCCAGAGGCGAAAATGACTCGCACCTGAGCGTTGAATGCATGATCGCCCTCGGTGCTGCCGAAGCCGACACTGCCAATTTCGACGCCGCACGCAATTGGCACGGACAAGCAGCCAAGTTGGCGCAATCGAGCAATAACAAACGAGGCCAATATCTGGCGGCCTCCGAAGAAGGCTTCGACTTGCTGCTGGAAGGCAAAGTGGAAAAGGCACTGGACAGATTTCTGGAAGCCAATTCTTTGATTGATAAATCCGGTGGTGCCAGTGCCAAAGACCGCGCTGGCATTCTCAGGGATCTGGGATTGTGCTACAGATCGCTTGGCCAGATGGATGCTGCTATCAAGTATTACCTTGAGTCGGCGGCGGCCTTTGAAGCAGCTGGCGATATCGAGAATCAAGCTCTTCTTGAAAACAGCGTGGCGGTCGTTTTTCTGGATATGGGCAGGCGGGGTGAGTTTGAAAAAGAGTTTGAACTGGCCAAAGGTCTGGCGGCGGTCAGTAAGAGTCCAGGCGTGATTGCCTGCCTGGAATTCAATCAGGCGCAGTTTGATTTCATGGCGCAAAAGTTTGATTCCGCATTGAAGTCATACAGCCAAGCAATTGAATCAGCGCGCGCGGCAAAAGACTGCAAGACCGAGTGTATGTCCTTGAGCGGTCTGGGTTTTACTCAGCTTTCCATGAAAAATGCAACGGCAGCAAAGGAGTCTTTCGAGAAAGCGGCTCAGCTGGCCGAAGCGCACGGTATTTTTGAAGCGCGCTGGGACGTTGCCCTCGGTCTTGGAAAAACCTACAGAATACTGGGTCAGACAAAAGAGGCCGAAACGCAGCTCAAGCAGGCTGTGAGCCTGGTTGAGAAAGAACGAATGTTTTTGTCCAGAGATACTTTCAAAACATTCAGTCTCGATTTGCGTCAGGAGTGTTTTCTGGAATTGATCGATCTATATGCTTCCACCGGGCGCGCCGACCTTGCTCTAGAACAGGCGGAAAAAGGCAGAGCAAGAGCCTTTCTAGACTTGCTGGCGGGAAGGGTGAGTCGTAGTTCGGCTGACACCGTGGCTGTGATTATCGAAGGTTCGCCAGAAAAGAAAGGCGCAGGCGCCGGGCAGCAACTTATGGCAATGGCTGAGGGTATGCCTGATTCAGCTGTTCGCGGGGTGAAAATAATTCCCAAAGCATCTAGCCTTGTAGAGTCATCCGCCTACAGCCCGGTAAACGCCCAGGCCCCCACGTTGTCCGAAATAGCCGAACTGGTTAAACGCCACAATTCGCATGTTGTTGAGTATTGTATGCTCAAGGACAAACTTTTGATCTGGGTGATTGATCCAAATGGTCAAATCACAATGGCACCGCCTGTGGTGATAAGCTCGTATGAATTAAAGAAAAAAATACGCGATACTCACAATTCGATTGCCCAGGCAACCAAATTGCCCAAGGATTTAGCCGGTGAGGATAAAACGCGAGAAGCCCTGCTCAAAGATCTCTACAATCTCCTAATTGCTCCGATTCAAAGCTACCTGCCGGACCACCCTGATGCAGTTATAACTTTCGTTCCGCACGGCGCTCTCTTTTCGGTGCCCTTTTCGGCGCTTATGTCCGGCAAGGGCAAGTATCTGATTGAAGAACACACTGTCAGTTATCTTCCCGCCTTAGGCGTCTTGCGCGCAACAGAAAAGATTGCCTCCGAGTCGGATCGAGCAAAAGACAACACCCTTTTAGCTTTCGGCAACCCGATCACTAAAGTGATTGCCTTTCTTGGCACGCTCCCGTTTGCAGAAAAGGAAGTGAAAAAAGTGGCGGCACTGTTTGGAGATGGTAAGGCAACACTGGAAGTGGGAGCGCAGGCGACTAAGTCCGCTTATCGAAACCTGGCCCCGAAAAATTCAGTGATTCACCTGGCTACTCACGGACTTATATCTGAAGAAAGACCGATGGACTCTGCCCTTGTCCTTGCACCGGAAGGTGCCGACGACGGGCTTCTTACGGTCAAGGACATTCTTTCAATGCCGCCATTGAAGGCCAAGATGGTTGTGCTTTCAGCCTGCCAGACCGGGCGTGGAAAAATCACCGGAGACGGCGTGGTCGGTTTGTCGCGAGCTTTCATCATTGCCGGAGCACCATCTGTGGTGGTGAGTCAATGGAATGTGGACGACGTCATGACCGAATTTCAAATGGTGGAATTCTACAAGTCCTTCCTTTCCGGCAAGTCCAAAGTAGCCTCCTTGAGAGACGCTCAAATCAAGACAATCGGCTTCATGGACAGGCTGCTCGCCTCGCCGCCCGGCCAGGTGGCAAACCGTCCCAACCCGCGTCTCTGGGCAGCCTTCCAGTTAATCGGCGACACAAACTGATTGGAGCAGACCGGGGAAGATTGTCCGGAGCAAAGACCTGCCACGCAACTGTCTTTGCGCAGGATAGTCGTGCCTGTCCATGGCTTAAACAGTTGCGATAACTATTTCGACGCCAACTTGGTTGGGAAGATTGCCGGCTTGGATATTTCTGCTCTTAATCCGCCATAGAGGCGGAAGTTGAAGCCGGCCAGTCCAGGGCTGGAATTGGCGCCCATATTGAAAATCGGCTCCGCCCTTACAAATGCGGCGACTGGAATATTTCTGTGCAATTGTCGGGCGATTTCGCCGGTCAGAACGAAAGTCTGGTTGTTGTTGCCGCCGCGAAGATTGCTGTTGCCAAAGTTGGTAAGAAATGTGCAATCGGTCGTAAACAGCCATGGACTTTTTCTGAGAATGTAGCCCACGGAATAAAACTGATCGAATTCTTGGAAGCGATCGAGCATTTTTTGAAAGCGAACCTGACCCATGACACTGGCGTATGCCGCGCCGTGATTGCCTACGCGACGAACCACCACTGCCGAAGGGATGATATCTGAGAGCGGCGGTGAGCTGGAGCTGAGATTGAAAAACAGCTCCCGGCAAAACAATCCTGCCGTCATAGTGGTTTTTTCATTAATCGTGTAATCGCGATCGGCTCGCAGTCCAACTGAATAGATGTTCCGGCTTAATACGCTGTCTCTGCTTGCATACTGATCTCTAAAAAAGAAGAAGTTGCTGGACACTCTAGTGCGCCTGTTCAGCGCGTAGCCGACGGTCAGGTTAGGTAATACGCGATAGACCGCATCTGCCTGCGGGTTTCTCGATGTCTGAAAAACGTTTGTTTCCAAACGCAAGGAATTCTCGCAAGTGCCCGAAAAAAACATTCTGGCCGGCAGCCTGTACAACATGCGCGCTTTATATGAATCGAAATTACTGAAAGCGGCTCCGCGCTCCGGAATCTTTATCGGCGTAAGGTCGAATTGCTGGGTGTCGTCCGGACGTGATACCGATTGTGCTATCGAAGCAGGCATCAACGGATCTACAGAAGGTTGGGAATGAAGATCGGCAGATGAAAGGGCAGTGTCCTGCCTTTCAAAGGTTGCCGGAGCGCTTGAATTTTGCAGCTTCAAGGTTTCCAGAGACAGGGGAGCTGCAGCTTGGACTTCGCCTTGGTCTGTTTCTTTTCGCTCTGAAACATCGTGCTGCTCTGAAACTGCTTTTCGGCTGGCAGCGGCACTGGTTGCATCAGTATTGATAATCGAGTTTGAAACATTGCTCTGCACCGCCGGCAATACCGGACTCGCAAATGCGCCGCGGCTGGTTGCCAAATCACCGTCCAGGGCTTTGGCAGGAGTCGCGCCCGCCAGTGTAGCTGTAAACGACACAGTCGTCGCCAGACCGGCAAGAAGAGAATATTTTGCTTTGGGTATCTTTAGAGGCACTTCTAGAATCGCAGTGTTTGCAAGCTTTCTTGCCTGGTTGCCAGTAGCTGGACAACATGACGACATCTGGATTATAGCTATTCTTTAAATGCAGACCATGACCGGAATTTCAAGCGCCTGGCGCAAATCAAGGGGCTAGGGTGAAAGAACCGGTCGCTGGCGCTGCCACCGAGGGCGGTGAGATATCTCTTATGCCGGTTTACTTCGAGCAAGGCTTGTTATCAAGATGGCAGTCCGTCTGCGACAATCGTTGAATCTTAACGAACGAGGAAGAATATATGGCCGGTGCCAGGACTGATACGCCAAGGAAAAAGCCTGCGGGCGAACCGCGCGACCCGGCTATTCGAGTAATTTTGCTGCCCCGTGACACTAACAAACACGGGACAATCTTCGGCGGCGTCATACTCAGCTATATCGACTTGGCCGGTGCCGCAGCAGTCAGCCGTGTGACTGCCCAGCGCATCGTCACCGTGGCCATCAAAGAGGTTGTTTTCCATGCTCCTGTGCTGGTCGGCGAAGCGGTCAGCTTTTACACCGCCGTGACTCGGGTTGGCACTACTTCTGTTACGGTGCATGTGGATGTCGAATCGATGCGTGGCGACGAGCGAGTCGCTGTCACCGAAGCCGATATAACTTTTGTTTGTGTCGACAAAGACGGAAAGCCTGTCCCGGTTGAGCTCATCAAGCACAGCTGATTAAGATAGCCGCATTCTAAATTCTCAGTTCTTGAGCCGTCAGTCCGGCTATCATATGCACTGTTTCAACTCTTTTGCGGCCACAATATGATGACAACTGAAGCAGAACCACAGGCGAAGGCAGTCCAGGAAAGAATCAGACTTTATCTGGGCACCGGCTGCGGAAAAACTACAGCCACATTCGGTGTAGTGCTGAGAGCACTGAGCAAGGGCAAGAACGTCACTCTGGCGTTTTTCGATAAGCTGGAAGAAAATTCCAGCGAGGGCCAAGCACTGAGAGTCTTGTCAAACGTTCAGCAGCCCGGATTCGGCAAGCTCACCGTCAAGTATTCAGGTGTAAACCGCCTGGGCACCGGACCGAAAGGCAGCTTTCGCCTTTATAGTTCGCCCAACGGCATATTGCCGGAGGATAAAGCAGAAGCTCTGGCCGGTTTGAATTTTGTCGCCGAAGCATTGAAGCGCGGAGACGATATCGTCATAGGCGATGAAATTCTCGATGTGGCACGAGTTGGTCTGGTGGATTGGGACGCCGTTAAAGAAACCTTCGAACATCGCAAAGATCCGACTGTTCTCATCCTGACTGGACGCCGCGCTCCTGACTGGTTAATGGAACAAGCCACAACAATTTCAACAACTACGCAGTTGCGCCACCACGGCAAGGCTATCGAAGGCATGGACTGCTAATTCAAGGTGCCGCCAGTAATGGCAATTCGGCACGCCACAGGTTTCCTGCATTAGAGAACTGCGTGGCAAGTCTTTCTGCCAAACAACCATTGCTGTCTTCTACTGAATCGCTTTAGTGCTTCTTCAGCGAAACAGTCTTGTGACTGGGCGCTGTCGTCACTTCTTTTTTCAGCACTTCCATCGCTTTTGCAAGCTGCACGTCTTTGCCGTCCGTAGGTGAGCGCTTGAAGTTCGAATAAGAAAGATCGATCCACCAGGGGCCGCGACCTTTGTTGTAGTCGTCGTCTTTGAGCACTACTTCGCAATCCTTGTCAGGGCTGATGCCTTGTTTGTGAATGTCCACATCATTGGGAGTCAAATATCGGGCAATGGTCACGTTGATGCCGGAGCCGTCATCGAGTTTATTGATCGATTGCACAAGACCTTTTCCGAATGTTTTCTGTCCGACGAGCTTGGCGCGTTCATTGTCGTGCAGTGCACCGGAGAGGATTTCGGAAGCGGAGGCACTGCCCTGGTTGATCAGTACCACAATTGGTTGTTTGGAGATCGGGCTGCTTTGTGCTTCGGTTTTTGCCTTGTAGCCTTCGCTGTCGATGGTACTGACGATGGTGCCATGATCGAGGAACATATTGGCGATATCGATGGCGTTAGACAGCAACCCGCCCGGGTTATTTCGCAAATCGATGATCAGTCCGTCGGTATTATTCAATTTTTTGAGCGCCAGCCTCATCTCCGAGTTGGCTTTTTGCGAGATGAAACTGTCCAAGCGAATATAGCCGAGATTGCCGGGCAAAATTTCGCAACTGGCCACGGCTTTGATTGGTATTTCTGCACGCTTCAAAGAAACTTTGCGCTTGTCTTGCTTACGTAGAAAGGTAATGCTGACGATGGAATTGATCTCGCCTCGTATCTGTTTAACCACCTGATCGAGAGACTGACCCTTAACCGGCTTGGCATCGACTTCCAGGATTTCATCGCCAGGGTGCACGCCGGCATTGAACGCTGGTGTTCCTTCAATCGGCGCAATCACAACTACTTTGTGCTCTTTGTTCATGCCCAGCTGCATGCCGACGCCGAACAAGTGAGCTTCGATTTGCGATTTCTCTTCATCGAAGGAATCGCGGTCAAGGAAACGAGTGTACGGATCAGCCAGACTGGCGAGCATGGTCTCGATAGCTTTGTGCGCATCTTCGGGTGTTTTCAGCTTGCCGTCATAATGGTGTTCCCAGCGCGACCAATCTTGTGTGTTGAAGCCCTGCTCGTAGAAATTGTCTTTGAGCAATCTCCAGGCTTTGGCGTACAAGACCTGTGGGGGCACATTGCGCGTAATCTCGGCCAGAGCAGGAGATGCTTTGAGCTCGGAGGTGTCGGCTATCAAAATCTGGGCCGGTTGCGTCTTGCTGCCGCCGGTCAACAGCCAGCACTGGACAGCGAAAAATAGCAAACACAAAACCAAAGGAATGCCAATACGGGCTACTCTTCTTTGTTCCACTGACTCAGTTTCCCCTGTAAAGAACTTATAGGTACCTACTACTGATATTAGATCATGGCGAGCAAACCCGCCAAAATTCTGTGAACTAAAGCAAAATCGGTATTTCTCGATCCGCCTGTCTTTATCTCGTCGTCTGAAGCCGACTCTTGTCCAGCAGCCTCAATTTGCCGACCCTTTGTAGTCTAACTGCTGGACTTTTGACTGCGCTTAAGGAAATAGGTTTCTTGAGAGCGCTCCTGAGAAGGTGCTCTTTTCTTGCTCCTTCTGCGAATTTAACAAAATCTTATTTTAGCCCTCGCCTTGCCAACAGTCGATAGCTTTTTACCCAAAATAATCACAGATCAAGACTAAGTTAACTGATTGGGGTTTAAACACCGGCGTTGTCTGACCTAACATTGAACCTGATGTTGAGTGTTTTTTCTGGTACCCAATAGGATAAGCGCCTGCAAATGGTCTCGCCCGCGTATGCTGAAAGGGTTGAAGTTACACCCTCCAATCAGTCACTTGTATCTACGTCGCCTGTACGATCGGACGACGGGGGCAAATCGGCATCCGACGTGGACAGCACCCTTTTGAAATCCTTACCACTCATTGGCGCTCTGGCGAAGATTCGCCTGTCCAAGCAGACCAAACTGCGGCTAAAACTGGCATTTAGCGCTTTAATGCTGGCTAGCCTGTTCATTATGGGTAAAGTGGACCTTTCCAAAAGCTGGGAGGTTGCGCTCAAGTCAAACGGCTGGTTTCTTTCGGCCGCAGTGGCGTTTTTTCTGGGCTCTGTCTTTATAAATGCCAAACGCTGGCAGTTGCTTGCCGACGCTGTTGGGCTTCATAAGTCGTTCCTGGCGCTCTTACAGTATTGCTATGTCGGTCTTTTCTTCAATTTGTTTTTGCCATCCACAGTCGGGGGCGACTTCTCGCGCGGCTACTACCTTTCTAAGGGCACGGGCAAATACAAAAGTGCCTTCTACTCAGTACTTGCCGACCGCACTGTCGGCATCGCCGTTCTGTTTTTATTCGCCACGATTGGGATTCTGTCCGGCCCGGCCGGACAATTGCCCTGGAAGCTGAAATTGCCGATTTTGTTCGGCACGGCCGGCATATTCTTCCTTTTGCCATTTGCGCCGAGACTCTGCCATATGGTTCTGGGTCCGGACAATCGCATCACCAGGCGATTTGAAAATTCCGCGGCGAAAGTTTACTGGCACGACCGAAAGCTTGTCATGTCGGCGCTTTTCCTATCTGTGATCCTGCAGCTGGTCATTGTTTTATGCCATGTCACCATTGGGCTGGCCCTGGGATTGACGACGATTCCCATCTGGTACTACTTCGTTTTTTATCCCTGCGTGGCTGTGCTCGGATTCATCACTCCCAGCTTTAATGGCATCGGCATCAGGGAATGGGCTTACACATACTTTCTCACCGTGGATTTCATCGGCGTCGACAAACCGCATGCCCTCACTTATGCGATGATGTGGCTGGCTCTGACCACTCTCAGCAGCCTGGTTGGCGGGGTTGTGTATTTCGCCGGTCATCTGCAGATCTCTAAAGAAGAAAGAGAAGAGTACGAGCACGTTCAGGAAGAGGACGCCGAAACGGCCTAATCTTTCGAGTCGCACCTTGAACCTTCAAGGATTTGAGAGAACGTCATGAGAAGCAAAGTTGAGTTTGCTCCGGGCTACCATCCCCTGGACAACCCGCTGGTAAAGCAGGTTTTGGCCCACGCTCACAACTGCTCGGTGTCTACATATATAGTGGGCGGCTACGTTCGCGACAGTATCGCCTCTCATGACAACCAGAGCTTTGCTGCAACAATTTCTGCCACTTCCCCCAGGAAGCGCGATGTCGATTTTGCCGTGGCGGGCGGCACAGCCTTTGACTTTGCACAGGTCATATCCATCGAGATGGACGGGCATTTCGTTCCTCTGGATGAAGCAAACGACACCGCCCGTGTGGTTTTTGACGATGGCAGCATAGTTGATTTTTCCGGTTGCGTAGGCGGCAGCATCGAGACCGATCTAAAGCGCAGGGACTTTACGGTTAATGCGCTGGCCTGGGATAGCCTATATCCCGATCACGTCCTCGATCTGGCCGACGGGCTTAAAGACCTGTCTACAAAGACGATCCGGGCTGTTTCAAGGCAGTGTTTTCTGGACGATCCACTGCGTGTGCTCAGAACTTTTCGTTTTGCACATCAATTAGCTGCTCAAATTGAGCCCACCACTTTGACCTGGGTTAAGGAACTGGTGGAAGGACTCAAATCTGTGGCGCCCGAGCGTATCAATTTCGAGCTGTTCGAAAGCCTTTCCGGTCCGACAGCCGGACATTTGACCAACCAGCTTGCCGATTGCGGCGTGCTCGAGGTGGTGTTTCCTGAACTTACCGACTGCCGCAGAGTGACGCCCAATTCTTATCATCATCTCGGGCTTTTCGAGCACAGCGTGATCACGGTGCAGGAGCTTGACAAGCGCCTGCCGGACTTGCCTGCGTGGATGCATGCAAGCGCCGAGCGTGAATTGTCTTCGGGTGTAAGCAAGCTTTCGGCAGCACGCCTGGCCTGTATATTGCATGACATCGGCAAGCCGGGGACCTGGGAGGTAACTCCGGAAGGCAAGCATACCTTTGTCGCTCACGATAAGCTCGGCGCTCAAATGACCGCCTTGATCGCCGCCAGGATGCGTTGGTCTCGACCAATCGAACGTTTCATAACCAGGCTTGTGGAATTGCATCTGCGCCCGGGGCAGCTGTTTCACCAAGGACCTCCCACTGCCAAGGCGATCAACCGGTTTTACCGAACAGTCGCAGACGACGTGCCTGAGCTGATGATGGTCGCCTTTGCCGATCTGGGAGCCACCCGAGGGGCGGGGCTGAGCGGTGAGAACCGCGAAAACCTGGAGGCGGGGCTGAATTCGCTCATGCACGGATATCAGGTCTTCCTTGAAGAAGTAGTCACCCTCAAGCCTCTTCTAGGGGGGCATGACATCATGCAGCTCTTGAACCTTAACTCCGGTCCGATTGTGGGCGAACTTTTGAAGGCCCTGGAAGAAGCCAGAGATTTGAAGGAAGTCGTGGATCGCGCCCAGGCTGAGGCTTTTGTGAAAGAGCTTTTCGCACAAAAGTATTCCAAATAACGTTTTTAGGCTTGGCAACCATTAATTGGTGTTAAACAAAAAATTTCCGGGAATAAAAGTCTCGGTGAGATAGAGCCGACTTTTGGTTCTTGAAGCCAGTGACTATAGCGGTTTCCAAGGGTTGAGCAGACAAGAGCTCCACCGGCAATCGATGCAGGAATACGTTAAAGAGATTACGGAAGCACACATGTAGGTGACAGTATGAATACCAGGGCCGATAAACTCCGGAATTACACGATAATCGCGAGATTGGATGATGCCATTCCGCTGAACACCGAAGAGTGGGTCACTGTTGAGCGCTTGCTCAATCAGATCAGTGAATTTGTACCGATTTCTATGCTCAATAACGTCACTGAAGCGATCATTTCCTATGCGGATGATCAAGCACGCAGAGGCTATTTGCTGGGTCAAGAAGACCTGGTCAAAGAGCTCAAGAATAAGGCTCAACGCATAGCCTGAGTGTAATGAGATTGGTCGATTCGTCACTACGAATCCAACCCAATCGAAAATGCATCGGTAAACGCCACGAATTCGAAAGTTTCGTGGCGTTTTGCATAGGCGCCAGGAATATTTTCTAGTCGCTCTTTTTCTGCAGTGTCAAAACCCAGTCTTTTGGCGAGTTTTTGCTCAAACAAGACAGCGTCTTCTAAGGTCCGCACGAAATTTGGCAATCAGCGCAAATAATTGAGCGGATTGTTCGGCTTGCCGTTGACGCGCACTTCAAAGTGCAGGTGCGGTCCTGTCGAGAAACCGGTGGTGCCCTCGTAGCCGATTACATCGCCTTTTGAGACATTGCCTCCAACCGAGACAGCGGTTCTGCTTAAGTGTGCATACAGCGTGGCCATATCGTTGCCTCCGCTGTTTCCATGGCCGATAATGACCACTTTTCCATA
>JBGAVL010000206.1:0-11530 GCA_044228145.1 Obscuribacteraceae bacterium (SeqCode)
GCATTGAGTAGGGGCGACGCCATGCATCGCCCAGCCACATCCCGGCATCACCCGTCCATGAACCTGCGTCGCCCAGCCGCCGCCCTGCCCAGAGAATTCTCCCCGTCCAGCCCTACCTTATATAGGTGGTTCACCGGGTAGGCTCGAGACCCAGCTCGATTAGCGATCCTAAATGCGGATAGTGACCGGATCGCTTACGTAGCCGAGCAGTTTTCCATTTTTGTCGAACGCCGCTATTCTGACGTCATACTCACCCTTCACTGTGAAGTCTTCACTCCAAAGTGTCATCTCGCCCTTCAATCCTTCCAGCGAATATTTTTTCAAACTATTTGGAGACAACGACTGTTGCCTGTAAGAAGAATTGAAGTATTCAAAATATTCGAATGGCTTGGAAATTTCCGCCATCGCGTGACTTGCTCCGTGAATTTTGGATGCGTCGAAATTCAGCACAAGAGCATCCTTCGATTTCGGCACAACGGTGCCATTCTGTTGCCGTGACCAATGTGCGGGAGAGGCGTACAACTTAGGAATCTCGTTGTCCAGATTTAGGAAACGAACAGATTGAATTTCCGTGTCACCCGGTGCGACTGTCAATCGTAAGTCAGACAACTTACCGAACAAAATCCAACTTGCAATTTCAGACAATTGAAAGCGAAGTTTGTGAGGTTTTCCATCCGCTTCCAAGTAGCATGAAAGCGAGCTAGCCATTCCGTCCGTATCATCAAAGCGCCACAGTGAGCGCGCGCCTTCAGGCGTCTTGTACATATTAAGAACACCGCGGTTGCGGCTCGTCAAATCCTGATTCCAGGACAAGAGCATTACAGGTTCTCTCCCATCTGCATTCGAGGTGACAATGCTGCTTGCAGTAATCTCCAAACAATCGTACATACCCTTTTTGAATGAGGAGTCTTGTGCAAAAGAATACGTCGCTACATTTGCTCCCTTGCTTTCAAGCTTCAGTTTCATTTCCCTGGGCTCGCCAGAACCTTGTTCAGTTCCCAACCCGAGATAGTCGGGGGCAACTACGGAGGTGGCAAGTTTATCCCCGTCCCATCCGAAAACAATTGTCCTGGCTGTTTCACTCAGATTCGCTGCAAGAGCACTTTTGTTTACAAGGTCGAGATTGAAAATGTGTGCCCGGAGAGTTGCAATTTTACTTTTGAGATCCGAAGGATAAAACGGCTGGCTCAGGCATCCCTGCAAATTTATGAATGTAGGGTAAAGCGGAAGGTGATCGTAGGTAGTCGGAACGTTAAGAAACAAAATGCGCTCAGCCTGTGGATTATTTCTTGCCAGGTCGGAAATACTGCTTTCGATTGCAGTTTGATATTTACCGGCAGCGATCCACAATTCATTGGTCTTGACAGACAACGCAGCCAACAAAAAACAATAGATTGACACAACACCAATGGCGAATTTCTGAAACTTTTTCTGTGCGACATTTTTGGCTGCTGACGGTACTATGAGTAGCACCGAAAGAATGAAAAAAGGAACACTGACAAGATAAAAGTGCCTCCCTCCCGGCAAGCCACCTGCCGCATACCACACGCGCGCCACCAGCGAAAAAGCGACAGTCAGCCAACCGAAGAGGAACAAAGACGCGCGCCAAATTCCCCAATCACGCACCATAGTAAAACGCGCCACACACGCAAGCGCCATGGTCGCATGAAGGCAAATCAAAGCCTTCATTGCCGCACCCAACTCTTGCATCTGCGGAAGAGAAATCGGAAAAAAAACGCCTTGCAAGAGTTTCCAGTTGAGCAGCCCCGGCAACCAAATCGCATCCAGCGCCACAGAGCCAAATCCACGATAACCACCATATAAGGTGCCCAGGGAAAGAGATCTGGCAATTAAATAGGCAATCAGCAACAGCCAATAAATTCTCGTTGCCTTAAGTGTCGAGATAAGGCTTTGCCGCAAGGGCAGTTCTTTCAGACTCAGACAAAACAAATACCAGGCAAGCACTAGAGGTAAAGTCGCTCCCACTTCTTTTGTCAGCAATGCAGCCAGGCACAAACACAGACTGAGAATTCTCAGTGCTTTCGCGCGCGTATTGGCAATGTCCAGCGAATACAAAAAAGTGAGAAAGCTAGACAAATAGAAAAGAGTGCAGACGCTGTCCACACGACCACATATCCACGCTACAGATTCTGCATGAAGTGGATGCGCAGCGAACAACGCACCGGCAAGAAAAGGAATTGCAAGTCCATCCAACCCGGCCAGATTCTTCAAAAGTTTTCCGGCGAGAAAAAACATCAGCACAGTGCACGAAGCATGGATGGTCAGGCATGTTATGTGCCAGCCGATCGCATTGTGATTCCAAACCAATACATCGAATACCAGTGGAAGCAGCATCATCGGCCGATAATGCAATCCCCAGAGCGGCTCTTGCATCCAACAGCTGGCAAAATTTTGCAGCAATAGCAAAGGTTGAGTATGCAGGTAGTTGTAAATGTAAACGTACTGGGAGCCGTCGTCACTTAAAAAGCCGGCGAAAAGCGATGGGCAAAAACAGACGAATGCAAGCGCGGCAAGAAGCGCAGCAGCCACTGTGCTCTTTTGATCGTGCTTGACTGTCAACGCTGAGGTCATTTCGCCGGATAGCTGTTTTCACCGCCAGCAGGCGCTGGCAAACTGTCGGTCTGGAGGGCAATCCTCAATAGGATATTTCAAAGCGGAAGCAGTTTGAAGGTGCTATTTTTCATCCAGGCTTTACAAGAGACGAGGACCAACCTCACTAAACCCGAAAGGAGCGCCTGCTTATGCAGACGCCCGCTTTCAGTCGCATAAAAACCCGCCGTCAGTCCCTATACGGCGACAGAAATTTGTGCTTCAGCTCGTTGCACCGCATACTCAGCCACGACATAAATTTCATCGACAAATGAAAGTAGACTTGCAGCCACCGATCCTTCATCCAAACCGAGCTTTTTGCTCACTAGAGTTACAATGCCTGCGAATGCCTTTGGCAATTGTGCTTCCATCTCACGTACAGAACTCGGGTCAGGAGAGGTGGCAAGATGTGCCATCACATCAAGGCCAAATCCCATATTCTGGCAGGCCGCACCGACTTCGGTTTGCGCTTGTTTCGTCAATCCGATAGCAACAAGAGCGCGCGACACTTTGTGCGTGTCCTGGCACGCTAGCAACTCTTCCGACTGTACGATGACGTTTTGCAGTCTCGGGATCAGCGGTTTCAACATATCAACTTTGGACTGTACTTGCGTTGCTGTCTCTACGTTCATTGTCTATCACCTCGCCTGTTGACTGCTGTTGCCTACGCTGTATGCACCTTAGAACAAACCTTTAAAAAAGCCGCCGATCTTTTTGCCGATTCCACCGATAGCTTTTCCTATTCCACCCAGTGCTTTTCCTGCGAGTTTGTCGAGACCGGTAAGGTGCGCGAGTCCCATTACACCTGCACCGATTGGACCGCCAAACGACAAGCCGCTCATTACACTGGAAATCAAGCCTTTGACACCATCCTGCCGTCCGAACAAACCACCGACGATACCACCAACAGGGCCGATAAAGTCCATGGCACCGCCGAGAATACCGCCAAGCTTTCCACCCAGACCACCAATGTCACCCAGCCCAAAAGCGCTCTTAACAGACCCAAAGAGATCGCCAACGATGCCACCGAGGCCTTCATGACCACTAAAAAGTCCTTGCTCAAGGAGTGTACCCGGACGGCTGAATAAGTTGGAAACCATATCGAAGCTGGTTCCGAAATGGCCACTAAAACCGCCGTCACCGAAATCAAGTCCAAGAATTTCACGAGGACTCGCTACATCAAAGGATAGAAAGTTTTCAAAAGGACTAGTAAAGCTGAGACTGCCTGGTTCGATGCGCGGAAGTCCCGGTGGTCTAAACTGTGATCCCTCTCTCAGCAGGCCTATCGGATCGAAATCAAAGAGACCGTCGTCGCCACCGGAGAAGGGATTAGGCAACTCGAGCGAAAATTTGCTCATAATAGTATCCTCCAGCGGAGTGATAGGAGCGAGCCTGGGGTCCAGCAGGAGGAATGCCGGCACGGTATAGGCGCGGGAAGCGCTCGAGAAACACCGACTGCGAATTTCTGCACTACTGCAGCACTGCATTCAGCGCTCGAATAAATCTTTTGGCTCAAAAACTAGTAAATTGTCGGCTCAAACCCGACACAACAAACATACATCGCAATAGTGACGAAGTTGTGATCAGTCCCACATGCCCGCAGGTTCGCTGTTTAGGGACATAAAGCCGGTCAAGAAATGTGGCGATTTAGCGATAAAAGGCTGCCTGTTCAGGGTGCTAAAATTTATTCAGGTCAGACTGGAAACACTCTCAAATTGCTGCCCGCCGGAGCTTCCTAGTAAATGACAGAATCCAACTCATCGGACAGAGCTCCAGTCCAAAAGCCCGTTCGACTGAATCAATCCGATCAAAAGAGTGCACGGCAATCAGTTCGCAATGTTCTTGTATATGCATTTGCACTAGCCGCGTCTTGCATAGCAATCACGCAGCTTCTTTTTCCCGCACACTTCGAGACAGTCGACGACCTCAACTTCAGTCTGCTTCTCTCTGGTGTGGGGCTGACTCACACGCCCACCTTTCTGACGTGGTTTACCAACGTACTCATCACCTTTCCCATAATGCTGCTGTACGGATGCGTGCCAGACATTCCGTGGTACTCCGTTTATCTCTTTAGCGCCTTGCTTGCTAGTTTCACAATATTTGCAGCAGCATTCATGTTGCGATTCAATCTAAGAATCGGCACCGTGATGTTTCTCATCTACTTTGTCTCGATAGGCGCGTTAGTAGAAAACGGCTTGCAGTATACGAGCACGGCGGCGCTTCTGACACAGGCGGGTTTTCTTCTGGCTTGCTGCCTACCAGTGGCGAAGCACTTCCCAGCACATAGGTTTCCTACGTGGATCCTTCCGGTCAGCTTCATAGCCACCGTGTTCGCTTCCATGATCAGATTTGAACCTTTCATGCTTGTGATCTTATTCTGTTCGATTACGGCGCTTGCGGTTGCACCAGGAAGAGTGGATCTCATAAAAAGAAGTGCAAAACCACTTTGCTGGTTCGCAGTCGCAGTAATTTTGGGAGTCTCACTAAAGACTGCAAACAACTTTTACTACGATACTCAGCATGCCTACGCCGGTGTTCGAGAATTTTTCAAACCATTCAGTGATATAGCCGACTCTGACAGAGAATATCTGAGCCAGAGAAAACACAAATTGAGCGAGAATGATTTCGCGCTCGTCAAGCAGTTTTTCGTTGCAGACAAGGATGTTTTCACAACCGACTCACTGTCACTTTCGGTTGCCGGATCGGAAATTCCATTTAGCACCCACAAACTTCGGTGGGTTTTTGAGACCAACATTCTTCCGTTGTTGCTCGTTTGCCTGTCCTCAGTATGGTTACTCGATTTCAAAATAATGAGCAAGAAAAGACTAGCGATTTGGCTTTCGGGGATAATTGTTCTCATCCTGTACCTTGCCTTTTTCATGAAGCTTCCAACGCGAGTTCATCTTGCTTTGTTGACCTGTGCGATGACAACCCTTTTCATGTTTATGGACAGAGCCAAACTGAAGAAGTTAATTCAAAATTTTCAGCGCACCGAAAAGTCAAAAAGAATTCAGTCATACGTTGTTGCCGTTGCTATTGCAGGCTGGCTAGCGTGCTCGACGCTAAGCGCTCTATATGCAGACTGCGCTTATTACAACGAAAAAGGAACCCTGGTTGCTACAGCGATTAAGAGGCTCAATCCGCAACCAGGGCAATTGTTCATTGTTCTTGGAACCACAACTCCTTACCAATTCATGCGTCCCTTTCAAAACTTGCGCAGTACTTTTGCCAGGTTCGACATTTACAGAACGGGACTGTGGAGCCGGCTGCCCATGGGCTACACCATGATGGAAGATCACGGATTGAGCAGCATGATTGATGCATGTAAGTCACAAAATGTCTTCTTCATAAGCAACAGCAAGGCAAACGAACTCTTTGCGAAGTTTTGCTCAGAACACTATCAATCGAATGCAGTGTTTACTCATGTGATCGGAGAGCCGCAGGCAGATTTCGACGTGTATCGTATTAAGTTGACCCCGCTGAAGAAGTCCTAGACGCGGCTGGGAATGAGTTTGTTGCGCAGATTGTTAATCGGCGACTCAAATAGATACCATGACGCCGAGGCGAGAAGTGCGGTGCTGACAAAACCGATAGCTATTTTTTGCGGCAACGGAAAATCAATCAACAAATACAAAATCGGCAAATGGAACAGATACATCGCATAACTTGTTTGTCCCAGGTGCACCATAACTTTGTTGGACAGAGACTTGCAGACGAACTGATTGCGAGTGCGCCACAAGGCATAGAAGAACAATGCAAGCGCACCAGAATTAACAAAAATCATCGAATGCGGCAACGTCTTGTCCGTGGATTCAAAAGCGATGAGCGCAATGTTGAGGACTAGAGACCAGTTGAACAAACGAGTTTCATCAACCTGCTTCAATTTCATATCGAAATAGCCGGCAATTGCACCGAACAACAAACACTGACCGGACGACGGCAAGAGAAGCTTCCACTTGTGTCCGGGATACAGATTCGCGCAAGTTGTGTGAATCGCCACGCAAAGTGCCAGGAGTACAAAAACCAGATTGAGACGATGCTTCTTCGGCGTGAATAAAAATGCAAGGGGAAACAGCAGATAGAATTGCTCTTCAACTGCCAGGCTCCAGAGATGACAGACTGGTCCTTCCATTTGATTGATGAGGAACAGGTATACATTGGAAACATAAGTGAAGAAAGGCAGTGGCTCAGGTAACTGACCGCAGATCAGCAAAACACCAAGAGTCAAATAGTAAATTGGAAAAATTCTGAGCGTCCGTCTCATCCAAAACTCGCGCACATCACTCCATGTTTTTCCCGTGTCAGAACCAACCAAAATGCGAGTGATCAAAAATCCACTCAAGACAAGATAAGCGTAAAATCCAAAACTGCTTGCGGAATTGATAAAGCCGCTGCCCCAGAAATTACTGATATGCGAAGTCGTAACGTGTCCGGCGTATACGGAGATGAACATAAGCGCGCGCATGAAATCAAAATGCAGGCGGCGCGAAGGCAATTTTGTTTCCGAGCGCTCTTTTGTTTCCGAGCGCTCTCTTGTCTCCGCGCCCTCTTTTGTTTCCGCGCCCTCCGAAGTTTTCGATCCCTCAGCTGCAGCAACTCCCACTGGACGCACCTGCTCATCCAGCAATGTTGAATTCGACTCTTGCACGTTTCCGGAAATCATCGTGGCGGCGCCAACCTCAGTCCAGCACACTGACGCGCAGCCTTAGATGCGATTCATCTACCAGCTTCCGCGCCCGGCATCTCTCACGGATAGCCGATCATAGCACTTGATAGGGGGAAGTCAGTACATACCGATTGTCAGATTTGGCCGTCCCGCTGAACTTATTTTCACCGTCCGATGCGCAAATGCGCAGGGCTGTATCATTGTCGACATTCTTATCTTGTGCTCATCTCTCAAAGGTCCGGATTTGCCGCTGTTTACGGCAGAAAGCTATGCAGTGCGACAACCCCACAGTTGAGGCAGTCGCCTCCGAAAAGATTCAAAAGCCTCATCCGATGCTGACGTTCGCTGTATTTTCCGCGATTTTCCTTGCCACGTATTTGCCCTGTTTTCTGCAAAGTTATGGGCTATTGGACGACTACTATCTTCTTTTTCTCACCCTGACCAAAGGCGCATGGTGCCCGGAGATCGTGGGCAGCATGATGTCTCAAGGGCGGCCGCTCAACTTGCCTTTTATCGCCGCGGCATTCTCGCCGTTGCAGGGCATAAGCGATCTCGTCTACCTGCGCATCATCGCCACTCTGGGGACGGCATTTCTTGCCACTCTCTTCTTCAGACACGCTATGCATGTCGGATGGAGCCGCGCACAGTCTTTCGTCTTATCATTGCTTGTGTTTTCTCAACTTCCCTTTCAAGTCCTTTCCGCCTGGAGTCTGGTTGGTTTTCTCGGCGCTTTCCGTCTGCCACTGGCGTATGTTTCGTATTTTTTGGCAAAATACGCAGGCGAAAAACCGCTGCGCTCGCCAGGCTTCGCCGGACTTTATGCAGCTACAGTGATAGCTCTGAGCGCTGCAATGGCAATGCACCAGGCCACGGCAATGTTCTTTTGGATTGGCTTGGCTCAAGATGTTCTTTCGCCGAAAAGATTGCAACTGACGCGCCGCCAACTCGGCGTGATTTTCACCACATTCGGCATCGCATGCGGTATTGAATATGCGATTTGTGCATGGGGAAAGGGTGCATTCGCCGCCTATCTTCTGCAAGATCGCGATCATCTCTCGTTTAACGCTTTTGAAAAATTGCAATGGTTTTTCAGCGAGCCGATTACTAATTGCCTCAACTTCAACAATCTCGATGCAAGCCCGCTGATTGCAGTCGGCGCAGCAGTAACTATCTTCTTTGGGTTGTGGTTTTTCATCAAGAATCTGGAACCAAAAGTCTCTCTCAAAATGCGCGTTTTTTTGCTCGCCTTACTGCCTTTTCTGTGCTACACGCCAAATCTGATGGTGGCGGAATCATGGTCGAGTTACAGGACTCTATACGCACTCGCTGCTTTGATGATGATCTATTTCTTCTGCGCAATTCAGGGCATTGCAGACAAACTGAAAGTTGGAAAAAACACTATTACAGGCACGTTATTGGCTGCAGCCGTGCTCAGTTTGATTGTCGCAAATCAAAATGTAGCCACCTATATTGCAGAGCCGCAAAGCAGAGAACTTGCTCTGCTTCGATATCGTCTCAATTACGATAAATCGTCTGCAGTAATTGCCCACACGATGGACCAATTGACACCACCCAGGGGCAAAAGTCCTTTCGATATCTGGAAGTATGATTCCAAAACCATCATTCCGACCTGGTACGAAACGCTCGCTCCTGCCGCCTACTATGATGAATTTGGCCGACCGTCCTCGGCCCGTCCGTTTGTTGCAAAAGCGATGGTCGGCTTGCTGCAGAGAGAAGCTCAGATAAAACGCAATTAAACCAGCCTTATTGCGAATGGTACATGGCATTCGCCCTTTTTTCATTATCACATTGCAAGCGCCGTCTTCACATGGTGAGATACGTTCAAATGCTCATCAGCGCCAAATCTTTACTACATTTACGGCATTGGGGTGTAAGATTGGGGATTGTCATACTTATCGTCGCACCAGGCGAGCAAGATTAGCGACTGCTAATGGTCATTACATTGCTGCAATCACCAATTGAAACAAGTGCGCCAAACGCCGATCACAATCTTGTCGATCGCACAGGCAGCAATGTACGTGATTTCAAATACAGCATCGTGGTGCCAGTGTTCAATGGTGCCGACAAAATCGACGAACTGTTTCGTCGAATTGCAGAAACTTTCGACAGCAAAAACTGCCGGTATGAAATCGTCATTGTTAATGATGGCAGTACCGACAACACCTGGGCAACGATCACAAAGGCAGCCGGCAAGAATCCCAATATCACCGCTATCGATTTAACCCGCAACTTTGGTCAGCATCCTGCGGTGCTATGCGGCTTAGCAAATAGCACCGGCGACTACGTCCTCACCATCGATGCCGATTTGCAAAACCCACCGGAAGAACTCTTCAAACTCATCGAACCGGCAGTAGAGAAAAAACTGGATCTAATTTTTGCGAAGTTCACCAAGAAACAGCACGCATTTTATCGCCGCCTCGGCAGTCACGTAATCAGCTATCTCAATGAAGTGATTTTTGCAAAGCCAAAAGATCTGAATATCTCCAACGTCAGAATCATGAGCAAAGATGTGGTGGCACGAATGTGTCAGTATCCAACAGCATTTCCATACATCAACGGACTGGCGCTGCAGTGCTCTGATCCTGCCAAACGTGCGAATGTTTTGGTAGAGCACCACAAACGCACAGGCAGCGAATCGACATACACCCCAGTGAGAATTGCACGGCTGGTATGCACCATTTTGTTCAATTACAAAGAACTGCCAAGACTGATATCATATATCGGATACGGCACAGCCTGGTTTAGTTTTGTCCTCGGCGTCGCTTTCATTGCGAAGCATTATTTCCTCAGTTCTTTCTTGCCGGAGTTCACGCCAATCGTCGTTGTAATGGCATTCTGCAATTGTATTCTCGCCCTTTTGGTTGGAGTGCTTGGCACATTTGCAGCGAGAATGTCTGAGACACTATCGCTGAATTCCAGCTATGCAATCGGAAGCATCGTAAAAGGTGAGTAGACATTTTTTCATCGCCGGCGCGCAGCGATCGGGCACAACTTACCTCCATACAATTCTCTCAGAACATCCTGAGATAGAACTAAATCAACCGTGGTGGCCGGAGCCCAAGTTTTTTCTCAACGAAGACGCGCCTTCGCGCATTGATGAATACCTGAAGAAATACTACTTTCGCAACGACGCCACTCTGCACGGAGAAAAGTCAGTGTGCTACATGGAGCATACTGAAGTCATAGAGAGAATCGCGCGCTCCTTTCCGGATGCTCGCATTATCTTCATTTTGCGCGATCCGGTCGACCGTGCGATATCAAACTATTGGTACAGTGTCGGCAACAAGCTGGAAGATGCCACCATCGAGCAAGCACTTACCGACGAATCATTTGCCGACAGACCATACGACGCAGCCAAAATAATTGGCTGCCCTCCGTACTATTATTTGCGACGCGGAAAGTATGTCGGCTATCTCGAAAAATATCTGCAACACTTCGACCGCAGCCAGATCAAAATTTTGGTGTCAGAAGATTTCTTCAACAATCAAAAAGAAATCTGTGAATTGTTTGAGTTTTTGGAAATAAGTTCGAATTTTTCACCTCCATCGATGGCGAAAAAAGTAAACTCATACCTCCCAATCGACGAAAGCAAATCCGGCACCAACGTCGAGAAATTCCTCGCCAATTACTATGCAGAGTCTGTTGGCGAACTTTCTAAGCGCTTTGGCGTAGACACCAGTCGCTGGAAATCAGCAAAGCTGTTGAGAAACACCACAACTTAAGTCAACGGACACTTGAAATGCGTATAATTATCACCTGCTCGAGGTGATTTGGCGCAATATGACCGGCGAAGCGACGGTTTCGAAATCTGTGTGGAAGCCCCTGCGGCATCCAGCCTTTCGCATTCTGATGCTTGGCAATGTGGCGATTCTCCTTGGCGGCTGGGGGCAGGACATCGCGGTCGCGTGGCTGATGACGTCTCTGGCGCCTGAGCCCATGATGGTCGCCCTCTTGCAAACAGCCATCTACCTGCCGTTCGTTGTTCTTTCATTGCCGGCCGGCGCTCTTGCTGACATCTTTAACCGAAGGACAGTTTTGATTTGCGCTCAAATCTGGATGTTCTTCGGTGTAATTATTTTGGGTTTGCTCACCGTCAGTGGTGCTATGACGGCCTGGATGCTTCTCGTCTTACTCTTCCTGACCGGATTGGGTTCTGCCATGTATTCTCCTGCGTGGAATGCTCTGGCACCGGAATTAGTACCAAGGGAAGAGCTTGAGTCTGCCATCGCTCTT
>JBGAVL010000207.1:0-11509 GCA_044228145.1 Obscuribacteraceae bacterium (SeqCode)
TGAGAAATGCGTGTATCTCGTCTTTTGAGAAGAGAATTGGTGTAAAGACTCGATACGTCTGTCCGCCATCTTTCTCTGGAGGACCTAGTGTTCCGATCTTCATTTCTATTTCATTGAGCGACTTCATAACGTGAATCTCTCGAGTATGGTGATACTGCGCGTCTGCTTCATGCGGAGGAAACTTGCGTTCTGCGTTGCGGCGAATCTCAAAGGCTGTTTTCGGGTCGCCAACGTATTCGAAAATTCTCTTGTACTTGAGCGACTTTAGAAATTTGCGAGCTTCTTCCTTAGAGTTGAATCCGTCCGGATAGCATGCGACAAGAAGCTCCTTACGTCTTTCTTCTTCAAAGAACGACTCCAGCTGATCGCGCCGAAAGAGTTTGCGAACCGTATGTTCGCCTAACAATTTGGAAATTCCGATATCAATTTCGTCCAAACTGTTAAAGCAAAGAACCATGTCTGCTTGCATGATCTCGTTCTTCGTTTGGTCAGACGCGAAGGCAATCGTGCTGCACGCAATGAGAATGCATAGCTGTGCGGTGCAATGGTAATTGAACTTACGTTTTAGTATCTCAATACCGTTAAGCATTCTGGAACTGGTTGTGCACCTTGTTCAAGAACTTAGTTACGCTTGATTGATAGAGCAAGTCGACTGTTCCGACAGGGCCGTTTCTTTGTTTTGCGATGATGATTTCTGCTTCGCCGCGTTTGTCGCTTTCCGGGTTGTAGTATTCATCACGGTAGATGAACATCACCAAATCCGCGTCTTGCTCAATCGAACCCGATTCTCTCAAGTCTGAAAGCATCGGTCGCTTGTTTTGTCTGGCTTCAACTGCGCGGGAAAGCTGAGAAAGAGCGAGCACAGGGCAGCTCAATTCGCGCGCCAGTTGTTTCAGTGAGCGTGAAATTTCAGAAACTTCTTGTTGGCGGTTGTCGGTTTGTTTGCGACCTTGCATCAACTGAATGTAGTCGATCACTATCAAGCCGAGTCCTTTATTTTCGGCTTTGAGGCGGCGGCACTTGGCGCGTATCTCATTGGCAGTGACCATCGCGGAATCATCGATGAATATGGGAGCTTCGCCCAGGCGACCCATTGCCATAGCCAGTTGAGTCCAGTCGTTGGTGTGCAGGTGTCCTGAGCGCAGGCGGTTGGCGTCGATGCCTGCTTCGGCGCAAAGCATTCTCATGACCAGCTGTTCGCGCGACATTTCAAGACTGAATACAGCAACAGGGACATTAGCTTCCGTCGCCATATGTTGAGCAATATTCAGAACAAACGCTGTTTTACCCATTGATGGGCGGGCAGCAATAATGACCAGGTCTGAGGGTTGGAATCCCGACGTCATGGCATCGAGATCGTAGAAGCCTGACGGTGCGCCGGACAAAGCATCGCGCTGTTCGTATCGCTGTTCGATCTTTTGGAACGAAGTTTCGACGATGTGCTTGATGTGTATCAATTGCTGTAAATTGCGACGCTCTGCCAGTCCGAAAATGAGGTGCTCGGCTTTGTCGATAGCGACGGTGGCGTCTGTTTCCTCATATGAGCACTGGACGATTTCCGTGCCTGCTTTGATGAGCTGGCGCAATAGCGCTTTCTCTTCGACTGTCTTGGCGTAGTATTCAAGGTTGGCGGTGGTCGCTACTGCAAGCGCCAGGTCGGTTATGTATTGACGTCCGCCGACGTGGTCCAGTTTGTCCTCGTCTTTTAAATATTGAGAAACAGTGACTATGTCGATGGGCTCGCTCTTCTCATACAAGTCCATCATGGCAGCGAAGATATGCTGGTGAGCTTTTCTGTAGAAATACTCGGGATGCAGAACATCGACGACGCGCGTAATGCCGTCTGCTGTGACCATAAGCGAACCGAGTACTGCCTGCTCAGCCTCAATTGACTGCGGCGGCATGCGCTCGAGGGTGCCTTCACTCATTGAGAGGTCGTTGCTCATGGTTTCTTTTTTCTGCCTGTATCCGGTCTCTAGACTCTGATATTACTTTTGACGTCAGGTGACGGCAAAAAGTTCAATTCACACGCCAATAGGTATATCTATTGGTGCGCGATTGGATAGACTCTTGCCCCGCGCTGAAAACAGCCAGGTAGCTTGTTTATCCGTAAATTTCCCTGTTTATAGAATAGTAGATCGCAAGCCGCTTTTACCGAATTTGGCGATGATATAGAACTTAGTTCGTGTGATGGACAGCCACTTTTGTGGTTTTTGTATATCCGTTGTCTATATTAAAGATGAGAAATAAGGACGAACCATTCAGTGCTCTGATTGAAAACAGCCCATTGCCTACTAAAGACATCAGTTACCCGTTGGTTCGAAACTAACCAAAATGTTTCCAATATGTCAGAATTTGAGTGCCACTTATGATTCTCACCCAAACTGCGCAGTGTGATGGTTGGCCGGTCAAATCCGAAAGAGAAATAATTAGGGGTGCAACCCAAAGCCCTATTTTCAGTCTTTCTTTGCTGGCTCCTTTTGTCGCCGCCATGTTTTGCAGTCGCAAAAAATAATTTTCGCCAAACCGATGCTCTGCAAGCAGCCAATATTTTGGGAGTAAGGTCGCAAGTAGATCGATTGCTTGCACTAAAAAATAGCGGACAAGACTCAGTTGAAGAAGTTGTGTTGCTCAAGACTTCCATTCTGCGAAAAATTCTGCGTGCGGTTTTGGAGGTAAGGCAAGCCTGCAACAAACTGGATTTGGAACGGGCATACACGTATGACATTATGCAAAAAGAGCAGCGCCGAGAGTATCTGGCCGCACAGCTATTCAACCTGGCTAATTTCGCGCAACTTTCCACTTTTTACACGTTGGAGCCCTATGTTCGTCTTGATAAACAGTTTGTGACTTCGGCGATATTTACGACGATTAGTGGGTCTCTCAATACTGGAATTTCAACGCTCTCACGAATACATGGGGCATTAGCAAAAGCCGATCATGTCGCACCCCCTGAGAGAATGGCAAACCTGATCGAAGGTGGGCCTATCGATACAACTGGAATGCCCCCTTTGGTGACAAAGTATCTTGATTCGCCCGCTCCCAATTCAAGCAAGTCTCGCAGAGATGAGCTCTTTTCTGCCTGGATGCGGAACTATCATATTGACGCCAGCAAGAAAGAAAATCTCTGTTCACTGGCAGACAGAAAAAAAGCCAGTGTTAAGCTGCTTCAGACCCGCATTTTACTGTTGTGGTCTCTGCACACATATGTTCAAAACTTCGATCGCGAACTGCTTGCTTTGCTCAAGCTTGTAGGCAACCCTGTCACGCAAGGGTTTTCCGAAAAGCTTGATTTAAGCGCATCTCAATACACACCTGGATCGATTGAAGTGGCAAGGCTTCTCAAAATAGAAAGCTTCGTAGAAGAATTGTCAAGCTTGAAACGAACGGGTGCTGATCCCGCCCGAACTTGCCAGCTGGAATTATTCGTATTGGAGAAGTCGCTCGAAGGCGCGCTGGAAGTACAAGTTGCAAGCGATAAGGTCGATGAAGATCTCTACTACAACTATCATGTCATCCTTTCCAATCTTCTTCAGACCCGATCCAAGTGGTTGCAATACAATTACGATGCAAACTTTTTGCAGTCAGGTATTCTAGGGATCGTTGCCGGAAGGCTTTATCTGAGCCGTAAGTCATTTCAAGGCGATCAGAAATTTGTGATATCCGGAAGCAACGGCGTTGGATTGACGACGCTGGCAATGCTGCAAATGCACGGCTTCTGGAGAAAAGTAGATACAGGACCAAATTCGCTGGGTGAAATCCTCAATCTCCACCCGGCTGACGAGTACCGCTTCTCACCCTTCGTATCAAGCATTCTCAATTCTGTGCCTCCAGGCTCTACCGACGGGCGGACGCGAAGAGAGTTGCTCAATGATGTGTGGAAGCAAAGTCATGTCACCACCATGAACTTGAAGTCCGAAAAGAATTTGAAAGCGGTTGCTTCGATGCCCTCGCACAAGTATGACACCATCAAAGTAGTAAAAAATCGAATCACTCTCCTTCATTCGCTGAAAAAGGATTTGGAATCTTTTCAGACGGCAGTACTCGAGCTCCTGCACGGCACGCAGGGAGAACCGCAAAATGACCAGCTTGGCAGCGGGAATGTCACGGCGGCAGGTAAACTCACGAGTCACGCTCGGGAGGCGGCCAAATTGCTGGGAATTGAAGATCGGGTCGACCGATTGCTTGCGCTCAAGGAAAACGGCAAGTTCGACAATTACGATCAGGAGTCAGTGAAGCTTCAGCTGGCATTGATTCGCACGATTACTTCTGCGGGGCTGGAGTTGCGTAAGGTCTCAGCTAAATTTGACAGAGAAATCGTAATCGAGCGCCAGGCTCTGGATAAGCTCACATCGCAGCGAGATACTGCCGTCGCGCTAACCAACGATGCTAACTTTTTGCAGCTGGGCATACTTAGTATTATCATTGACGGGCCGCTTGAGGAAACGAAAAATCCCAACAAGATCCTGGCAGGCAATCGCCTGAACATTGTTTCAGGTCTTACCGTCGGTGGTCTGGCTCTGCTTGCATTGTGTGAGCAGCGGGGCGGCATCAGGCGTTCGAAAGCTGAGGCAAACTTGCTCGGGCAAACCCTCGGTCTTGATTCTCCCGAAACTGTGCGGTTACCACCAATGTTGTGGACGTATCTCAATTCTATTCCACCTAATTCAAACAGCGGATTAACCAGGCGAGAGCAGCTGATTGAGTACTGGAAGACAGCAAAGATTCTGCCGATCAACATCAAAAAGCAAGGGACTGCGGAAAAGGTATCGGCATTCGGACCACAGCACCGTCAGCGGTGCGAGACAATCAAACTTCTGACTGCCAGAATTACGATGCTGTTTGATCTCAGGGCCATGATCGATCTACTCAATACTGGGCTGGTAGAATTGTTACAGGCTCTGGACTAGCCTGTTTGCAGTGACTTTGCGCACTTGTGCGCGCCATTTTTTCAATCCCCCAAACTAGTGATTCGAGGATGATTTACTTATGCAAAAACACTCAGTCTCGCTTCGCAAGCTAAAGACTTGCTTGTGTTCATCTGCCATAGTCCTCGCTTCACTATCTGCTAATCCTATTTTTGCTGGAAATCCCACGCGCGTTGCGATGTCTGATGCTGATACTGGAAGCAGCGCCGTATTGCAGCGTATGCATGAGCAACCTTGCAAGCTGCCTGATGGAAAATTCTATGTGCCCGCCAATTTGTCCACGATGCAATGGGGTTTTCTTCCCAACAAAGAGTCGAAACCGATTTTGACGGTGCCATCGAAGAGCGAGATCATTTTCGATACGCTGTCTTCGGAAGGAATGGTGGAAGATCAGGGGCGCGATCCGGTTAAATTCTTTGGCAAGTTCGGCGTCAATCCGTCCGACGTTTTGCAAGATGCCATTGAGATTTGCGCTTCCAAAACAGAGCACAATATGGTTACAGACGGCCCGCATATCATAATTGGCCCGGTAGCAGTTGAGGGAGCGGCACCCGGCGATGTCCTAAAGGTAGACATCATCACTTTGGTTCCGAGAGTTCCATATGGTATTGTCGGCAATCGGCATAACAAGGGCGCCTTGCCCGGGGAATATCCGAAAAATGATGGACCTAAACCCGGAGCTGATAAGGAGCATCCCGAGCTGTTTGGAAGTGTCTTCACCTTTGTGCCGGTCAAAACCGTGGACGGCAAGAATTACGGCATCGTAAAGACTCAAAGTGGAAAGGAAGTGAGATTTCCCCTCAACCCTTTCATGGGAACAATGGGCGTAGCCCCGAATACCTCCGACAAGGTCAATTCCATACCTCCATCATCGTATGGCGGCAATCTTGATATAAAGGATCTGACAGTCGGATCTTCTCTCTATTTGCCGATTGAGTGCCCAGGAGGAATGTTCTGCATCGGCGATCCTCACTTCAATCAGGGGGATGGAGAAGTAGCGCTGACGGCTCTGGAGGCTTCGCTTCGATCGACTTTGCGGCTCACCTTGCTGAAGGCTGGTGATCCTGCAATTCCTTGCAAAGGCGCACTCAAATATCCCTTTGCGGAAACTCCCGACTTTTGGATTCCGATTGGGCTCGATCGTGATCTTGACGAGGCTTTGAAGAAAACCGTTCGCGCCGCGATTCAATTTCTGGCAGACAAAATGGGCATGGACAGTGCCACATCCTTGTCCTATCTAAGCGCCGCTACAGACTTTGAGATATCGCAAGTAGTGGATGAAACGAAAGGTGTTCACGCACATATAAGCAAGAAAGACTTTGCCGATGTTTGGAAGCAGAAGTGAACAATTAGGGTCATTGGTGGAATTAAGGAACATCATGAGACGCAAAAGAGGCGGCGTTATCGACAACGCCAACCTCTTTCAAGCGTTCTAGACTTTAGTCTTCTTCAAGCGATGATGTATCACCTGTCGGCAGTCCCAATTCCCAGGCTTTGAGCAGCCTGCGCATGATCTTGCCGGAGCGTGTCTTGGGCAGCGAATCCTTGACTTCGATTTCTCTTGGATAAGCGTGTGCTGCCAATTGCCGCTTGGTGTGCTCTTTGATTTGTTCGAGCAATTCTTCCGACTCTGTGACGCCGTTGTTGAGGACTATAAACGCTTTGATGATTTCGCCGCGTTCTTTGTCCGGCTTTCCGATCACACCGGCTTCCGCAACTGCCGGATGCTCGACTAGTGCCGATTCGACTTCGAATGGTCCGACTCTGTGACCGGCTGTGTTGATGACGTCATCGAGGCGTCCAACGAACCAGAAATATCCGTCGGTGTCTTTCCAGGCATTGTCGCCGGAATAATACCAGCCGGGAATTTTGAAGTACTCTTTGTACTTTTCCTGATTGCGCCAAACTTGCCTGAGCATATTTGGCCAACCCGGCTTGACGACAAGTTTGCCCAGCTTTCCTGTTTCAACTTCTTCCCCGTCGTCGTCTACGCAAGCTGCATATACTCCGGGAATCGGCTTGCCCATTGAGCCTGGTTTGATTGGGTTGCAGGGCAGATTGACTATCAGCTGCATGCCTGTCTCAGTTTGCCACCAGTTGTCGTGGATGGGCAAGCCGAAGACCTTCATTCCCCACCTGACGACTTCTGCGTTCAAAGGTTCGCCCACACTCAAGATGTGACGCAAGCATTCCATATCGTGATCGTAGACAGCATCGTCGCCGGCTTTCATGAGCATGCGCAGCGCTGTCGGTGCGGTGTACCAGACGCTCACTTTCATGCGTTCGATAACCGAGTACCAGCTGTGAGCGTCAAATCGACCTTCATAGCTGACTACCGAAGCGCCCAGCGACCAGGGTCCGAAGATACCGTATACGGTGCCTGTCACCCAGCCTGGATCGGCGGTGCACCAGTAGATGTCGTCGTCGCGTAAATCGAGAACCCATTTGGAGGTCATGTGGTGCCCGATGATGTCGTTGTGCACGTGCACAATGCCTTTCGCCTTGCCGGTTGTGCCGGACGTATACAGGAGATAGAGCGGATCTTCAGGATCCATTTGCTCGCATTCCAATTTTTCGCTTGCCGCCTGGGTGATTGCTTCGTAGCTCAATTCACCTGGTTTTAACTTCGATTCGTCGGCACCGACGACGATCACGTATTCCAGGTTCGGCAATGAAGATTTGATTTCGTCGATCTTAGGCTTCAATGCGGGATTGGTGATGACGATTTTTGCTTCACTATCGGAGAGGCGATCTCGCAAAGCATCCGGTCCGAATGCTGAAAATAGCGGTCCGGCGATGGCGCCGATTTTGGCAATGCCGGTTGTTGCCGTATAGAGTTCCGGGACACGCGGCAGGAAGATGAAAACACGATCGCCTTTCTCTACGCCCAATTCTTTGAGCGCATTGCCGATGCGATTGGATGCTTCGTAGATTTCCTGGTAGGTGAATTTCTGGAGTCTTTCCTGGGCGTCGATGGCATAGAGCGCAACCTTGTTGCGGCGACCATCGTGCAAGTGGCGGTCTACGGCGTTATACGCAGCATTGACCTTGCCGCCGGCGAAGAAATCAACTTCCTTTTTGGCGTCTTCCCACTCCCATGTTCTGTAGGCTTCCTCGTAGTTTTCCAGGTTTACTTTGACCGGGAATTTTTTCAAAAGTTCTTTGCGCTCTCCACGTGGCACTTTCTGTCCCTGCCCTTTAGTCTGCGTTTCCTGCCCTTGCTTTGATCCAGCTTTGGACTTTTCTACGACTTTCATTCCTACCTCCGGCTTCGTTCGCCGCTCTATTCACCCAAACTATTCAGATTCTTGACGAGCCATGAGCTTCACGCCTTGCGGGCGGTGAAACTTCCTTACAGGTGGAATAGTCTAGCGCGGACTGCCGCTTTGGTGTTGTTTCAGCCCCAAAAATAGGCTCTAAATTAGACTCTTTTTGCAAAATTCCCCGCACCTTCCAGCTTGCCATGGACTCGATGACGGGCGACCCAGCGCCTCGCATTGCTTGTCAGGAGGTTGTCTTGGCTCGCTCATGATGGTAGAAATCTTGCGTGCTCAGCCGTTCTTCCCAGCTTTGATCCACTTCGAGACATCATGCCGCTCACGGAAACCTTCTGCCCCTACCCTGAATGCCACGAGCAATTCAGCGCTGATCTGCCTGCCGGGCGAACCAAGACCACCTGCCCCACCTGCCGGCGACCGATTACGGCGCGGCTGGCTGCCGTCTTCGCCACGCTCGAGCGCGAGCAGGAAAAACGCAAGCGAATGGGCGTGCTCAACGTCAATGACAGCGCAAAATGCGGAGAGCAATATGTAGAACGCTTTGTCGCGGTCGTCGAAGATGTCCGCAGTCTATTCAACGTCGGCGCCATCTTTCGCACCGCAGATGGTGCGGGGATGGACAAGATTTACCTATGTGGTATCACCGGCGCACCACCGCGAAAAGAAATTGAGAAAGTGAGTCTGGGCGCGGAGAACACTGTCAATTGGGAATGGCGCTTTGGTTGCGTGAGCATTCTGCGCGATTTGAAAGAACGCGGATTTCAAATTCTTGCGCTCGAAAAGACAGAGAATTCCCAACCGCTTTCCGAGTTGCTAAAAGAGGGCAAGATTTCTCGACCATTGTGCCTGGTAGTCGGAAATGAGGTCTCCGGGGTCTCCGCCGAAGCGCTTGCCTTGAGCGACGTGGTCGCCGACCTGCCGATGAAAGGCATGAAAGAATCGCTAAACGTTTCCGTCGCCTTCGGCATTGCCGCCTATGCTCTGTCGGAAAAGACTTAGAAAGCGTTTTGAAAATAGCGTATTGAAGATGTACGCTTATTTGAATCCTTCAATTGTCCCAGTGATGTCGCCAGATGCACCGGCCTGGCTGTTCAGCACCTTGCCGTCTTTGTCGAGGTAGACCACGTGAGGGTATGTAGAGACGCTGTACTTTTTGACCAACTCCGCTGAGCTTGAAGCGTCCGCATCGACCAATTGGAAGTCTACCTTCCCTCTGAATTTCTCTTGGGCGGCATCCCAAAACGGTCCGAACATCTGAATGCTGCGTTGGTCGTTGCTGGAAGGGGATGTGAATTGGATTACTTTCTTGCACTTCATCGCCTTGGGATCGGCTTTTGCGTCGGCTGCCTTCTTCGGGTCTGCAGCCTTGCCGTCGGCTGCTTTGGCGTCAGGCGCCGGTGGCGGCGGAGCGCTGCCAGGATGTGTGCGGCTGGAGCTGTAGCGATTCATCGAATCGAGCCCTGCTCGTGCCTGCGCCTTCAGCTGAGGACTGCGGGCATTTCGTTCGACCCAGGTATACATTTGCGTCGCCTGGCTGACCTGATTAGTGTGCTGGTAGCACAATCCCATGTAATACCTTGTGAGCGGGTCGGACGGATATTGTTGAGCGACAACTTGAAATTGCGCGAGGGCTTGAGCGTATTTGCCTGCCGTATAGGTTTTGACCGCTGCATTGAAGTTGGCGTCCGCCGCCTGGGCCGGCAGAGGGGCAAAGGCCAGGCATGCGCACAAGCAAAGGGGAATCGAAGCCGCAACCAGGCGCCTGCAAATCCTGGAAGCCCCCGTAGGACTACCTTTGTGTCTGATTTGCGTGAATTTGAACTGCATCAAGCCGCTCCTTAAAATAGCCATTTAACTGCCGCCGGCGGGTTTTGGCCCCAAAGAGCATATTCCCATATTCTGAAAAATAACAGAGTTTTGTGAAACGCGCCTGTGGGGGATGTTCGACGCCTGGACCTCACCTTAAACGGCTTTTGCTTTTCCTCTTGAGAGCCCGGTGCGATAATATGCATCTGACTTCGGAGGATTTTCTCGTGTCTCAATCTGTAGATTGGCTTTATTACCGCAATGGCTGACAAACCTGCGTAAAAGCTCATGAGTTTCTTGGGCGAAAACATGTGTCGACGGAAGTTTTAGTCGATGCGAAGAAGACTAAAATCGATAGAAGCGCAGCCTTGAAGATGGCCGAGAAAGCCGACGAGATTTATTCGCTCAAAGGCAAAAAAATAATTCGCCTCGATTTGAAAAAAGTGAAGGCGGATGATGACGAGATTGCTTCACTGATGATCGGACCGACCGGCAATCTGAGAGCGCCGACATGGCGCAAGGGTAAGACAATTGTTGTAGGCTTCAACGAAGACACGTATGTAGAACTGCTCTTGAAGTAATTGCAGGGGCGACGCCATCCGTCGCCCCTACAGAGCGTTTATTTAAGGAACAGCATCAAGAGCTTGCCGACGGCGACCAGGAGAACTGCAGCCAGCGCTCGCCTGAGCAGGTTGTTCTGCAATTTTTTTGCGCCCAGAAATGATCCGGCCACCGCACCGATAAAGGCTGCCACCAGATATGGCACTATCGAACCGAACTCTAATCTGCTTGTAACTGCTCTTCCGATCAGCCCTGAGATAGAGTTGCATACAATGAAGACTGCAGCTGTTGCAGAGGTTTGTTTTACCGTTGCCCAATTTAGAAACAGTAGCACCGGACTGAGAAAGACACCGCCCCCGATACCAGCCATTCCGGAGAGCAGCCCTAAGCCTGCACCTATACCTAATGCCTGAGGGATGTTAACTGCCTTGGTTTCACGGTCTTGGGACGGTTTGTGAAAGGAGTCGTAGAAGAGTTTTACCGATGTCGTCAAAAGCACCAGCGCCAAAAGCAAGAAATAACCCTTGTGCAATGACACCATTCCACCTACAAATGCAGCTGGAATGGAAGTGGCAAGCAGAGGCGCACATACTTTGAGCTTGAACTGTTTTGCCTCAATGAAAAACAAGAGCGAAACAGTTGCAGTCAGCACGTTGAGAACGAGAGCCGTGGTCGATATTTCATTGGGCGGCAGTTTTGTCATGGACAAAATCGCCAAATAGCCCGTCGCGCCGCCATGTCCCACAGACGAATAGAGCAGCGCGATCAAAAGAAAGCTGAGGAGTTGTATTACGTTATCAGCCAATACGGGTCAAGAAACTGCAGAAATTGAAATACAAAAATACCACCCAGATTGCTCTGCGGTGGTATTCATGCTACTACCTGACTGCTCATTGCGAGTGAGCTCAGTATTTCATCACGCTTCAGTCAGTCCTT
>JBGAVL010000208.1:0-11494 GCA_044228145.1 Obscuribacteraceae bacterium (SeqCode)
GGGCTTTGGGGCGGGGCCACGCAGGGCGCCCCCCCTACATTATTTTTTTGCTTTGGCGTTACTGTTGTTGTTGATCAGATCGACGAATTTGATGATTTCGGTTTCTTTAGGCGGTGTAGGATTGCGTTGCAATTCTGCAATCAGTTTGTCGCCGTGGTCCTTTCTCACCTTTTCGAGATCCGGTGCGCCACCCTGGCTGGTGTCATACTTCTTGGCGGTTTCGACCAAATGCGAATTTCTGATGGCGGCTTCCAGTTTTGCGTCGTTGCCGAACATTGCATGAACATCTGTCGTGTTGGCTTCGCCGTGTGCTGCCTTGTCGTAGAAGTTGGCGAGTGCTCCCGAGAACTGCTCCAGCTTGGCCGGATCGTTGCAGATGCTTTCCATATTGGTGCCGAAGTCGTTGAGTGCTTTGGCGCCTTCTGTGTCGCCTTGTTTTTCCAGTGCCGCGGCGCGGTCACCAATATTTTTCTTGATGTCTTTGCCGTGAGTCTTCAGGTACTCTTGCAGCTTTTTCAACTTCTCCGGAGACCAGGGCGGATCGCCCAGTTCTGCCAGGAGTTCCGGCGGCAACATTGAAGCCATCATCCAGTTGGAATAGTGATTGGCATGCATGTCGCCCATGGCGGTGGACATTTCTTTGAGTGCCTGGAATCCTCGTTCTTTATATGCGGCGTTGTCTATGCCCGGATCGACTTTATCGTCTTCTGGAGTCAACTCTTCATCCGGTTTGATGTCGTTGTCGCAGCCGCCACCGCCGCCGCCACCGCCGCCACCACCATCCGGTAATTCCGGATCGTCGGGCAGATCGTCTTCCGGCGTGTCATCGGCTGGTTTGTAGCGCTCGCGGAAACGGTCTTTGTAGTCGGCGGAAAGCAGGTCGCTTCCAGCGGAATCTTTTCCGGCTTCGATATTGGGCGTGCAGTTTGCGCACTTCTCGTGGATCATGGATCCGAGGTCGTCAACTACTTTCTCGGTCAATTTCGGATCGGCGCCTGCTTCGACCTGCACGTTGTACTGGCTGAGTGGCTTGTCGCCGTCATTGATGCCTTTGGCGATGTCAACAGTACCGTCTTTCTTTATGACGATGTCGGCAGGCTGCGCGTCATTTTTAGGTTGAACATTGATCTTGGGCGACTCACCGTCTGCAATTTTGGGACGGGCGGCGTCGACGGCTTGCATGCCTTCATTGACTTGATACTTGGTGGTTTCATTCGACTTGAATGCGGCTGGGACATCGGCTGTATTCACCCTAACTTCAGGTGCCACTACTGCCGGTGTGGCCGGTGCATCGTATCCCGCTACCGGAGCGAAGGAGACGCTGCTGGAATCTCCAGTAAATGCAGTGGTGGCAAAAGAGTCACTGCTCGTGAAGCACGAACCGCTGGAGAATGACGATGTGAAACAAGGTTCGAATGAGGCTGGGGCGAAGTTCGCGGCGGGCGCAAATGAAGCACCACCACCGTCACCCATTGATCCTATACTGTCAACCATAACTTTTAAATCTCCTTCCTTTGAGTGGAGTGGGGCTCCCCTCTTCAAGCAGCAGCTCTGCCAGGCGTTGGCAGGCTATTGGAAGATTGCTTGATAGAGCCCGGTGGCAGGATGGGGGTCCTTGCAGTCGTGAGTTTTACCGGGATTCGTGCTCTGGATTAGATTGAGCGCGAGGGAGGGACGGGACGCACGTAGTTTTCATCGTGTCGAACACCCGGTTTCCCGCTTGTTCGCCACGTTGTCTCTCGTTGCGCACCTCAACCTTATTTTTCGGGTATTGCAATTTTGTGGCACGACGATGGGAGGATTCCCACCCCGCCCACAGGCTGCCAAGATGCGAGCTTCGAGCTTTGGCTATTTTGCACCAAAACGATCGCATTGACACTTAACGCCGGCGTTGAGCCTAGCCGTTATCTTTATCTTGTGCGACTTTCGCGTCAACCAGTTCTTTCAATGCGATCACTACATCGTCGAATTCCAAGGGTTTGAAATTTTTGCCGCCTAGAACTTCCTGCCAGATGAGCCACGCTACAAAACTGCCGCAACAAATGTGCGCAGTGGCGAGAGGATTGTTGAGTTTCAACTCTTTGTGCTTTGCAAAATAGCCACTGGCTAATTCCATGCCCTTTAAGATAACTGTTTTGACATAGAGCGTCGCAAGCTCTGGAAAACGCTCGGACTCGCCGATGACGACACGCAACAGCGCGCGATATTCTTGAGACTGAGAGAGAATCTTGAACTTCTGTGTGAGCAAGCTGACGAACTCGTCGGGTGGAAGGCTGTGTAAATGCTGCTCGAATTCAGGCGTGTCTGCTTCCATTCTCTTGAATGTCACTTCTTCGATAATGGCGGCGAAGAGTTCTTCTTTATCTTTGAAGTGGCTATAGATGGTGGCCTTGATGACGTCGGCTTCTGCCGCCACACGATTCATGCTGGTGCCGGCATAGCCGTTCTCCAGGAAAACCTTGATGGCGGCTTGAACGATCTGGTCTTTCTTGCTTCGCGGTCGCCCGCTACCTATAGCTGTTGTGGAGGCGTTTTCGCTCGGCTCCCCTGGTTTGGAGGCGTTTGCTTTCTTGGCTGAGTTTGGATTGGTCGCCACGTGCGCTTTCCTGCGTCCTTTGAGATTGATGATTCTACTGCGTCTGGGGCTCTACATTGGCTAGGGACAGTATGTTTATCGAGTCTATCGCTCGCTTAATCGAGGGAGCTGTCAATACCAGGCTTTCAAGTCTAAGCATCACAAGGATAGTCCTGCAGTATGAATACCTATCATTCCAATAGAGCTTACATTCGTTTTTCCGGTCGATGAGAATGGCGAAAGTTAGAAAAGTAAGGACTTTGCAGGAATTGCCAGATTTAACTAGGAATTATCCATACCGGTTGGTATACTATCATTAAAGGCACCCCTCTGGCAACAGCCAACCCATGTTAAAGCTCCGACCAAAAAATGAAGCCAGCCCAGGCACCCTTTCTCGGGACGCAAAAGCGGTCGCGCTGCCAAGGCATGTGCTTCTTGTCTTCTTGTTTGCCGTCGTGGTCGGCTCTGCCTACTTCTTCTTCAACAAGCCGATGCAGCAGCCCGCCAACACATTGCATGTGAGTGGGCGGATTGAAGGTTATGAGACCAACATCGGACCCAAAATCGGCGGGCGTGTCGATTTTGTCGCGAAACGAGAAGGTGAGCTGGTAAAGCGCGGCGAATTGCTGGTGAAGCTCGCCGACGACGATGTACAAGCGCAGTTGCGCGGCGCCGAGGCGCGCGTGCTCGGTGCGCAGGAGAGAGCCGGCGAAGCCCATTATCAATTGGCGGTTGTCGACAACCAAATAGCAGAAGCGACAGTTATGGTGGCTCAGTCCCAGGAAGACGCCAGCGCGCGCGTCGCTCAAGCCGAAGCCAATGTAGCCACGTCCGAAGCCAAAGTGGCAGAAGCTGCGGCTCTTCTGGCGCAGGCTAAGTCTGAGTTGGAAATGGCGACGCTGCGCAACGAGCGTTATGCCTCGCTTGTTAAGGACGAAGCCGTCACGCTCAATGAAGCCGATCAGGCACGAACCGGCAAAGACAATGCTATTGCATTGGTCAGCTCTCGCGGAGCTAATCTCGAAGCTGCTCGTAAACAATTGAAAGTTGCCACGGCAGGATTGGAAATGGCTCGCACATCAAGACTCAATCCGCAAATGCGCAACTCGCAATTAGCAGTGTTGCGCCAGCAGAAAATTCAAGCTCAATTCAAAGAGAAGAGTGCGGAGCATGAAGTGAAAAACACCAGAGCGGAAGTGGAACAGATCAAAGCTAATATCTCGTACTTGAATGTTAATAGCCCCATCGATGGTGTCGTCACTGCGCGCTCTGTTGAGCCTGGTGCGGTTGTAGTGCCCGGGCACAACCTGCTTTCCCTTATCGATCTTTCCAAAGTCTATCTCAGAGGTTTTGTGCCCGAAGGCAAGATTGGCAATGTCCGCATTGGTCAGGCTGCCAGCGTCTATCTCGACAGCCAGCCCAAAACACCCCTGGAAGGTGAAGTGATCCAGATTGACCCGGAAGGATCTTTTACTCCGGAAAATATTTACTTCAAGGAAGATCGTGTCAAACAGGTATTTGGTATCAAAATTCTGCTCAAGCACCCGGATCGTTTTGCAAAACCAGGCATGCCCGCAGATGCTGACATTTTTCTTGCGAAATAGTGGCGCATTAAATACTCCCTGTTCAGGGGCTATGCCTGGCATCTGCCGGCACAAGTGACCGTAAACCCGCATTAAATGCACCGTCGTGGAGTGTAAAACTGTGATTGTCGAGCCCCTAGTCAGTGTCAAAGATCTTGCAAAAAACTACGGGCAAACGCAAGCAGTTAAGCAACTCAACTTCTCTATAGATCCAGGCGAATTGTTCGGGCTTATCGGACCTGATGGTGCCGGCAAGACGACAACGTTTCACATCCTTGGCGGAATCTTGAATGCCACTTCCGGTGAAGTCCTGACGATGGGCAAAAAACCACGTGATGTGCGATTGCAAATTGGTTATTTGACGCAGCAATTTTCCCTGTATCAGGATTTGAGCATTGAGGAAAACCTTCGCTATGTTGCAGGTATTCGCGAGGTACCGCCGGGCGAATTTGAGGATAGGGCAGATAAGTACTTGCGGGCGATGGATCTGCTTCGTTTTAGAGACCGCCTTGCCGGCAAGCTTTCCGGTGGCATGAAACAGAAGCTGGCGCTTTGCTGTGCTCTGATGGCTAGCCCTAAATTACTGCTTTTGGATGAACCTACCACCGGCGTCGATCCTGTATCGCGTCGCGAGTTCTGGGATCTTCTGGCTACGGTCACCGGAGGCGGTGTCACGGTAGCAGTGGCGACTCCCTATCTCGACGAAGCCGAGCGCTGCAGTCGCCTCATTCTTATGCATGAAGGCGAGATTCAGGAAATGGGCTCGGTGGCACAACTTAAAGCCGGGTTGAATATGAAGCGGCTGGAAGTTCGTGGCAGTAAATTGGAAGTTCTCGAGCAAAGACTCTGGTCGATGCCTGATGTTTTAGAGAAAATCCAGGACATCCAGACGTTTGGAGATCGCCTTGACGTGCTGACTTCCACTCCGGAGGAAACCGAAGCGCTGGTCAAAGAGGCACAATCTGATGTTTCGATTGAGGTTCAAGACCCTACCCTGGAAAATGTGTTTGTCAATCGTTTAAAAGGTAAAGTGCATGTAGACCATGAGACGCGCTATCCATTCATTGAAAAACCTCTTCAATCCGCTGGTGTCGAAGCAATTGCAGCAAAGAACATATTCAAAACATTCGGTGATTTTAGAGCGGTAAACAATGTCAGTCTCTCAGTCAAGTACGGAGATATTTATGGATTGCTTGGCGCTAATGGTGCCGGTAAAACCACGACAATCAAAATGCTTTGCGGCTTGATTCAGCCGACCGGCGGTGACATGGTTTTGTGCGGCGCCAAAAGCAATTTGCGAAGCGCTGCGCTTCGAGATCGACTCGGTTACATGAGCCAGAAGTTTACGCTTTACGACGACCTGACAATTTTGGAAAACTTGGAATTCTATTGCGGCGTGTATCAGGTTCAAGATCCACTGAAGAGCGAACGCATCAACTGGGTGCTCGCCAATTCCGGTTTGAAGGGGCAGGAAAACATGCTGACCGGCCGTCTGCCTGGCGGATGGAAGCAGCGTCTCTCCTTTGGTGCCGCAGTGATGCACCAGCCCGAAGTGCTTTTTCTTGACGAACCTACTTCCGGTGTCGATCCCTTGGCTCGCCGCGAAATGTGGCGCATGATTAGAGAGTTTGCATCGGGTGGAACCGCCGTCCTCGTTACTACTCACTTCCTGGAGGAGGCGGAGCACTGCAGCCAGCTCGGATTTATGGTGGCTGGTGAATTGGTTGCGGAAGGGTCGCCTGGTGGTATCAAAGAGAGCCAGCCCGGTCAATTGTTGGAGATGCGTTTTTCAAATCAACAGAGCGCATATGAGCTTTTGCGTACCACGCTTGAGTCATGGCGGGTATCAGTCTTCGCTGATTCACTGCACATCGTCGTCGATAATCCGGACATCGAGTTGCCCCGGATTATCGATGTTGCCAGAGGTGCTGGAATTGAGGTAATCGAGGCGCGCCCGCTGCCTTTCAGCCTTGAGGACTCTTTCATCTCAATTGTTAAACGAGCGTCGAGCAGCAATGGTTTGTCGGGCAAAGCGGCATGAAATTGGAAGCATATGAAGATCGCAAGCATAAGGATGTCGGAAGTATGAGGAGCTGGCAGACATGAAAAGAATTTGGGCTCAATGCTTGAAAGAGCTCGCGCAATTCAGGCGCGACCGCCTCACGTTGGCTCTGGCGTTTTTCTTGCCGATGGTGGCACTTTTGCTTTATGGCTATGCCACAAGGTTGGAAGCAAAAGATATTCCCATTGCCGTTCAAAACTTCGATTCCAGTCCGCTCAGCCGAGACTACCTGGACACGTTGTTCAACAATGGTCAGTTGACGTTGGTGCCCTGGGCCCCTGGCGATGCCATGAAACAACTTGACCTGGGACGTGCAAAAGCCACGGTCTTGATACCACCCGAATTTTCCCGCAAGATTCGGCAAAACATATCTTCTGATGTGCAAGTCCTCGTCGATGGAACAGATGTGAACAATGCTCGCATTGTGAAAAACAGCATTCTGGCAACTACGCAGTACTTTGTTCGATCGCAACATCTGGACGCCGCCGGCGACAAACCTTTGCTGAACACCGAGGTCAGATTGTGGTTCAACCCCGGTCGCAAGGAAGCTCTTTATGTAGCACCTGGAGCGGTTGCAATCAATCTCTGGATCTTTCCTTGTCTTTTGGCGGCCCTGGCTATGGCTCGAGAGCGCGAGTATGGCACAATACTCCAACTCTTTACCTCGTCGATAACATCATTCCAGTTGGTCGCCGGCAAAGCTCTTGCTTACTGGATTGTTGGTATGTTGCAGGCGGGCATGATGCTGGCGCTTGCCATATCGCTTTTTGGAATTCGACTGGTAGGGGACATTCCAGTTTATTTGATTTCTTTATCTTTGTTTATTGCCTCTGCGGTCTTATTTGGAATTTTGATGGGCGCTCGCGCGCAAACGCAAAGTGCTGCCGTGCAGATGGTGGCAACTGCAGGTTTTACAACCGCGCTGCTGTTATCTGGTTTTATCTATCCAGTCAGAAACATTACTTTTCCACTTTCACTTATTTCATATGTGGTGCCTGCTCGTTATTTCGTGGAGGCTTCACGCAATGCATTCGTGAGGGGAAGCGACGCGCTCAGCCAGATACAAATACCGATATATCTCTTTCTCTGCGCAGTCGCGTTTTATCTAATAAGCTGCAGAGTCCTGCGCAGAATGCAGATGGAGTCTTAAGCAGAGTCATGCCTATCGGACCATTAGTTAAGACTACACGATTGGGCGCACTGGCTCGTAAAGAGACGCGCCAGATTATGCGTGACAAACAGTTGATCTTCATTCTCTTCTTGATGCCTTTGATTCAACTTTGTATATACGGATATGCGCTCAGCCCGGACGTAAATCATCTGCGAATGGGAATTATCGACCACTCATCCTCAGCCATCAGCCGCGGTTTTATCTCGGCCCTTGCTGAAAACGGAGTTTTTGACGTACTTGACTCCGGTGGCAGTGAGTCTGCTCTCAGCGCCAAAGTGCGAGGCGGAAAGCTCGATGTTGGTGTTGTTATCCCGCCCGAGCTCGAGCGCAATTTTAAGTCGAAAAAAGAGACCAGCATTCAAATTCTACTCGACGGCGTCGATGCGAACACGGCCGGTATTGCCAGTGCATACATCAATCAAATTATGATGACTTACGATCGACTGATTCGCACTGGATCTCAAAAGGCTTTTCAGCGAGCTGCGCCTCAGGTCAGTTTTGTCTACAATCAGGGTTTAATCAGCAACTGGTTTTTTGTGCCAGGCGTTATTGCGCTGGTGCTCAACCTGGTCAGCACGCTGGTGTCTAGCGCTGCCGTCGTTCGCGAAAAAGACTCCGGCACTCTCGAACAATTGCTCATGACACCGGTCAGTTCGCTTCAGATCTTAAGCGCCAAAATCATCCCTCTGGCGCTGCTTCTTCTAATTAATGTTTCAGTCAGCTTGATGTTTAGCACTTTTCTTTTCCACGTTCCTTTCCGTGGCAATTTGCTTGTCTTCTTTGGTGTTTCGCTGCTCTACATTATCGTTGGGATTTCAATCGGAATCTTTCTTGCCGCCGTGAGTGAGAATCAGCGGCAGACCCTGCTCACTTCATTTTTTGTCAATCTTCCGGTTATCCAACTATCCGGGGCAATTTCGCCGTTGGAAAGTATGCCACCATTTTTCCAGTGGCTGTCTCTGCTCGATCCGCTCAGATACTATTGCAGTTGTGTTCGCGCGATCCTGCTCAAAGGTGCCGGCCTAGAGGAAGTTTGGCGCGACGTCCTTGTGCTTGCGATTTTCGCAGTGGTCCTCTTGTGGCTAAGTTCGACGCGTTTCAGAGAACAGCTCAAATAGACGTGTATGTCTATAGTTCGTTCAACGTCTTTTGCAAGTCAATCAAGTGATTGTTGAAGACTTCTTTGGCCACATCAAGGAGTTTGAAAACACTGGGATCGCTGCACGAGTAGTAGATGTTGTTGCCCTGTTTTCTTCCCACAACCAGATTTTTGGAGCGCAACACCGACAATTGCTGTGAAATGTTGGGAAGTTCGACATCAAGGCGATCCCTGATTTCCGAGACGGTCAATTCTTCGGTTCTCAGTTGATCGAGGATTCTTATGCGTAGCGGGTTAGCCAGGGCTTTGAAAAACTCTGCTTTGAAATTTACGAGTTTGTCGCTCATGGGTCGGGTTTTGAAATTCATTTAGGGGAGATTTCTGATCAATTCAGCAGGTACTTTGGTTTCCTTTGGCAGGTTATTTGATTCTTCGGCGTACCACTTTGGTATGTACAGGCGACTGTCGTGGAGACAAACGAAAAGCGGAGCAACGATCAACTTACGGAAAACCTGGTTGATGCGGATATATTCTGTCCGCAACGCCTCCAGTTCGTCGGAAATAGCATGGCGACTGGCTTGCTTTGTAACATATTCCTCTGCAGCGCTTTGATCCCAGCCCTGGTCTACAAAGGCTTGCACCACTGATGGTGCTCTTTCGTACACCTTCGACATGCCGCAATCGTTGTGTCCGATAATGACCAGATACCTGACGCCTTGCGACAATGTATAGCCGACGCTGAATTCCGAGCCGATTACTCTGCCGCTGGCTCGCCGTATTACGTATGCATACATTTTGGGTACAGGCATCGAGTAGCGAAATTCGATGCAGGTCGCTATTAGAAGTTCTACTTTGCCTGTCGAGTCAATCGGCCAGCCAAAATTTTGAGCCATGATGAAAGACTCTATGGGCGTGCCTTTCCACGCATCCGGAATATCCTCTCGAGAGCGAACCTCAAGCAGGGTATCTTGATATTTTTCGTCTATTCGCAGCGGCGGAGGAATATTCATTATGAAATCCTGAGTTAGAGGTAGAGAGGAAGCTAGTGTTTATCGTCGTCCGGCAAGACCCAGAACGTCCGTGTTTTCGGATCGTAGCTGGCGTTTTCCATCGAGTCGTCGCGATTGATCCATGCGTGCACACGCAAATGACCACCTTCTGCCGCATTGTAAACAGCTGGTAGTTTCAACAAGCTTGCAAGCTCTCTCAAAACAAAATCTTCAACTGCTCTGTTAAAGATATGCTTGTCGAATTTGTCTCCATATCGCTCTTTCATTGCTTCTTTTGTAGGAGAAGTGCGTCTGGCCACTTCTTGATAGATTTTCTTTGCTGGAACATCGCATTGTGGATCGCTACGCAAGCCGACTTCGATGATTTCACATCCGTAATGTCCCAAGACAATTACATCCGAGATTTTCTTTTCGGCAATCAGATCTTCTAGTCCCCCACTGTCATTCACGCATCCGCCCAGGTTTTGCCAGGTGAAAATCGGCAATTTTGGGTCTTCGGGAAAGAGCGAATTGACATAGCACATTTCTGAACAGCAAATTACTGCTACGCCAGTAGCTGTGCCCGTAGTAAGGCGCTGGTTGAGTTCGTTTCGGGATACCGGCTCAATAAAACGAGTCAAGGGACCGTCAAAAACACTGGCCAATGTTTTCATTTGTCGACATCCAACAAACAGGGCGCACACTTATCAGTTGTAGTGAATTGTAACACTGGAAAAGCAATTGCGCAATTATGCAATTGCTCTAATAGATGATAGAATTAGCGGCGGGAGTGTCACGGCACCTGGTTGATGAATGCACCGGTAATCATTTTAGGGACAATAGTTCTTCTGGCATTGGCAGCAGTGGCTGCTTTTGTCCTGAGTCATAAGAAGAATGTCTCAAACAAAGTGATGTCTTTTCTTTTGTGTGCGATTGCCGCAGCCTCGCTGTCAGCGCTCTGCAGTACCGGCTTTCAGAGCTATGCATATATAACACCGGCACCATTCTTGCTGGGCGTGTTTCCTCTGACCTTCAGGCTGGATGATCTGAGCAAGCTGTTCTTGGTGCTATTGAGTCTGATTTTATTTTCTACCGGACTATTCTCTCCCGGTTATCTCAATCATTTGAAGGATAAGATCTCCGGCGGGCAGTATTGGCTGTCATTCTTGCTGTTCGCGCTTTCGATGTTCGGCGTCGTTTTAAGTGCGGACGCCATCACATTTATTGTGATGTGGGAGATTATGTCGCTTTCGTCGGCATCACTTGTCGCTAGCGATCACTCCCACCATTTGGTTCAGAAGTCGGCCTTGATTTACCTGGGCGCCACAAGGGTTGCCAGTGGGCTTCTGTGCGGTGGTTTTTTGTGGATGCATTCACTGTGCGGAAGCTGGAGCTTCAGCGATTGGAATTTCGCCTCGGCGCAGGCAATTTTTCCGGCGCTGCTTATCCTTCTTGGTTTTTGCATAAAGGCTGGTGTTTGGCCGTTTCACATCTGGTTGCCGTATGCGCATCCAGCCGCGCCCGCTACTGTGTCTGCGATCATGAGCGGGTTTATGATTAAGGTTCCAATTTATGGGCTGATCAGAATTCTAGTGCAAGGCGGGCTCAATGCCCCTGAAATTGTCAATCTCGCCTTTATTCTCGGCTCTGTATCAGCTTTCTGGGGAGTCCTTTTCGCGCTTGTGCAGAATGATTTGAAGCGTCTTTTGGCATACTCGAGCATTGAAAACATCGGATTGATTCTTTTGGCTCTTGCTATTGCTCTCAAGGCAAGAGCAGCTAATTTGCCCATTGTCGCGGACATTGCCATGACCGCTGCGCTTTTTCACTGCCTGAATCACGGGCTGGTCAAGTCGCTATTGTTCCTTTCCGCCGGGGCTGTCGATTGCCAGGCTCACACTCGCGATTTGCACAAATTGGGCGGGTTGGCCAGGAGAATGCCCTGGACAATGGCATGTTTTTTTATCGCCAGTTTTTCCATTTGTTCGATTCCGCCACTCAATGGTTTTGCCAGC
>JBGAVL010000209.1:0-11426 GCA_044228145.1 Obscuribacteraceae bacterium (SeqCode)
GAAATTTCCAGAAATATCGAAAGAAATGTCCTTGCCCTCGCGGGTGCGGCGGACCTGAGCGAGACATTGCCCGATGTTGTCGAGTCTACGCCAGAAGTAGTCGGTGCAGGCAAGCCGCTTGCAAGCGTGCTGAGAGACAATCTCAGGTCTTTGTGTGGGGTGGGCTGAATTTTAAACATGATTTCAGACTGAGTGTTTTCTCGCTATATCAATTAGCTTTGTCCTTTCTTGAAGCTCGTCCAGTTCAGGTGCGGATAGCGACTGCTCTACCTCAGGAAACAAACTATGCTCTTCCCAGCGGATGTGGTCGACCAGCGTTTGCCCGAGCTTCTTGCATAGCTCGATATCCGGCTCTTCAGTAAGTGAATCGAGTGCCTTTATAAGCTCAATAATCGAATTGTGTTCTGCCAGGAGGCGCTCTATGCTTTTGGCACTCACCGAAAGTGGTGGCAATAAACTCTCTTCATTTTGAAAGTGAGGGAGAATCTCTTCTTTCCAAGCCTTTTGAAAGTTATTTACGGTCGTAATTGCGTCGTATCTTGCGTGCCCTTCCGAGAGCCAAATAAGCTGATGAGCATGAAATAGCGCTATTACATGATCGCGAGAAAAGGGCTGTAATGCTGGATGCCGCTTTATAGACACTGGTGGGGCTCCAAAGAATGAATCTCTGCTATTAGATTATCTTATATGCCCGTTCCTATAATCGGAAGCAGCAAAATAATCAAGCTCCCGGTCGCAACCGAATCATTCACAAGGCTGCGCCGATGTTTGCAATATAGATCTGGTTTTCAATGAGATAGGATTGTGACCTAACCTTTCTCTCTTCTCTCTTCTTGCTTCTTGCTTCTTGCTTCTTTCTTCGCCCCTACATCTTACGGAATATCTGTAGCCGTTTTTTCGAGCGCGTTAGCTTGTTTCAAAATCTCTTGCGACTCTTTTTGCCGGTTGGTTTGATTCAAAACATCTGCCCAGCTGCGCATCAATAAGACTTGCAGCTCTTTGCTGACCTTTTGTTTTTTGCCCAGGTCGAGCGCTTTTTTCAGTTCTGGCTCGGCCAATTTCAATTGACTTTGATCGAGGTCAAATTGCCCCAGCCTGGCGAGCGTGCGAATGTATTCCTCTGGCTTCGTGTCGAGCTCTTTCTCGCTCACCGAGCAGATGTGCAACAGCAGCGGTCGAACGGCCGGAAAGTTGCGCAATCCTTGATAGGCGTCAATCAGCGATCCTTCAATGCGAGCTACCGAAGTTGAGTCCGGTCCCAAAAGTTTTCTCTCAACCTCCAGGGCTTTTTCGAGAAATTTCGCTTGCTCCAAATATAGTTTTCTTGCGTTCAGTCTTCCCGCGGTTACAAGTATGCTTGGTACTTCCGCTTCTGCTCTGAGTTTTGCACTAGTTAGAGCCACTGCAGAATCGGTCGGAATATTCTCGAGTTTTTTCAACGATTCATACTGTCTCTTCATCTCGTCCATCGATCTGTCAATCAATAGAGAGATGATTTGATTATTCGTTTTCTCCAAAAGTTCCGCGTGCCCTTCCCACTTGCCATATAAATCAGCACGTTGTCTTAAAGTCACTTCCAGTCGTGCTTTGCCACCACCTACAAGTGTGCGTGCAAGTGCTTCCGCTTCATCCAACGATTTCTCCGCATCCTGGTAATTTCCTTTCGAAGCAGCACCGGACGCGTCAGACAATTTTAGGGCGAAGAACATTTTGGCCGCAGGTGTGCCCGGATCGTCTGGAGGACCAGTCCAGAAAAAGAAAAGACTGCCAAGTCCTGCAAAAGTGATAAGCGATGCCAAAAGCGCTGCCAGCATAACTTTGTTGATTTTTGCCGGCTGCTGTGGGCAGGGCACGCTGGGCATCGGTGCGCTTATTGCGCCACGATTGGCGCCAGTACTGGACAATGCGAGCGTAAGGGCAGAAAGTTGATCGCGAATTTCCTCGGCGTTTTGCGGGCGATCATCTGGCTTTTTCGCCATGCAACGAAAAATAATTTGTTCCAGCACGGCTGGAACTTTTGATTCCGGATCAATCTCCGCAATCGATTTTGGAGTGGTGCCGACGTGCATGTTCAGCGTTTCCAAAAATGTCTCACCAGCCAGTGGAGGTTGACCCGTGAGTGTTTCATACATCAAACAGCCCAGTGCATAAATATCCGAACGCTTGTCCAGCTCCAGACCCTGACACTGCTCAGGGCTCATATAAATTGGACTGCCAAAAACTTCGCCTGTGCGTGTGAGCGATAGTTGTTGTTTGCCGGAGGCGGGAAGCAATTTTGCAATTCCGAAGTCGACAAGCTTAACAAGCTCGGTTCCATCATCCTCTTTCAGCAAGACCACATTCGCCGGCTTCAAATCCCGATGAACAATAGACTTCTTGTGCGCCGCTCCCAATCCGTCGCAGATCTGTTTGAAAATAGGCAGCGCTCGCTCGTAAGGCACCTTGCCCTTGCGCTCGATCAGTCCTGCCAGATCCTCTCCGTCAAGGTAATCCATGACGAAGAAAGCATCGCCTTGCTCTGTGACACCAAAATCATACACAGCGATGATGTTTTGATGACTCAATGAGCTGGCGGCTTGAGCTTCCATGCGAAACCGCTCGAGAGAAGTGTGATCGTTTTTGATGTTGCTGTGCAGCATCTTGATCGCGACAATGCGATCCATGAGTTTGTGCTGCGCCTTGTAGACGATACTCATGCCGCCCAATCCGATCACGGATTGAACTATGTATCGGTCTGCAAAAGTTTTGCCTATCAGTGGATCGTTGTCCTGTCCGCGCAAGGTCGTGCCATCGTCCGGACACACATCGATTTGCTCGAACTGCGCGTAGCACTTAGGACAGTACTTCCGCTCAAATTTAACCCGCTGGGTATTACTGTCAGTCATAAAACGTACATTTTCTCCTGTCTGATTATATATACTTTTGCGAGCGCGGAGAGCGACCCTACGGAGAAGCAGCAATGTCATCAAAATTTCGGGATATGTGGACGTCGGGCAAGTTTGCCATTGACCGGAAAAGCAAAGACATAGTCAATGAGCGGGAAGAGAAAGAGGCTATTGCGGCGTTGAGAGAGCTTATTCCGCAGCAATCCAAGGCTGTTTATTCCGATTTGCAAAAGCGCCGAGGGCAGGAAACGGGGCGCTGGCTTAAGGAATTGTCTGCGGAAACGCCCGCTGACAAGGCGCAAGCAGACCAATGGCAGCAGGCCCAGAGCAAGGCAGCTGACAACTTTGAGTCGGTGAGAATCTGGATGGACGCCCTCTTCCAGGAATTTGGCGGGTTGACATATGGTTTTAACGAGCACGCCGTCGGCGGCGACCTGTTTGTCTCCACCGAGCGCCCGCAGGTCTTGGAAACCAGGGATGACAGCGTTTGGTACAAGCCCGTCAGCAGGAATTATCAGGGACGGCTCACGACCCGCTTCTGGTCTCTAGCCGTGAAGGGAGATGAAAAGCGCATTGCGATTTATCTTTTCCCGAATGAGATGACTTTGGGATTCAAAACCGGTGACTACGCCGACAATGAATTGCCTCCGATTCTTGTGGCGGAACCCGCACAATTAAACGGGCGCAGTACCTGGACAATACAAGGAGAAGAAGCTGCGATTGCGATGATGGGTCCGCTCGCCAAAGAATTGTTCGGCGACTTGATCCGAGTCGCATCCGGCAAGATGGAACAGTCGGAGCTTTTCAATTCGCACAAACACGGCGCGCCAAAACTTGGTGAAAACGTGGCAGTCGGATACGACGCCGGCTCCGCTCAGCAAGCGGTCGAACAAGAGCCGCATCCCGCGCAGAACATCAACATCGATGGCTACAGTCTTTCGGATGCCTGCGACATTCTGGACAAAGTAATCGATCGCGAATTGCAGCGATTCTACAAGGCGGCAGCATCCACAACACCAGGCACGCCGCAAGCGGCAAATTCGCGCAAGCAAATCTCTGCAGTCGAGACTTTCCGCATGAAGGTTGTGGATGCGTTCGAAAACTACGCGCACGACAGCCATTCAATTTTGGCGGCGGGTATGTCGGATGCGACAGAAGACCCGGTTTTGGCGAAGTAAAACTCCTGACTGTGGGGGCGACGCCATGCGCCGCCCGGCAGTGTTCACGGAGTAAAACTCCAGACTGAGGGGCGACGCCATGCGTCGCCCGGCGTATAACGCATGAAATTTAAACCCGAGAAGCAATAATGGATGAAGGCCTGTTATGAAACACCCCAGGGTTTTCCCTGTTTACAACCCTCGTCAGTCATCGAGATAATGGGCTCACCCTGCAACAGAAGAAGTGAAAATCGACGGGGCAATATCCCGTTTTACTCTTTGGACTGCGCAAGTGAACAATGCGTAAAACAACTTTCTCCCTCCTTTGTTCGTTGATTTATTTTGGATTGGCCATCTTCGCGGTCAGGCAAATGAATTCGGACGGGCAGAACAGCCACCACCTTGCACAATTTCTGGCTGTGTGCGCATTTGTCGATGTTTTTGCCATAGCTCTTATCGCCCAGCCACCGGTAAGGCACCGGGGTCTAGTCACTCCAGTATTCCTTCGTCGTGCAGCAAAGTATATGCGCTTCGTGTCCGCTGTTTTGACGCTGCCATGTATTGTGTATTGGGGCACCGGTGAGGTACTGCTTCATCCGAGCGGCGAACTTCAACACTGGACTAAAAGCGTGATCACGTTCTCCCAAGTGAAAGTGCAGTTGGAAGGTGAAGGCGCAGCAAGAGCGTATCTTGGTAGAGCGGCCCATGCTTCCGGTCGAGTCGGAGAAGGTTTTGAAAGAAAGGGTCAGCTGCAGGAAGCTTACGAGTATTACTCTTCTTATGCCGAACTATCACATGCACAGTGGCCATCATCTTACCGCCCTGACGCACGTGGAACGGCTGTTCTCGCGAGAATTCTCGACAAAATGGGTCGTTATGAAGAAGCTGATCGGCAGTACGCAAGAGCAGAGGAAGAAGTCCTCGCCCTAACGAAAGATCAACGCATAAAGATCATAAGTGATGGCAGATTATTGCGGCTACTGAATGGTGTCTCTGAGAAATCACCGCTTCATAGTTTTGTTTCAAATTTGGCCGTGAATGACAGCAGTTGTGCCTTGAAAATTGGCACCTCTTTTACCAAAATTGACCAGCGTCCAATCTTGCTTGATTGGCGTGAGCCGAACGACATGAGTGCTGGTGTCGCATATAGTGGCGAACATATGCGCTATTTGCTGTCCGAGATCAAGATGCGCAATGTCCCACCGTCAGAGAGAGCGCATATTCACACTGTCGAAGAATTCGACTTTGGCAAGCCGGCATTTTCCCTCACGTACCTGGATCCACAGTCATTCCAAACGTACTTGAGGCGCTGTCATGTAATCATGCCAACGAAAACCTACGCGCGGCTTAAAGAATTGAGCGAAATGAAATAGAGAAGTTACTGACTTTTATCGTGTCTTGAGCTGTTCCAGATGTTCTCTGGCTTGCTGCGCACGAGGGTCGGAGGGATTGCTGAGTTGCAAAAACTGGCTCAATTCCGCAATTGCGCCATCTTTGTCGCCGCTTTTCTCCATAGCCCTGCTCAATAAGAAGTGCACATTGGAATCATTGGGCGAGAGTTTTGCCGCGTCTTTGTACGCGTTCATCGCCGGCACCACATATCCCTGCACCATCAGTGCAGAGCCCAGCGTGACATGCGCTGAAGCCGACTTCGGATCCAGTCGTACTGCTTCTTTGGCTTGCGCGGCAGACTGATCGACGTCGCCGTTTTTCATTAGCCCGTAGCTGAGCCGCTCTCGCAAATCAGAGCGCGATGGATACAAATCTACAGCCTCTTCGAGATAGCGAACCGAGTCCTTCACCTGACCTGCCGCCAGCGTTTTTTTTGAGAGCGCCATCAACACAGATGTATCTTTCGGATTCAGCCTGTATGCGGTGTTCAATTCCTGCATACTATTTTCAGCGTCGCCGAGTTTGTCTAAAATGCGTGCGTAGTTGAGGTGAAAAAGCGCATCGGTTGGATTTACAGCGATTGCTTTTTTCTGCATCTCAGCCGCTGCTTTCCAATCGCCTTTGAGAGCCAATGCCGTGCCGCAGTCAGCAAGCGCATCGGCATATTTCGGGTCGGCTGCAATGGCGAGTTTGTACTGCGCCAGTGCCTCGTCAATCTTTCCATCGGCGATAAGCTTACTCGCCTTCAAATAAGATCCCTCTGCTGAAAGAAAGGAAGTCACCGATGCGGGGAGGTTCGCAACGCGCTCCGCCGGTGGTGCGCCAAGGACGAGGTCTGTTCCGGTCCATGTGGATTTCATGAGTGGAACTTGCTTCTTCTTCGCATCGGCACTACCTGTATCTGATGCGGTTTTTTCCCTGGTGATTGCAAATGCTTTGCTGAGTGATATCAGTCCGTCTTCCTGACGCAGAGCGCTAATAAGGTTTTTGGAAAAGGCAGTGTTGCGCGTAATTTCGTTTGCTTGGCTGGACGATAAGATGACAAATCCATTGCCCATAACGACCTTTTCCAGGTCGACATTGAACTGCGCTTTGACGGGCTCGAGCGACTTCGCGCCTTCTGTCAATGACGCGGCGCCGCTGTATGCTGCTTGCAAGACGAGCACAATGCGGTCGGATTTCACGTTCTGTTTTAGCGTGCTCATCAGCGATTGCATCGAGATGCAGGTTCCATAAATGTTATCGAGCGCGCAGTCGTAGGAGCACAGATAAGTATTGCCGTCGGTGGTTGGAAAACTGCTAGTGGCAATATACACAACAACCAGATCATCCGGGCCCGCACCGTTGCCGAGAAAACTCGGACCAAGCGCGTTCATGATATTCGGCTTTTGAGCATCCGAATCAAGAAGAAGTTTTACGTGACTGGCGTCGAAGCGCCCACCATGCGGGTCTATCAAATATTGATAGAACTCCTTGGCGGACTGCGCCATGTCTCCTTCGTGTGCGGGAGTGAGGCGCCCTTCTTTAAACTTCGATGTTCCGATCACGACCGCCCATTTTTGTTTGATCAATCTATTGGTGCCGCGCGCGGTCGGATTCAAATCCTGGATTTTGGTAAATTCAACTCCGGGCAATTTTGCCGGTGCGTTTGGTGTTGTTCCTGGTGCGGTTGGTGCAGTGCCTCGTTCTGCCGACTTTGTTTCACCGGCTGGCTGACTCCATGCGGCAACACCCGTTGCCGTCGAAAGCAGTAGGCAGCTCACAAGGCTAGTGAGTCCGAAAAGTCCGTTTAGCCCAAAATGATGTTTCAAAATAAACCTCAATTACTTTCCGTGAAAGAGTTGAATACTCGCAGACACCATTTCGCCGGTCGTCGAAGTCAGGCGAACCAGGCTGCTTCCGCTAGGACTTGCCACCTGTGAAATTGGCGAAAAGTCGTCGGGAATCATGACCGGATTCGGATCGTCCCACGACAATTTCATGCGTGTTAAACATACTTCTTTCTTGCCGTCATTCGCCGCCGACGCAAAGCAGGTCAAATTGCCGCTCTTGATCATTTCTTCAGTGACGGCGAATTTCTCTGGCGCAAAAACGAGCCCCAATTTTTCGGTGCCGGGATTACTGTCGAACTGCATCCAGCTTTGCTCTGGAATCGCGTAGTCCTTGCCTGCCTTCAAATGATTTTCCGTGCCGTAGGCTTTATTTGGAAACAACAAGTCGCTTTTGCCGGTCGTGCTAGCCTTCATAACCAGGTATGCATATCCATCGGTCTCTGGAATCAAGTGGAAGCGAATCGCGTCACCGGTTTTAAATTCCGTCTGGTTGTTGCAGCGGAAGATCTTGCCGTTGCGATTCAGCTCAATCCAATAACTGATTTTGGGACGACTGCTGACTGCGATGCGATTTTTGAACTCACTCGCCGGAGGCGGCGCCGGAATCGATGAGGCGATTGAAGTGGAACTCGATGAAGAGCTGGATGTGGAACTCGATGTGGAACTCGACGAGGGATAAAACACCGGATTATTATCAACTGGGATAGCGATTGTTTTTCTCGCACTTCCCGATTTTTCGGCAACCCCGGCGGTTCCTGAATTCTCCAAACTCGCGGAAACCCCAGCGATCCCCGAATTGCCCGAATTTGTTTTACTAGAACTGTCCGCATCCGTCGCCGCATATTCTGACTTCGATGCCACCACCGGCAGTTTGTCCTTAATACCGGTTATTGCAGGATCGAGCGGTGCCACGTTGCTATCGATCCACGAAAGTACAAACTTGATGTCCTCCGGATTGAACTGCCCTTCTTCGAATATCAGGTGCTCGGAGTTTTTGCTCAAGACCATTTGCCGATTCAGAGTCGAAAGGCGTTCGAAGAGTTTCCATGTTCCGGCTGGTCGGATCAGTTTGTCGTTGCTTCCTTGAATGAAGAGCACTGGCGTGTCCTTCACCATAGATGCAGCATCGAGATTGCCGGACATGAAAGTGTCGAGCTGTACAAATTCTTTGGGTGAAAAACTGGTGCGCATCAAGGGATCTGTTTTCCACACATTGCGCAGCTCTTCTTTCTCGGAAATTTTATTGACTGCTGCCATAGCCGAGTCTGCCATTTGTTTGTTGAAGCCGCCCAGCATCGTTTGAAGACCGGCTTTGACTCCGACTTTACTTCCATCGTCCAGACTGAAGCGATCTTTTGCCGGTACCGAAGAAATTAATCCGGCAACGAGTTCGGGAAAGAGTGCCGTCGCGCGAAGGGCGATGGCGCCACCCATCGATTCGCCCAGAATGATCACAGGCAAATCAGCATGTTTTTTGTGAATTCGCTGGAGCGCAACCTTTATGTCGGCAAGGCTTCCGTCAAAGTCGAGCTCTGTCTTGCCGGCGATTTCTTTGCGCTCGCCGAATCCACGCATGTCTAAGGCGTAGGTCGCGATGCCGTCCTTCGCCATCTCCTTGCCGAAGGCAGTGTAGGTGCCTTTGTGCATGCTAAAACCGTGGATGCACAGTATCGCCAGACGCGGCTTGATGCCGGCGGGCGGGGCCCATTCAAGCAAGGGCGCGATTATTGCAGGAGTGCTCGGGAGGCGAACCTGTTTGGCGCCTTCCTGGTCGACGATGGCAGCGTTTGCCACTTTTGTGGCGTCAGCCGCTATCGACGCAGACGTCGAACACGCAAAACCAACCGCAATGAAAGCCGCGAGCGCTGAATTCCTGGTGATTGTTGAGTTATGCACTGGCTAATACCTACCGACCCAAACGGACAAGCGGAGTGTTTTTTTGCACTTGACCACTGCGGTCTAATGCCGTGAAACGTTGAGTGTATCAGCCTGTTGCTGTTTTAAAGGGCGAATTTAAAAATTACTTACCGTGCAAGAGCTGTATGCTCGCTGCCACCATGCCGCCGGTCATCGACATCAAGCGCACCAGGCTGCTTTCAGCGGCATTCGCCACCTGACTAACCGGCGAAAAGTCGTCGGGAATCATGACGGGCATCGGATCATCCCACGACAATTTCATGCGTGTCGGACACAGGTCTTTTGAGCCGTCGTCAGCCGTCGAGACGAAGCACGTCAAAGTGCCGTTTTTCAGCTTCTCTGCCGTGACGTCAACTTTATTCTGACCGAAGACGAGTCCTAATTGCTCGGTTCCGGGATTTTGGTCGAATTGCATCCACCCGACAGCCGGAATCGGATAGTCCTGCCCTTTCTTCAGATAGTTCTGCGTGCCATAGGTCTTATTGGGAAACAGCACGTCGCTCTTGCCGGTTGTGCTTGCTTTCATGACTAGATAGGCATAGCCGTCGCTTTCCGGAATTAAGTGGAAACGAATTTGATCGCCGGATTTGAATTCCATTTTGTTGTTGCAGCGGAACACCTTGCCGTTGCGATTCAGCTCAATCCAATAACTGATTTTAGGACGACTGGTCGTGGCAATACGATTTTTAAATTCGGTCGGGGCTGGCGGCGGCGGAAGTGTCGCGATCGCAGTCGCGGTACCAGTTGCAGTACCAGTCGCAGTACCACTCCCGGTTCCGTCTTCCGTTTCAGAATTACTTGCATGTGCTGTGTCGGTGCCCGAATACTCTTCCTTTGATGCCACCACCGGTAGTTTATCTTTGGAGCCTGCAAGACCGGCGATATTGGGATCGAGAGAGGCGACATTTCTATCTAGCCACGTCACGACAAATTTCAAATCATCGGGTCTGAACTGCCCTTTTTCAAATATCAGGTGCTCTGAGTTTTTGCTTAAGACCATTTGCCTATTTGCGGTAGCAAGCCTTTCGAAAAGCTTCCATGTTCCAGCTGGACGAATCAATTTATCGTTCGTGCCTTGTATGAACAAAACAGGCGTGTCCTTCACCAGCGGGGCAACATTCAGATTTTGAGCCAGAAATTGGTCGAGTTGCACAAATTCCTTAGGCGAAAAGCTAGTTCGCATCAGTGGGTCTGTCTTCCACTCGCTGCGTAGTTCTTCCTTTTCTGAAATTTTTTGAACTGCGGCCATTGCAACGTTGGTCATCGGTTTTCTATAACCGCCAAATATTGTCTGGAGACCGGCTTTTTCCGCAACATGCCTTTCACCTTCACTCATGGCAAAACGGTCGCGCGCCGGAACCGACGAGATGAGCCCTTTGATGAGTTCGGGATAGAGCGCGGTTGCTCGAAGCGCTACCGCCCCGCCCATTGATTCGCCCAAAATGACGACCGGCAGTCCGGGATGGTTTTTGTGAATTTGCTCGAGCTGCGCTTTTATGTCGACAAGACATCCATCGAAATCGAGTTCGGTGTGCTCTCCGGTAGGCTTAAGCTCGCCAAATCCACGCATGTCCATAGCGTAAGTGGCGATGCCGTCTTTCGCCATTTCCTTGCCGAATGCCTCATAACAGCCCTTGTGCAAGCTGAATCCGTGAAGACACAGCATGGCGACGCGCGGTTGTACACCATCGGGTGGCAGCCATGAGACGCTGGGAGCGTTTTTCGCGGCTGCGGTCGGGGCGCGAAGGGTTTTTGGACCGGGGTCTTCGCTAGTGCCGGAGCCGGAGTCTGACTTATCACTGGCGCCTGAAGCTGCCGCATTGCTATCGTCGTTCGCGTATGCAGCTGGCACAAAGCCCACACTACTGACTGCAAACAATGTTGCCAGTGTGGAATTCAAGATGCTTTTGCTGATATGCATAACCTGGCTCTGATCGTGACCTGCACGAAAATCGACGTGCTTTCCAACTGCCTGGTGGCGGAGTTCTGCGAAAACAGAGATGGTGGGCGAGAAGGGACTTGAACCCTTACGTATTGCTACACTAGATCCTAAGTCCACATTCCAGCGCTATATCATTATACCTGCAAGTTGACAAGACACCATAAGTCTTCAGTGTCAGTGGCAATTGCTGTTTGTGGTTGTAAACAGGGTTCGAGACAATTTTCTTCCACTTGGACCTCTAATTAGGGCCCAGAACCGACACTAGATCCATCAACTTTCGGATTTCTGCTTGGCTCGTGCA
>JBGAVL010000020.1:0-33932 GCA_044228145.1 Obscuribacteraceae bacterium (SeqCode)
GTGCCGTTTGCCGAGACCGTTGAAAAGAGGCACTTTCAACGACCAACCCCAAGACTTGGTGCTGTTGGACTTGAGCAACAGTTGTGAAGACGAGATTTGGCGCCTCTGTCACGTTTAATGAGCGGCAGGCCGAAATGAGCAGATCCGCAGCCTGTCAACGTTTTATACTGGAAGTTTCTTTCTATTATTCTTGGACTCACGCATATATCTCCTTCGACACTAATGAAAAAGAATGCCGCCGCTGCTGTAGAACGCGAAGGTAAGCCGCTTAAGGTAGTAGCTGACAATCGCCGCGCGCGTCATGAATACGAAATCATTGAGGTTTTCGAGGCAGGCATCGAGTTGCAGGGCACTGAAGTCAAATCGATGCGCAATGGCAAAGCCAATCTGAGCGATGCGTTTGCGCGCATAGAAGATGGCGAGATCTGGCTGCACCAATGTCATATTGCCCCATACGACCATGGCAATCGCTTCAATCATGAACCTTTGCGCAAAAGACGCTTGCTCATGCATCACATGCAGATCGTCAAACTCAAGCAAAAGGTGCAGGAAAAAGGGCTGACTCTCATTCCCTTGAAACTTTTTTTCAAAGGAAATTGGGCCAAAGTCGACCTGGCCGTAGTGAGAGGAAAACAGCTATACGACAAACGCGAAGCCATCACCAAGCGTGACACGAAACGGCAAATCGACAGAGTAGTTAAAGAGATGCGAAATAGAGATTGAGAAATCGCCGGAAAATTGGAAGACCAGTGAATCAGTAAAACAAAATGCAGTTTGTATGCTGCAAGCGGCAAATTCGCCGGCAGAAATTGGAGGTACAGCAGTGACAGGAAAAGACGTAGCCGGACATGCTTTGCACTTGATTGAGCATCCGATCTTGCGGTGCCTCATAGTCTTAAGTGTGTTCTTGCTTTTGCAAGCGCCTCCGGCACTGGCGGCTTCTCCTATCGGCGTCGTCAAAAGCGCTCACAATGCGCAAGCATATCAAGACTTACACCTTGGTACTTTTGAGGATGACTACCTGCAGTTTCGACACACGCTGGAAAATGCCAATGTCAGATACGATGAATTGTCCGATGCCGACCTGGCCGCCGGCTCATCCAAGCTGACCGGATACAAATTATTGATTCTGCCGCTTTCTATAGACCTGACTGCACAAGGCGTGAGCTCGATTACAGAATTTGTGCGCGGTGGTGGCAAATTGGTTGTCACCGATGCAAACGGCATGCCTCAGCCGAATGGAATTGCGCTTGACGGGCTGACCGGCGTTACCATCAGCAAACAGACCAATATGAGCGACAAGCAAAAGGTGGAATGGCCGCGCACACCATTTGCGGTATCAGAAGAATTTGCTATCGGCACAGTCAGATCCGATGTTGTCATCTCGGAAGGGGCTACACAACTGGCTCGATGGCTGGACAGCACAGGCCGAGAAGTGGCGCCGGCCGTGGTCCGCAAAGGCGGTTGCGTATTCATAACGTGGGCTCCCGGCTTACAGGGTGAAATAACCGCCAACGCCAACCTCATTTCTCTGGCTCTGGAAGAACTAGTGCCTGGTATCACGCAGCAAGCAGCCGTACAAATCAGTTATGCCGACTATCAAAACATCAGTCAAGAATTGGAGTATCTGACCAAGCGTACTGAAGAAACGATAAAGACCGCAAAACAAGCTGAATTAGCGGTTCCCTTTAAGATGATTCAGCAATTTTACGATTCCGGAGTGGCTCACGTAAATTCCTTCAAAGAAGCATATTCCGCTCGTAAATTCTTCGAGGCGGATTCCCATTTGTCGCAAGCACGTCAGGATTTTTCGATGTCCTTTGCGCAAGCGATGCCGGTCCGTCCTGTAGAAGCGCGCTCTGTCTGGCTGGACCGCGGCACCATCGTATCGATGCGCTCTCCGCAAGCACTGGCTCAGTTGTTCGATAAATTGAAAGCATGCGGAATAAACGTTGTTTATTTCGAGACAAACAATGCCGGATTTGCCATGTACCCGAGCAAACTGGTCGCCCAAAATCCGGCCATGGTCGGCTGGGATCCTCTGGCAGTGGCGTTAAAGGAAGCACACAGACGGGGTATGGAATTGCATTCCTGGGTGTGGGTGTTTGCCGTCGGCAATACGCGGCACAATCCAATTATCGGTAAAGACGGAGACTATCCAGGTCCTGTGCTTTCCACTCGAGATTTCAATCAGGCACTGGCGTACAGAGACGGTCAGCTGGTGCCTCCTCGCCAGACCGAATTCTGGCTCGACCCTGCGGTTCCGGAAGCTCGCCAGTTCTGCAAAGACTTGATCATGGAAATCGTTACCAACTACAAAGTGGATGGTATCCAGCTCGACTACATTCGTTATCCGTTCAACAACAAAGGCACCGAAATGGGATACGACTGGCAAGGTCGCCAGCGCTTTGAGCAAGAAACCGGCATGTCGCTCGATCATTTAGACGACAACACTCGTCAGGTCTGGATCGCCTGGAAGATTCAAAACATCAACAACTTCGTCAAAGACGTTTCCACCACGCTTCGCAAGTTCAAGCCTGATATAAAAATTTCCGCTGCCGTATACGGTATGCCGCGCCGAATGCGGATCGCCGCTATTCAACAAGAATGGGAAACCTGGGTGGCCAACGGCTGGGTGGACACACTCAATCCGATGACATACGTTCAAAATCCAAAAGATCTGACCACGGCAGCATCATATGTACGGGAATCGACAGCCGATAAAGCCCTGGTTTATCCGGGTCTTTCCATCCGCCAGCTCGATACGGCCGGCTTGATCGAGCAATTGGACTCAGCCAGAGAGACCGGTACTTTGGGCACGACCATGTTCGCAGTCGCGCACCTGGACGACAAGAAGCTCAATGTGCTCAAACTCGGACCTTACAGAAAACAACCCCTGCTCACTCCCCAATCGGAGCCCTTAAAGGCAAGCAGGCTCCTGGTTGACGACTTTGCAGCCATGGTCAATCGCTATTTGCAGGACCCGCGCACGCACATACTCTCCGACCAGGCCTCAACCAATGACGTGCTCACTCAAATAGACGGCATCCAGCGCTCGCTTCACCAATTGAACGCGACGGCCTCGTCCGACGAAATTGATATAGTGCTCAAAGACGTCACCAGCCTGCATTCCACGATCAAGAACTGGCTGAGATTAGAAGCCTTTATTCAACGTGGATTCAGAGCCCAATACATTGCCAGCTACCTCGGTCAGGTGGAGGCGATTCTTTCTTATGCATCGCACAAAGTAAGATCGCAAATGCCTGCTCCGATTGCCGGCTCGGCGCCGGCGACCACACTTTCGCAGTAGCAGGCGTAACTTCCAAAAGCAAAGAGCGGTGGAAAACCTCAGTAATAACCCTGAGGTCTGACCCGGGACTAACAGCGATGCGGGTTCAGGTCTGGACCCGTGTTAGCGCCAACTTATTTTGGTTAGTCTGTAGACACGCGCTGAAGGCTCTGAGACTAGAGAAAAAACGCGATCAGGTCCGATGACACCACCAGTTGAAATTGCGCGCGCAAGAGCGTGAATCAACAAAAACAATCAAAGCAAGGACGTATGAATTTACCAGCAAGCGATCTATCTATAAGTTTCGAAGTCGGCAAAAGCGGCGGTAGCACCGGTCAGCCGTATCGCACCAAAAGGCAAGGACGCGGCCTCAGGCTGGAGCAAGGAGACCCACTGGTTCTGTGGTGGGTGAGATTGTTCAGCAAAAAGCACTCGGCTGACCAGTTAAGTGAGTTCAAAGAAGGCAGACAACAAAGCTACCGCCGCTCCAGGTGGGGACATCCGAAAAGCCTGCGGGTTTCTCCAATCAGCCCGTTTTTTGCCATGCACAAAGACGGACATCTACTCAATTCTCCGCTTCTCGCTCTTTCAGGCGCACTGGTCGGTACATTTATAGGATTAATTGCTTCACTAAATATGGTGGCATTGGCAGACCCGGCAGTTTCATCGCGCGCCGGCACCGCCGCCAGCACCGACGAAATCCCTTCTGCTGAACGGTTTTCGATGATGAAGGACTTCGTCGGGCAGCACAATCAATACTTGGATCTCTCTAAGCTGAACGAATTCAAATGGACCGACGAGACCAGAGTCGCCGCCCGACCGCTACGTGAGAAGCGACACATCAACAGTTTTTCCGCACGACCACTAAACGGATGCACGCAACCACAGGCGGTGCAGTCAACAAAGCACCGACAAATCAAAAATGATGCAGAACTTAGAGGACAAGTTAGTGCTCCCGGCCAGCCGGGTGAAATGGGCGCAGTTGAAGGTTCTCGATCGTATTTCGAGGATCAAACAGGCAACCAATCGCACGATCCGATCATTCTGGACTCTCAAACCAATTGAAATAGCATCGCGGGTACTGGCCAGTTGCGCAGAAAACTTCAGTTTAGGGGCGTTTCAGATAACGCCAAACCCTGAAATAGCCGGAGCTCTTTTCATTTCTTGCCAATAAGAAAGGTCCCTGCGTCAAAGCAGGGACCTTCCAAGAAACGAAAGGAGGAACGTACTTAGGATTGCAAGTTTAGCTGTTGAATCCCCAGTCGTTCGTAACCGGTGTTTGGAACGGTTGAACGTATGGAGTTGGTTCTACAGCTGCGGGCTCTTGTACCGGGGGGGCAAAAGAGGTTTGCGGCTGTGCAATCGGGGCTGCCGGAGCTTGAGCTGCTTGTGCTTGCGCAGCGGCTACAGCGGCTTTGATGCTTTCATCCAACAAGCCTGCTTTTTCACGCAGCAGATACTCGATATAGTCGCCGCGGCTCATGCGAGAAGCAGCTACTTGTTCATCAAACAATCTGTGTGCCATAGGTGTGACACATACTGCAGTTGTTGTCCCTCTGTTCTTTCCGAAGAAGAAGGACTTGGCGCCGCCCTTAGGTCCTGTCTGCTTAGCGGAAGCAGGCAATCTGAGGGGGTTCATGCCAGCGCGCTCACGAATGAGCATTTCGACGTAATCGCCGTTTGACACGCCTGCAGACGCCGCTTGTTCCTTCAACAGTTGACGGCCAAGGGCTGTCAAGTTGAATGAAACCGACCCTGATTCCTTACCTGGGAAACGGGAACGGCGAGGGGACGTTGTCTTCACAGAAGTGTTTGTTTGCACCGTTGTGTTCATTGACTTTTCGGCAGCAGCAATAACGAGAGCACTATGCTTCGCACTAATTGTTCTGCCTTTCCTCCTTTTCTGAGAAAATCGGAACCCGACTGGTATCGCAAGTTCTAGCTTGCTTTTACTTTTAGAATGGCAGCTCTGCTGCCTTTCAAACGGTAGCTTTTGCTACCTCCCAACGCACTCCGTCGATTACCGCGCATATTAGGGAAACGCGTTCAACGGATTTCTTGAAAATTTCTCCAGGACCATCGCTCCACAAATAGAGCGCATGACAATCTAGAGGAAATAACCTCCAGCTCCCTCCTCTTAGCGGTTTCCTCGTTTGAGGATTTCTAAGAGTTTTCCTGGCAACCCTTTCCAAGACCTTGATTATAGAGCAACTTTACCGGAATAGAGCAGTAGTCATGTATCACATGTTTTTAATAATAGGCGCCGCTTTAGCGACAAACCAGGCCTACTCAAACACGCGGAAAATGGCTCAGGGCCCAGCTATTGAATACTACAGCAATGACTGTTCCCAGGGCCGCACCGACGAATACCTCGACTGGCGTATGTCCTAGAAATTCCTTAATGCGCTCGGAAGAGAGCTTCGGATGCTCTGAAAACAGCTCCGTCATGATCTGATTCAGGACCTTCGCCTGCAGTCCTACAGTACGTCTTACGCCGGCTGCGTCATACATAACGATGAGGGCAAAGGCGAGAGCAATCGAAAATGAAACCGAATTGAAACCTTCGATCAAGCCTACCGACACCGCCATGCCCACGGTGCAGCAGCTGTGACTGGACGGCATTCCACCGGTTTTGGCCAGCAAGCGCAAATCGAGATGGCCGGTGCGCAAGAGCTTGGTGACAATTTTCGCCAGTTGGGCAATGCAGCTGCACAAAACAGTGACCAGAATCACCTGCCAACCGCGCTGATCGTGCATGGGCGCCCCAGACAGGACAACCTGAGTGGCCGGAGATGTCTGAGCAAAGAGAGTTGCTAACCAGGACAGTGGTGCAGAAAAATCCATAGACTGAGACAAGACTCCCTTAATTCGACCTGTGAATAGCATACTGGAGAAGCGCTTTGAGAGCCGGGATTCCCAGATTATCATCACAGCATTCTTCGACAAGCTGCAATCCCGTCAGTTCTAATTGTTTCAACCTTTCACGCGCACCTTCCACTCCAAAGAAGCGAACGAAAGTGGCTTTGGAAGCGGCTTCATCCTTCCCGGGCGTTTTTCCGAGCGTGGCAACGTCACCGGTGACGTCCAGCAAGTCGTCAGCTATTTGAAAGGCAAGACCGAGAACCTCGCCGTATAATGCCAAGTTATCCAGCTTGTCAAGCGGAGCCCCTACCAGGCGGGCGCCGGACCAGACGGAAAACCTAATCAGGGCACCCGTTTTGGCTCTGTGTATCTCTTCCATAACATTTGCCGTGAGAACCGGCTGGTCATCAATGGTTTCCTCAATTTCTGTTGCAATACATTCTCTTTGCAACATATCTTTACCATCACAGGTATCTTCTCTTCCTGCAACGCCTGTGTAAATCATGTCGGCTACTTGCCCGCCCACCATGCCTTCAGGCCCTGTCGAGCGTGCCAACTCAGAGACCACAGAGAGCAAAGTATCCGAATCGACACTGCGCGGAGTTTCTTCTATAAGGATCTGATTGGCCAGCATTAGCAGCGCATCACCTGCCAAAAGCGCCACAGCCTCGCCGTATACCTTGTGGTTGGTGGGCTTGCCTCTTCTCAAGTCATCATTGTCAAGAGCAGGCAAGTCATCATGTATCAAGCTCATCGCATGAACCATCTCAATTGCGCATGCGCAAGGCAGGGCAATCTCAATAATGTCGGCAATATCGAGCTTTTGACTTTCATGGCTGGCTTGAAGGCTGCCCTGCGGGCCACTTTCTATACGACTGTGACTGCCGGCCATCGCTTCAGCCACTGCCAGGCACAAGATAGCGCGCAGCCGCTTGCCCCCCGACAAGACCGAATAGCGCATCGAGTCCCAGAGCACACCGCCCTTGTCTGAAGTCAGATACCTATCTAAGCGTTCCTCTATTAGAGATCGCCTGGCGCTCACATAGGCATCGAAATCAAAAACTGGTTCGGACTGAACGCCCTGTGACATTTGTGCGTTACTCGCTGTATGTGACGTCATCTACTCTCACGCGCTGCGTGATCGCGCGTGTCATTTTCGCGCGCCTTATATAGCTCCATTGCACTTTTGGCGAATTTCACTCCCAGCATCGCCCAGCGCACCATGCTTTTTTCTTTATTGAGAAAGAGCATCGCAAAAGGTGTGAGATTCTTCAGAAAGTCAGGCAAAACCTCACTTGTCGATGAGTCGTGTTTTTCCACAAATCGATAATTCAAATCGGCAAGTTTGTGATTGACCATCGCCAGCTGAACTGTCGCTTCATCCTGAACCATATCGGCAATGTCTTCGGCCAGTATCAGTTTTTCCAAAATCCAACCCTGAAAAATGCAGATGGATAAGGAGACTACACCGACTGCCAGCATGAAATAAAACATCATCACTTTGGCCGCTGATACCAGATTCGGTTGCAGAAAGACTGGTATCGCCAGGGCAATGACGACAAGAACAGCAATCACTTTATATCGAGTGGGAATCAAGTCGGCGGAAATCGGCCCGCTGTATGCCGCAGTATAAGCCGCGGCAGCTTCGCTGCTTTGTATATCTGTCGCTTGTGAATTCGGGGTTCTTTCCATGCGTTCTTGCTTCTACGACTCTGAGATTTGCCCTCTACTTCAACAAACTTCTGGCAATTAGCATGCGCTGAATCTGATTGGTACCCTCGTAAATTTGCCCGGCTTTGGCATCCCTGAAGATTCGCTCTATAAGAAGATCTGGCTCCAGCCCCCTCTCTTGTGCCAGAGAAATAGCTTCTGTAGAAACTTTCATGGCCGCATCGGTGGCTTGAATTTTGGCCATGGCCGCAAGCGTCACATCCGATTCACCGCTGTCTATGCTGCGCGCCGCCTGGTATGTCAGAGCACGCGCCGACTCCACCATCAAAACCAAACTGCCGATCAGATAATCGAGCTGCCCGTTTTCCTTGCTTTCCGGACAGTCAGCAACCACCTTGAGGGCAGCATCAAGAGCGCCCTGAGCCCAGCCGGTCGCGTGAGCGGCGATTGTGACTCGGCCTGTAGCCAGGCTGCCCAGGGCCACCTTACGCCCCTCGCCTGGGGCACCGAGGATATTGGCTCTAGGAACACGGCAATCGCTAAATACAATTTCGCAGGTTGAATATCCACGCATACCGAGCATGTCGAACTTTTGACCAATTTGAAAACCCGGGAAATCTTTGTCGACAATGAATGAAGTGATTCCGGCCGAGCCTTCCTTGCTGCCGTCTTCATTGAGAAGGCGAGCCATCACTATGAAATAGTCAGCTGAAGCGCCGCTTGTAATAAAGGTCTTAGTGCCATTGAGAATATATTCGTCGCCCTGCGGTCTGGCGGTCGTTGCTATGGCCGCCGTGTCGGAGCCGGCGTTCGGCTCAGTCAATCCGAATGCGGCCAAATATTGCCCTGTGGATGAGGGCGTCAAGTATTTTTTCTTCTGTTCTTCGGTGCCGTGCTTGTAGACGGGCTCCTGGCACAATACGTGCACTCCCAGAGAACTCATGATCGGCACGCAGCGCCGCGCAAACTCTTCATTGACGAGGACAAAACTCAAATAGTCGCCGCCCGATCCGCCATAGGTGGTGGGAAATGGCAGCGCGCCCAAGCCTTCCTTGCATGCCGACTCGAACAAATCGCGCCTGAAGGTGTTCTCCGTATCCGATCGCCTGGTCTCCTCAAGCGAGATCGCATCGGCAAAAGCTACGGCCTTGGCAAGCCACTTCTTCTGATCGGCAGTCAGCAAAGATAGATACTTTGCAAGGTGTGCGGGAAGACTATCGGTTTTTAGCATTGTTGAGGTCATATGATGACAATTCAGACAGGGACGATGGTACAGCTGTGAGGTCAGGGTTTCTGACTGAGTTACATGAATCTGATACTTAATATCAGAACAGATAACTATAACTGATGGACCAAAATCCGTCTGCCTGTCCCGCCGTGGCAGTCAAGCTAATCTTGGTGCTAAATCTAAATATTTCCAACTAGTCCAGAGACTCGCCGAGCTCTTTTTGGGTTGCCCTCAAATCAATTGAGCCGCCTTTGCCTTTGTATTTTAAAGCCGCCTGGCGAAGGATGTACTCAATTTGACCATTGACGCTGCGCATCTCCTGCTGGGCCCACGATTCGATCTCATCATAGAGCCTTTGATCAATTCGCAGTAGAAAAGACTTTCGTGACACAAGCAGAACCTTTCAACTTAGGGATACAGGGTGCCCGTGTTCACGACGGGTTGTACTTGCGTATCGCTGCAAAGAACAACAAGCAGATTGCTGACCATGGAGGCTCTGCGCTCATCGTCCAGATTGACCACTTGAGTGTCAGTCAGTGCCTTCAATGCATCCGACACAATGCTTACCGCACCACTCACGATGGCACGCCGGGCTGAGATGACCGCCTCGGCCTGTTGCCTCTTCAGCATGGCCATGGCAATTTCAGGAGCATATGCCAAATGCGCGATGCGCGCTTCGTGGATGGATATTCCGGCGATAGAAAGGCGCTGATTAAGTTCGTCTTTGAGCGCATGTGACACTTCATCGATACCGCTTCTCAGCGTGTGCTCGTCATCGTCGCTGTCATACGCATACATGTTGGCGAGGTGGCGCACGGCAGCTTCACTCTGGATCTTAACGAAGAGCTGATAGTTGTCGACGTCAAAGATTGCCTTAGACGGCTCTGCCACCTGCCAGACAATGACTGCGCCAATCTCAATCGGATTGCCGCGTTTGTCATTGACCTTCAAAATATCACTGTGCAAATTCTGAAGTCTCAAAGTAATCCTTCTTCTTGAGCAAAAAGGATTGACCAGAACCAGTCCGTTTCGTTTCACGGTACCGCTGTAGCTGCCGACAAATACAAGGACCATGGCGTCGTTCGGCTGAATGACGCAGAACCCTTTTGTCAAAAACAACGAAGCCAGAAGCAGCCCCAAAGGCAAAAACAAATCGCGAGGATCCTTAGTCCAGTGTTCTCCCAATGCGACAAAGACTGATGTCAGCGAATTGAAGCTGAAGATGATTATCGCCATCAGAACAAAAAGGCCAATCCATGCCGCTATGCCACCTAGATGCCAGTGGAGCTTTTCTGTTGTCATTTTTGGGGTCCTCGTTCAAATTGGTCCAAAGTGTTGATATTGAACCGCTAGCATTATGATATCACTTTGCTATCAAACCAGCAAGTTTTGTGGGAAAACCTGACGCAGAACGTCCACCGGCTGGCGGCTGGCCAAACTTAGACAATGCTAAAATCTCGCAGTGTTGCGGCCAGTCAAAGAAGCCAGGTGAGTCGATATGGAGCTTTCCCTAAACCCGCCTTTCTCTTTCTCAGAAAGCGCTGTTTCAAATAGCAGAAGTCTACCCAGACGAGACATGCTAGCCGGCATAGTCACCGCACTCATGGTCGGGATCACCGGCAAAACCGAAGCGCAAGCAAAGTCCAAAGATAAAACTGACAATTCAGAGCGTGACAAAGAAAACGGACAGTCTGGCAGAGAACCTGAAGAAGGCAAGGCGCCTGTCGAACAAAAGATTGTCAAACCGAAGCATCTCTCAAAAGGCGACACCATAGGCATAGTGGCGCCGGCAAGCCAGCTTGAAAACGAGACTGAAATTGAATACACATTCCAATGGCTGAAAAAAATCGGTCTGAAATACAAAGTCGGCAAGCATGTTTTCGACAGCTACAGCGATTTTGCCGGCAGTGACGAAAATCGTCTGGCCGATTTCAACGCCATGTGGGCGGACCCAGAGGTGAAGGCTGTCATGCCCATGCGCGGCGGCAACGGCGCCGCCAGACTCTTAGCCGGCATCGATTATGACTTGATTGCCAAAAACCCAAAAATCATCGTCGGCTATTCGGACATCACATCTTTGCTCATCGCCATTCATCAAAAAACCGGACTGGTGACCTTCCACGGACCAATGATGGGCGGCTTTTTCGAGGGTTCGTATACATATCACAATTATTTGAAAGCAGTGATGAACAACAAACCGATCGGACTGGTCACTGACAAAGAAGAAAAAGAACTGTGGAATCCGGAAGGGCCGCCGACTAGATTCGTTATTGCCAAAGGCAAGGCCCGTGGTCGTTTGACCGGCGGTTGCATGACCCTTATCCGCCAGTTGATGGGCACTCCTTACGAAATTGAAACAGAGGGAAAAATTCTCTTTCTAGAAGATCTCGATGCCGAGCCGCACGAAATCGACCGCATGCTTTACCAATTGCATCTGGCCGGCAAGCTTGAAAAGGCAGCCGGTATCGTCATAGGTGAGTGCACAAATTGCGCTCCGGGTGGCAGCGGCAGAAACAATTTCCCGCTCAATTTCAGTCTCGATCGCATTCTCGAGCAGCGTTTGTCCGGTCTGGGCATACCTGTGATTTACGGTCTGCGCTTCGGCCACAGCAAAGAGAAATGCACCATACCACTAGGGGTGATGGCATCAATTGAAGCCACAGACAATGGTGTGAGATTCAAAATCGAAGAGAGCGCAACTCTATGACGAGCGAGTCAACATAATGCCCGCGGCAGATCACATGACGAGACGAGAGCTGATTGGCAACGGAGCGAAGGCGCTGATTTCGGCAACAATTTTTTCAAAGGGAATGGACAAGATGGCCCAGGCAAAACCTCAAACAAAACACCAGGCACAAAGTAAAAACGCCACCATTTCCGCAAAACCTGAAGGCAAAAACTTGTTGAAACCGAAGGCTCTCAAGCCGGGCGATCGAGTCGCCCTCTTGTGTCCGGCCGGTCGTCCCCATAATCCTGCCTCAATCAATCGAGCCAGAGCAATCGTAGAGGAAATGGGCTTCAAACCAGTAGTCGGAAAAAATGCCCTCAAGATTTTCGGCACAATGGCCGGAACCGACGAAGAGAGACTGTCAGACTTCAACGATGCACTGACAGACGAATCGATTGCCGGAATCTTTTGTGTAACCGGCGGCTATGGAGCATTGCACCTGGTCGACAAGATAGATTGGGACAAACTGAAGCAAAATCCAAAAGTTATAGCCGGCTCGGACGACATTTGTCATCTCCTGCTTGCCGCATACGCACGCACCGGCATTGTTTCATTTCACGCGCCCAATATGGACCGCATCTCCAGCCGAGAGTCTTTCGATTCGCTTAAACAGGCAGTTACATCCAAAGATCCGCTGCCGATGGTGCAGTCAAACTACTGGGGAATCGAAGCATCCACAGATGGCTCGTCCGAAACGAAAGCCCGTCTTCCCGACGATAAATGGCAGATTGCCTATTCATATACAGCCGTTGAAGGCGTGGCCGAAGGCGCGCTTTTGGGCGGTAATTTGACTGCACTGGGCTCACTTATGGGCACGCCCTACCAGCCATCATTTAATAACGCCGTGCTCTTTCTGGAAGACATAAATGAAGATCACGGCGTCCTCGATCGCTGGTTCACCAATCTCTATCTGGCAGGCGCCTTAGGTGAAGTCTCCGGAATTGCGTTAGGCGATTTCGAAAATTGCCGCACTAAGGAATGCTTCAACATGTATTCGCTGGAAGATCTTTTCGGCGATCGCATGAAACAACAAAACAAACCATGCTGCTTCGGTATGCCGCTCGGTCAATCGGCTCGCTCTCTGGCTGCACCAATCGGCGTGCGGGTAAAGCTCGATGCCACCAGAGGCAGCATCACTTACTTAGACTCAGCCGTTTCGTAAAACCAAAAAAGGCGAAAGGAGAGCGGCTAACTCTCCCTTCTCGGCTGTCCCGTATAAAATTGGTAATTCGGCAAAGCTAAACCTAACTAACTTGGTTTCCCATACGCAGGCGATTTGCTTTGCCGAGGGTCTCCTTCAAAGGGGCGGTTCAACTTACCGCTTCCCGGGCTCATTGAGACACTGACCAGGTGGCAGTTGCCTCTTTGATGTGATTCGAGTATATGAGGGCAAGAGTTACAATTTCATGACATTCTCACTTCTCAAAAAGCTTGTCAGTCAAGAGAGTTTTTGCTGGCTTCCGGTCTGGGCGCCTTTGCCCCTGGTCTCCGGTGGCAGCGATATAGCCTGACCGTCTTTGTACAAAGGAATGCGGAACCAGAAAGTAGACCCTTCGTCGACTTTGCTGCGCACACCTATTGTCCCGTAGTGGCATTCAATAATCGCCTTGGCAATAGCCAGCCCCAATCCAGTACCTACGCCACGCCTGTTGTCGCTTTTCTCCACCTGGCTATAGCGCTGGAAGAGCGACTTCGCTTTTTCTTCGCTTATTCCCCGCCCCTGATCGATGATCTGCACTTCTAAGAGCGGCTCGTCTTGAGCGTTTTCTTTGACCAATTTGGTCTCGATTTGCACTGTTGCCGGTGCACGCGAAAATTTGATCGCATTGGAAAGCAAATTGACTACCGCCTGTACCAGGCGATCTTCATCCGCCATGATAAATCTTTCTTCTTCCTGGTAATCAATTTGGATTTCATGCACTGCGGCAAAACCAGCAACCGAGCCAATCGACTTTTTGATTACATCGTCCAGATTGGTGCGTTTTAGCTCCTTAACCATCTTTCCTGCTTCCAGTTTTTCAATGTCCAAAAGATCATTAACCAGAGCGAGCAAGCGATTGGTGCTCAGGTACATTTTTTGCAAAGCGCTCTTTCCGGCCTCGTCTTTCGAGTCGTACATTCCTTCTCTAAACAACTCGATGGAACCCTGAATGGCCGAAAGCGGTGTTCGCAAGTCGTGACTGACCATGGAGATGAACTCTTGTTTCATACGCTCGATTGCTTTGCTTTGAGAAATATCGTGCACCACACAAAACAGCGCATGCTCCTGGGCCGACCATTGCAACGACCAGACCACTTCGATAATTTCACCGGACTTTTGCACCAATCTTGTTTCCAGTTGCGCAACTGCTTGATCTTGAATAATTTTCTTGAAAGCGGCGCTGGTTTTTTTGCGATCTTCCGGCACCATATACTCTACGCAACGAGTGCCGATCATTTCGTCCGGCTTGTATCCCAGGACTGTTTCGGAGGCCGGATTGACGGCTAGAAATTTCAATTCGGAATCAACAGAACAAATAACATCCACGGCGTGCTCGATGATTGCTCGTTCTTTGCGCGCTGACTCCGCCAGGGTTCCGGCCATACGATGGAAAACATTGTCCAGCACGGCAATCTCGTCATACCCGACCATAGGAGGATTGAGCGGCACCCCTGCGGCCAGCTTATGACTGTTCTCGTTCAACACTGCCAGCCGCCTGGTTATGCCTCGGACAAAAAGTTGTCCGACAGCGATCGCCAGTCCGACGTTCAAGACCATCACTGCCCAGAGACCTTGCTCAAGCCGCTCACGTGACTTCTCTTCAATCGGAGATACTTCTCTTTCGATCTTCGTGTAATAGTCGAGCAGGCTCTCAGTCAATCGAGCCGCGTGAAACATCACACTGCACAAACGCGCGATCACAACTCTTTCTTGCAAGGGTACGTTCATGTGAAACAAACGTCTCTCTTCCTGGATGGCGTCCATGCCCAATCGGCAAACGCGATCGAGCTCATCTGCTTTGAAGCGATTTACCGAATCATCCTTGAGCAATGCCTTGAGCCTCTCCAGTTCTGCAGGCACCGCATCAACATATTTCTGAAAGGTTTCGTAGTACCTCCTGGAGCCGGGCGGGTCTTTATAGAACTGCACCTGCACCAATAGCCCATTGGTTCCCTTTTCTCTCAAAGTGGAAAGTCGCTGCAAGCTGGAAATCACTGCTTGCGCTTTTTGTTGACGATCGATTTGCATTTGCGCGTCATGGAGCAACCAACTCAAGCTACCAAGAAGAAGCAGTTCGAAGCCGAGCAAAAATGCAACGACCAGCAGACCCTTTTGTCTTAGTGTCAGCTTCCAATTCACGCTTCAAATCCTCGCCGCCATGACGGGCAGCTCGTTTAATGGCTTTTCTTTGCATCCAATTATAGTGCTAAAATGGCTCCGGGTGTCACCAGAGACGGATGCTGACAATCGCTTGCCATGGCAAAAATTCTAGTTGTAGAAGACGACGACCACCAGGCTGACGTAATCGAAAAGTGGCTCACGCACGAACACCACAAGGTAGACGTGGTGACGACATTCGCTGACGGAAAGGCGATGCTGGGCAGCTACAGTTATGACGCCATCGTCCTTGATTGGGGATTGCCGGACGGCTGCGGCATTGATCTGATCGCCGAATTTCGCGCCGGCGGCGGCACAACGCCGATTCTGATGCTGACAGGCAGGTCCGACACGTCCGATAAAGAGCAAGGACTGGACGGCGGCGCCGATGATTACTTGACCAAGCCCTTTCAAATCAGAGAACTGTCCGCCAGATTACGCGCGCTGATGCGCCGACCGACTCAGATGGTCAGTGAGGTCTTCCAGATAGGAGATCTGGAGCTCGATGTTCTCAAGCACGAATTATGGAAAGGAGGCGAGCAGGTAAAGCTGTTTCCCCAGGAATTCTCACTTCTGGAAGTGCTCATGCGCAAACCGGGAGTGGTCCACACGACTGAAAGTTTGATCAATAACGTCTGGAAGTCGGAAGCGGGAGCGTCAGGAGAAACCGTGAGAACATCGGTTTTACGACTGCGCAGAAAAATCGACGACGCGGGAGAACCGTCTCACATAGAGAACGTCCACGGCGTGGGTTATAAATTTCGCCAATCTTAAAAACCATTCGTCAACGAAGTATTTTTAAAATCGCTGAAGATGGCCGGTTTAACCATCTAGGTAAGAACAATTCGACGGTACAGTGCGAATCGAGAGACGGCTTTCCGCCTAAACTCAGGATGAGTAGCCAGTAGGCTAGGTCCGCCTGTCCACTCTTCCAAAATCGCGAACACTTAATGAGATAGCCTCTGACAGCTTTCCTACTTCCTTTCTCAAGCAACTTTCTGGCCAAAACAAACTTGGGTCCAAAAGAGCCGAGAACTGGAGAACCAGTTACTTCACCAGAAGCCAGAAGTTCCGACTCAGCATCTTTCAAATCACCAGCATCCAGCGCTATTTGTCCAAGAATGGTATGGGCTATGTGAACACTGTCCTGAGAAATGGCTGTTTCTCCAATCATTTGAAGAACCTGTCTTGCACTTAGGCTAGCCTTTTCCGTGTCTCCACTTGCGTATGCTGCTTCACTCAAATTAGCTAATGCACAATCTCGAAAGGGATCATCAAATCTCTCTGCCAAAAGCAGCCTCAATTCGGTTGCACGCTGTGCAAATACTTTATCCTCGCCTGAGTCACTCGCTAACTCATAAGTATGGGCAAGCCGTTCAAGCATTCTTTTGTTTTCAGGCTCTAGTTCAACTGCACGTTCCAAAAGTCGAATTACTCTTCGTTTATCAACTAGCGTGAAAAAGTTTGCCGCATTTGCAAGTAATTTGGCGTCCCCCCAGGACTCCACTACCCTTAGCTCCCACGCGTTTTTCAGGGAACTAAATACCTGATGGTCGTTCGCAAGAGTCATTCCCGCAGTTTCAGGAACGTTCAAAATCTCGTGTTCAGGATTATTTTCTATGAACCATAATATGTGTTTCGCTAATGTAGGCAGAATCCTCTTATCATTAAAGTGACGCCCAAAATAAAAGGCGATCAATTTGACGCGACATTCTACATTCGATTGATCCTGGTTGAGTTCGGATTCGAGTTTTACAACATCGGCTTCTGTCAGTTTACGGCCAGCATCTATCAACTTTTGCAGATGCAGACGCCCTTTTGGAACTTCATCCATGCTCATGCTCAATCAAGCTACATCGGCTCGAACATTTCTTCCAGCTCGCTTGCCAGCTCGTCGTAGATGCTCAGCATGGCATCCGGAATGCTTTCTACCAGATTACCAGCCGTGACGGACGCTTCGCCTAACGAGTGGGAGGCGATGTCTCCCGCGCGACCGTGCAGGTAGACTCCCGCCACGGCTGCGTCAAACGGCTCCACTCCTTGCGCCAGAAGTCCGCCGATGATACCGGAAAGAACATCGCCGACTCCGGCTGTCGACATGCCCGGGTTGCCGGTCGGGTTGATGTATACATTGCCATCGGGATCGGCAATTACTGTGTGTGCGCCTTTCAAGACTACGATGCAGCCGAATTCAACCGCTGCTTTTGTAGCTGATCCGATTCGATCCTTTTGAATGTCCGACGTCGATTCGTCAAGCAAGCGCGCCAATTCCTTAGGATGCGGCGTGATCACGATATGTCTTGCATCTTCTGGGAAAACTTTTGTGTTTTCTGAAATGCAATTGAGACCGTCAGCGTCTATCAGGCATGGAACTTCAGTCGAGCGATCCATGACTTTGGACATGAACTTTTGCACGAATGAAACCGTTTCTTCATTGGTCGAAAGCCCCGGTCCAAGCACAACTGCGGTTGCCTTATCGAGATCCTTCTCCAACTCCCAGAGTGCTTTGGGCGCGATTGTCGTTTCATCGGTCTCTGCAATCGGCCGATAAATTACTTCCTTAGGTGGAAGGTGGGGCACCAGGGACGATGGCGTCGCCAGAATGCAAAGGCCGGTGCCGACCTTGAGAGAGCTTTCCGTAGCCAGCATGGTCGCGCCCGACATACCGAGGCTGCCGGCGATTGTGAGCAGGTAGCCGAATGATCCTTTGTGAGAATTGGCCGGACGTTTGGGCAGAAGATCTCTTACCAGTTCTACGGACGTGAGATGAACAAACGGTTTTTCATGTGCTGCTTCGGGCAGTCCAATATCGATGACACGCAATTCTCCGGCAAAGTCGGCGCCCGGGTAATTGATCAAGCCAGGTTTGACGTTTCCAAAAGTAATGGTGGCATGAGCCTTGACCGCCGCACCCATTACTTGACCGGTGTCCGAATGAATACCGGAAGGAAGGTCGACGGCGATGACTGTGGCATCGCTGCCGTTGATCATTTCAATGGCGTGCATAAAAACTGCATCGACATCTCGATCTATGCCTGTTCCTAAAAGTGCATCAACGATTACGGTGACGCTCGAAGAGAGTTGTTTGCCGTCTGCCGTATCGAAAAAATTGGATGAAAGATCGGACGCGAACGAACGCACTTCGACGCCTAATTTTTTCAATATGTCGCGATTGGTGCTGCTCTCCACCGTGGTCATTGCCTGGTCGGCCTGGGCGCCGCGTCCTTTGGTGTTTCCTACAACCCAGACATGGACAGGCACTCCCCAGAGATGCAAGTAACGCGCTACGACAAAACCGTCACCACCGTTATTGCCGCGCCCGCAAAAAATCGCCACCGAGCCTTTTTGCGAACCGCTGTGACTTTCATTGCGCTGTTCCCACACTTCAAAGGCTGCTTCGGCTGCGCCGCGCCCTGCCACTTCCATGAGCACCTGTCCCCAGTTGGGATCGCATTTGGCAATCCAATCGGATTCCAGCCTGCGAATCTGCGCGGTTGTCGGTATTCTGAATATGTCTTTGGCGGGCATAACTTTCTTGCTCTCTGGTGCCATGAATGATTTCTTCGTCTTCGCCTTGGTTGCGCTCTCGCTTACCATTTCAATGCACCTCTTGTGGAATTAATCGAACATCGGTCGTTGGTCCTGTAATAACGGCGCAGCGGACTTTGTGCCCGGGCGCTTTTTCTTCCAGTGCCGGAACCGCCTGGCGGCTCTTCGGCTCGACAAGCAGGCAGCGGTCGGCAAAGCGACAGCCCTCAGGCAAATCAATCAGGCTGGGCGGCTGGCCCTGAATAGGTGTCAGGCGCTTGTTGCCCGGACGCGGCAATGAATTCATCAAACCGATCGTATAGGGATGAAGCGGGTTTTTGAAAAGCTCGTTGACTTCTGCCATTTCTACTACCGAACCGGCATACATGACCGCCACGTGATCGCACATTTCTGCCACCACGCCAAGGTCGTGAGTGATCAAAAGAATGGACATGCCGTGCTCGCGTTGAATCGCGCGCAAAAGCTCGAGAATTTGAGCCTGAACGGTCACATCGAGCGCCGTTGTCGGTTCGTCGGCAATTAAAAGTTTGGGATTACAGGAAAGCGCCATGGCGATCATGACGCGCTGGCGCATGCCGCCGGAAAATTGGTGGGGATAATCGTCAATGCGCTGAGCCGCCTGTGGGATGCGCACCTGATCGAGCACTTCAATTGCTCTCTGGCGCGCTTCCTTCTTGCCGACTTTCTGGTGAAGTTCAATCGCTTCCATGATCTGATCGCCAATCGTATAGACAGGATTGAGCGACGTCATCGGATCTTGCGGAATAAGGGCGATCTGATTTCCTCTCACAGAGCGCATCTGCGCTTCCGACAAGGTCAAGAGGTCGCGCCCTTCAAAGAAAATTTTTCCGGCAGTAATGCGACCTGGCGGCGGGACCAATCTTAGGATGGAAAGAGAAGTTATGGACTTTCCACAACCTGATTCGCCGACGATGCCAAGTACCGAACCTTTCAGCAGGGAAAAACCCAGATCATCAACCGCCACCGCCAGCCCATTTTCAGTAGGGAAGACGGTCTTCAGCCCCTGGATCTCAAGGAGAGGGCTTTCTACCGCGGTATCGTGAGCGTTATACATAAACGAAGTCTGGGCAATCTCAAATAGAGTCTGGCGCGAAAACGCCGCTTATCACGTCCGGCCATCGTGAATCAGCCTCACTGGCGGCTATGATCGCAGAATTGAATGCACCGGTCAAATATACAAACAAGAACTAAGTACTTTCAAATAAGTGCTGTCGCACTTGCTTCGCAGGTGATTAAATAGGAGAAGAGGAAGTGCCGATGATCGAAGATAACCGCACAACAGATATTTCTGTTCTGCAGCTGCTTACGAAGTTGGTCAAGGAAACCGACCGTTTAGTGCGCCTGGCAGACGATATAGATACGCATGCAAGCACCCCGCAGGCAAAAGCTGCTTTTCAGCTGATAGGCACTGAAGTGGAGAGCATACTGGCGCAGATGCACACTTCTCTCGATCCACTTTACAGACTTTATGACCTCGACCCCGGCATGATGTCGCTCGAGCAAAACAGGCGCAATTCGGTAATCCGCGAATTCGGACCAACAGAAGTCCCCAACGCTGACACTTACGACGAGCAAGCCCTCTGGAACGACGTCAAAGCCAAGGGTGGCAACGGCACGCCGTAGCCATATAGGAGCACCGGCTTCATACAAGCGCCGGCTTCATACAGGAACGCCGGCTTCCAGCCGGCTTTGACCATTGGCGTTGCACCAAAAACGCCAGGACGGCAGCGCTCTCGGTTAGAGCGGCTTTTCTGCAGCCAACTTGGCGGAAGTCGGTTTGGCACTTACGCCGGCGATGCTGACGCCTTGCCGCTCGACATATGTGTATTTACCGTTGGCAAAGGCCTGCACCGTTTTTCTCATCGGGATCAAAAACGGCTTGAAGTGGTGCCCGCGCATTTCTGTATAGGCCTGTTCGAATTGCCAGCCATCAGAAAGTACTCTGTGGATGCCGACGATCATGCCGGTGCGGTCGGCACCTTGCAGGCAGTGAATATATACGGGTTGCTTGGCCGGGTCGCGGATGATATCGAGCACACTCGACACCTTGGTGAGATTAGGGTCTGTGTAGCCCATCGGAATGTTGTAATAGTCGAGGCCCATTGCCATAGCGGCGCGCTCTTCTTTCTTGGACGCGGCGCCCCCACCTCTCAAGTTGACGATGGTTTTGACACCGGCAGCTTTCAGTTCTTTCATAGCCTGCGCCGATGGAGCACCGCCGCGCATCAAGTTCGCCGATACGCGCTCAAAATTTCTCACATGAACCACAGGAGCTGTTTGGACAGCCGGCGTTTGAATAATAGGCGTTTGAACAGACGGAGCCTGAACAGGCGTCTCAACGGCAGACAAAGCCTCAGCATCGGCAGCCTGCACCATCTGTGGTGCACAAACCGAAAGCGCAATTGCCAGAGCGACACAATGGCGTTTTTGCAAAGAACTGGGGGTGACTCGCATGTGTTGCACCAGTTAGCGGCTGCAAAATAATAACATAGCAGGCACTTTACATGTGTAAAGTTTCAAACCTGTTCCAGGATTCCGAGAGACGATTAAAACGGGCTTATTTTGAATTTTGGTCAGCTATACTCTTTACTCTTTAGAAGACCGACGCCAGCACACTCGAGAAGTTCCCGAAATTCAGTGTCATTGACCATTCCAATCTCTGAGCTAAAAAAGAAAGCAAATCGCTTCGTCCTTTTCCTGCGAGTTTTGTGGAAAGAGTTTCATGGATTTTTCTATCTGCTGGTGATTACGTTTGCAATCTCCAACACTCTTCTGTTTCTTTACTATCCGAAAGAGGACCTGCCACATCAGCACAGCATGTCCTGGATTCAGTCGGCTTACTGCACATGGCTGATGATGTTCTTCGAGACGCCTCTCAACTATCAGGATGACTGGCGAATCGCGCCCCTTTTCTTCTTTCTACCCTTGCTCGGGCTTCTGGTGATTGCAGAAGGTGTCGTGCACTTAGGCAATATCTTGATTCAAAGAAAACGATACTCAACGGAGTGGCAAAAAATGCTCGCTGCTAATTTCGAAAACCATGTCATTGTCTGCGGTCTGGGCAATGTAGGTGTGCGCGTGGTTCAGCACCTTAAACAATTCGACGAGAAGATGGTGGTAATTGAAGCCAATAAAGATTCCAGATTTGCGCACGAAGTTGCCGGCAGCGAAATACCTGTGCTTTTCGGCGACGCGAGAGACACCAGACTTCTGGAAAATGCAAACTTGCCAAAGGCTAAAGCTGTCATTTGTGTCACCAATGACGATATGGTCAATCTCGAAACTGCTTTGACAGCACGCGAGTACAATCCGAACATCAAAATAATCATCCGCATGTTCGATCAAAAGCTGGCGAAGAAAGTGCAAAAGAGCCTGGGAATTCACGGCGTTTACAGTTCGTCGGCACGCTCAGGAAGATTATTTGCACAAGCAGCAATCAGCGAAAACATAATTGATTCTTTTGAGTTCGGCGGCACGACCATCAATGCTTATCAGCTGACTATCGAAGCGAACAGTCCACTGGTTGGTGAAACCATCGACGACGTTCGCTATAAAAACGAAGTCACTGTGCTGCTAATTGAAAAAACTGGCGGTGAATTGGACTGGAACCCACCGCCATCCAAAGTTCTTTCCGTAGGTGACAAACTGTTGATCATGACCGACCGGCATGGAATCAGTAGATTGCAGAGCACTAAGAAAAAGCTGGCTCTAAAGAAAGACACCGAGTAACAATTCAGCAAAATGGCGCGTCAATAAACGTCACCAATTTTTGGCAATTCAATAAAGCTAGCGACGAATCAATAAAAATTCGAATCAAGAAAAGTATCGAATCAAACAGATGCGAATCAATGCCGGAACGCTTATATACGGAAACGACAAGAGGCGAGCTTCATTATTGCAAAGTCGAAATTCTAGTGAACACATTGGCACAATTTGCGATTTCTAAGGTGGGTAATAACCAAAATAAGGTTGCCTGTTGTGATGAACGGAAGCTCGTAATTTTCGCCGAATAGCGGACCAGCGATGAGAAGAGCGCCAGCGACCAAACTCAGTCCGAAAATAGTGGCATAGAGAACTTGCTTCTTGCGGTGTTGCATGTAGCCGGGGCCGATAGCAAAAATTGCAAAAGCAAAAACAAAGAGCGCTATGACACGATGTGCCAGTTCGCCCTCGAGAAACTGCAGACCGAGAAAGGGCAAAAGAGCTATGAGAAACGGCATGGCCATGCAGTGAATCAGGCAGAGAGTCGAGGCTGCAATACCAAGATTGTCGAGCAAGACGGTTGTCTGAACTTTCTTATGATGCTCCTGATGAGCGATGCTTTCTTGCGCGCTCACGACGATCTCGTCGCCGACAACGGTTGAAAAAACACTTGTGCTGCCGGCAGGCGCCTGGCGCTCGCCGTGTGAGTGGCCGTGTTTGTGCTTGTGCCCGTTCTTCTTATCGCAGCAGGACGAACCTTTGGATGCCGGGGCGTCAACGACCGAATCCACATGCAGCGGATTGACACCTGCGTGCGAGGCATCCGTCTTGCTGTCATGCAAGCCTCCACCGCAGCAGTCGCCACTGGAGTGCACTTCCACAACCAGCTCTTTGGGCTCAAGACCCGTCTTTTCGCGCTGTACCGGTTCGGTTATTTCTGGGTTTCCTTTCATCAAATTTCTCGAAACGACCTGGTATGACTGAATTTTGCCAGATTGAAAACGATATTCATTTGTATTTCTATCATATCATCAGGATTTTAGACCTGCCAGGATGCTCCGCAAAGGAGGCGAAACGGTAGCAGGAACCGGGTTCCCTGAAACGGACTGCCCAGATTTGTGGGTTTTCGTTCGTTAAGGATGTTATCGATTCGAACATCAAAGCTGGACGGTATGAGTCGATTTACCCTGAGCTTTTTCGGCGTGTTGTAGCCGGTGCTCAGCCCCAGAAGCGTGATACGAGGCGTGCGTTTCGGTTGAGGTCCGAAAATCTCCTCAGCAAGCCGATTGGGAAGTCCGGACAAGGTCTGAACATCGGCGAGCACCCACCAGCCGCGCTTGGACCTGTATCCGTATGCCGCAGTCAAAGAGTAGCGCCTGTCGTGATCCGGATATTTCTCGCGCGGACCTTCGATAGCTTCATAAATGCCCCCGGTCACGCCGCCTGTGCCCCTCAGATATGCCACCTGGACGGTGTTAGAAACAAAGCCGTTAAACCCATAGCCGTCCCGTGCCGGCTTCAGCTCCAGCCGCGTTTCCACTCCGTATGATTCTTGCGCGGAAAGTTGCAGGCGATTGTACAAAGGAGTGTTCTGGATAACACCGGAGTCACCGAAATTGTTCAACTTCTTGTAATACAGGTTGGTGCGCGTCACCAGGCGAGGTCCGAATTGATTTTCCAGGCTGACATCGACCAGATTGCCGCGGGTTGCCCGCAACGGCCTTATGGTGCCGTTATAGATCCCATTTGTTTGACCGTCGGCAATCAGCGGTGCGGTGACAAAAACATCCACAGGCGGCGGAGTGAAAATATTGGAAAACGAACCGCGCAGCACCGCATTTGGTGTGATCACAAATGAGGCGCCGAAGCGACCGCTCGCCTGGGCATCGGTTACGGTCTGGCGCTTGAACGGATTTAGGTCAAACGGCTCCACGCCCGGAACAGTGAGCATGGTTTGGGCAACTTTCATGGTGTTGCCGAACACACCGGAGTAAACATCAGCTCTGACGCCGGCATTTACAGTCAGCCTCTTGAGAAAACCTTCCTTCGGCTTCCAGGAATCTTGAAACCAGCCACTTTGAAGATATCGAAAACCTTTGTACTTTGTGATACCGCCTGTGATGTTAGGACCGCCCACCTCAAAAGTAAACGGATTGATTATGGCGCCGTAAGGCAATGTCCCCTGGGAATCTGCACTGGCGACAAGATTTGCGTTTCGATAAATCGCCCCATATGCCGTTGAAACTGGCCGGATCTCGGAGTAAAACCCAGTTTCAAGATGGTGCGTCTTTACCTGCTTCTTCAAATTTCCCTGCGCTGAAAACACATAATTGAAGCGCTTTGCGGTCGGTTGAACGCTGTTGATTTGCGGTTCTTCACCATTAACCACGGGCAGGGGATCGAAAACGGTTCCGCGACTGGCGAATGTCTCCCTGTAAAAGGCATTAGTCAGGGCGATATTGGCTTCATCATAGAACCGACCACCCGTGCGCCTGAAAGCAGCAATAATGAAATTCTGCATGTCGGTCTGCTTCTGCTTAACTCCAACAGACGCAGAAAGCTGCGGCAAGGGAACACGCATGAAACTTTGATTGAGGCCGGCGGTCAGACGAAAAGTATCGCGCTCGTTGGGCTTGTACTCAAGCTTGGAAAGCGTGTTGATGTCCATGCCCTGGTTGTATGAATATTTCTTTGTATAGGGAACCAGCCGATAGGAAGAGCCTATGAATTGCCCCGAAGATTCCCAGCGCAGTCGATGCAACTTGCTTTGCGGATTGGCGCTGAAGGCACCAGTGGTGTCGTAGTAAATGTTGCCGGCCATCGGTCCGCCGATCTGCCCGCCCACAAGAACCTTTGGCTTCGCTTCGATATTTCGCGACTTCATGCGCACGACCGCACCAAGCGGTCCGCCACCGTCATGCGCCTCATAGCCTCCGATATCCACCTGCATGGACTGAAGAGAACGCGGCGTCGCCGGCTGCGACTGCTGCAGGACACCGGCTGCTTCCGGAAGCACGACACCATCCAGCTCATAGTTGATAGCATTGTGCTCGCCGCGTGTGATGATATTTCCATAAGTGTCTGTGATCACACCCGGTGTGCTTTCGACAAGCTGGCGCAAATCGTTGCCGGAGCGATACTCTTCCAGAACTCTTCGTGGAATCGTTGTAGAACTCCCGATTTTTTCCGGATGAATGAGAGTTCGCTTGCCGGTGACTCGCATGACGTCGACCGGCTCTATATCTTCAAGGACGATGTTGACTGCTTTGGATTGATCTGCAGCAACGACCAGCTCTTCTGTTTGAGACAACATATCGTTGTGTGAGAATGTGATGCTCCAGTTGCCAGGGTCGATGTCTTTGAATGAGAATGATCCGTCTTTGCCGGTATCGACATGAAAGCGCTTATGCTCTGCATCTTTATGCTGAAGTACCACCCGCGCATTGGCCAGAGGCTTGCGCAGAGCGTCGTCTTTTACCACACCATATACAGTGGCTCTGCCTTTTGCCGGCGGCTCGACAGCGGCGCCATCATTTGCAGCCGTTGCAGCAGGAAGCGCGGACGGAGAAATCTGCGGAGAAATCTGCGGAGATTTCTCCGCAGAAGTCTGCGCAAATGCTTGTGAATTTATAGTTGCAAACGCGCCCATTATTACAAGTGCGCGCGCACCAACGAGAAATGCAGTCATCGATCTGCATCCTTACACAGTTGCCGGGATTCGAATGCTTGCTGTTTCTGCCGAGAAACAACACACGTTGGATATGACACAAGAAATGAAATACGAGTCTATTTCTGTCGGCTCTTGCGCCCATTTATATTGAACGTTACCAGCCCCAGTTTGTAAATGGAAATCGTTTTCATTTTTCATTAGACAAACGTAAGAAAACATAGAAAGCCGACAGGCATTCATTTTACGAGCGTCAAGAATATTTCTCTTCCAGGTCCTACTTCTTGCCGGCGGGTGTCATCGCTTGCTGGCACTGTTCGCAAAGTCCGAATATTTCCAGGATATGACCGCGTACTTCGAATTTGTACTTGGCTTGAATGGACTCTTCCAATTGCTGAACCAGACACTGATCGAGGTGCACGCTGGTGCGGCATTTTTCGCAAACCAGGTGATGATGGTGCTCACCCGGCTTCACCATCTCGTAGCGCCGCTCTCCGTCACCGAAGTCGACGGCTTGCACTAGACCAAGCTGTACAAGCGACTCCAGCGATCGGTACACGGTAGTGAGGCCAGGAGGGCTATCTTCTTCATTGCGCAAAGCGCTGTGAATATCTTGAGCGCTGCTGAGTTCGTCGGTGCGTTCGAGCACCTCGAGAACTTTCTTCGCTCCCTTTGTCAGCCTAAGACTTTGCGGACTTTTACTGTGGCTGTGTCCGTGCGAACCTTGAACGCTCATTCAACCTCGAACTCGACTTTGATTTTTCTCACCGACTGAACTGGCTTGCCATTTAGCATAGCAGGCTTAAACTTCCAGCGGCGCAAAGTTTTGAGCGCGATTTCGTCAACCTCGTCAGAGCCCGACGATGCGAGCAATGTGACCTCATGCTTTCCTTCGCAAGTAATGCAAAAACGTGCCAGGCAGCAGGATTTATAGCATTCTTCATGCAGGCTGGAGGGGATTTCCGGCTGCGGACACTCGACGGCCAGCGCATCAGCGTATTTAGCCACTTCCGAAGTGCCGATTTTGAAAACCTGCGAAGCAAGTACAGGGCGGACCGACGATAAAGAAACAAGGACAAAAAGATATGCAATCGACAACAAAGAGATAGCTTTTAAATATCGAAAAGACATACTCCGCCTCCCTTTTCAGTCTCGGTCAATTTCAATTCTGGAAGTTCAACCGTTAACGGTTGAACTTCCAAACACCGGGTCGGAAATCCAGGCAAAAATGCCGAAAATCCAAGCCTGACAACGATTTACAGTTTTCGCCGCCTACTGGCAAATGAAAACCGTTTTCACTACTAAAATCTTGCCATGCAAAAGCGACGACGTCAAGGTAAGGGAACGTCGTCGCTTAAGTTCAGTTAGATTTGAGCTTAAAGGCTCAACAACTGTACGATTTGAGGAGCGAGATTGTGGTCGGAGTAATCAGTCAGCCAACGAACGGTTATGAGGGTGAAAATTGGCTGGTTGTATCCAACTTCTAACAGTCCTTTGATTGCGGAACCAATGTGCTCCGAACCTTCGTGCTTCTGAACCCAGTTGAAGCCGGCGAGCAGAACCTGGTCATCATCAGGGTTAGCTAATACCCAGTTACGAATAAATTCGCTGGCTTTGTAGAGGTGATTAGCTTGGGCTGTAGCTTGCATATGTTCTAGTGTTTGCATATTCCTGGCCGATGTTGGGGTGGGAGCTGGGTTGATCTTGGGTGTAGGAGCTGCGGCTACGGGTGCTGGAGCTGGAGCGGGAGCGGGAGCGGGTGCTAGAGCAGGAGCTGGTGCTGGTGCTGGAGCAGGAGCTGGTGCTGGAGCGGCAGCAGGTGCCGGAGCTGGCGCCGGCGCCGGCATTGGAGCCGGAGCAGGTGCAGGGGAAGGAGAGGGAGCGGGTGCTTGTGAGGGTGCTGCAAAAGTGGGTGTGGGTGTGGCAGCGGGTGCTTGTGCAAGAACGGGAGAGGGAGCGGGTGTGATGATGGGTGTGGAAGCTGGGGTCGGAACAGGCGCCGGTGTAGGAGTGGTTAGCGCCGGTGCTGGTGCCGCTTGGGGAACAGCATTAGCTTGTGCTACAACTTCATTTGCCATCAGCGCTGCAATGTTGTTCGATTTGTACATGCCCTCTGCAGGCGGATATCCGGGAGCAGGATCGCTATCCTGTTCTATTTCTTCATCAGCAGAAGAGCCGTAATTCATGGGCTCAGTGCCCAACGTGTCGAATTCGGGCTCATCATAGTTGCCGTCAACGGCTTCTTCGTACGTGCTAACGCTGACTTCTTCAGCTTGAGCTTGTGCTTGCTGAGCCGCTTCGGTTGATTCTCTTATGAGCATGGAAAGCGCAGTACCGACTTCATCGGAATTCGTTTCCATCTCAAGATCTTGGTCAGGATCGGCAGTCATAGTGGCGGTGCCTCCAGAGCTCGATTCGCCGTTCGCGCTCAATTCGAAATCGTCGTAATCAAAATTCTCGTTGCTCATAATGTTTACCTTTGCTTCCGGTGAGCCAGAAGCCCCCCTTGGATGTGCGTGCGCCGATACCATATCCCCGCGCGTCGAGCACGATGACGATGGGTTTTTAGAATCCGGACGTTAGGTCCCGCCCTACTAATGTGCCCGGAAACCAAGAGTTTTTATCCGGAGCCGCATTAAACCACTGCTTGACAACATCCTTCAGTTGCAAACACATCTATTTATAGGAAATTGAGACGGACGGATCAGCGTTTCATGCGAACAATGCTCTTGTAAAAATGCTTTTCGCCAAGCTGAGCTTGCTCGTATGTCATTCCTTCGCCATAAAAGCAGATGTGTCCATCTTCAACTCTGCGTTGATATCCGTCAGCCTCACCTGCTAATTCGCAAAGTTTTTTGCACATCGAAATCGGCATGATAACAGTATCTTCGGATAAACAATAAGACAATGATGGCGGCACTCTCCATGACAGTGGTGCCCTGTTTGGCTTATCCTTGTTCAGAAAAACATCTGGAAGGCTTTTGGAGAAAGGCAGTGGAGGTATGACTCCGTACTCGAAAACAAAGTCGGACGCTTGCCAATCAGGGCACAGTGACAGCAGCTCCGGTATGTTTGCCGCCACATTCTTCCTGCCGATTTTTGCCAGCAGCCATTCAACGTCTTCTTTGCTCATAACAGGGAATTGCAAATTATCGCGACCAAAGCCAATCGGTCCATCAATTCCTCTGCAATCGTAAATGGTCCTCTTCAGGTCAAGTGCAATGCGCTCCTGTCCCAGTTTTAACGCCGATGCATTTTTGAAAGCAATGCTGTCGTGCATGCATCGAATCTTTTCCAGCGCCTCTTGCTCGGGAATGTATCTAAGTAAATCCAGGAAACGCGCTTCCAGCACAAGACTGTGTTGGACTGGTGCTCGCGCCATTGCTTCACTAAAGTAGTATTCATTTTCCAGATACAATTGCTCGGCTCTTTGGGTTTCTCCGACTTTGTCATAGAGACGCGCCATGATCCCCAAGCCAAAGTGTGGATCTTGTCTATACACCTTCATCAAGTCGATGTACGCCGAGTATTGTACAAAAGGCTTCACCAACTGACGCTCGAGTTCCAACTTTTCAGCGCGCTTTCCTTGAGCTTCAGCAGCGCGCAGAATGAACGTATTAGCAGCGCCGTCACCTTCGAACTGTTTTTTTACAGCGGCGAATTCCAGCACTCGTTTTACATACGCGTCTACAAATTGAGAGTCAAGGGCAATGAGAGATTCTCCATAGCCCACGTAGAAGATCGCAGGAAGAGTTATTAGAGAAACACCAATCCTTACCAGCTGCCGGACAGGAAAACGCAAGACCGGCACCGAATCGTCTGAGAAGATTGCTCCCTGCTTCAACAAAAGTCGAAATCCGTACGCAGCGGTGCATCCAAAAATGAGCGTCGCCAGCATGCGCAATCCATTATGCAACGGATTTATCGGATTGATTTGCACCAGGCATAGTGTCGCCACTAAAAACTCGACACCAGCAACGAGAATAATCCTTTGCTGGATCTTCAGTTGCTTGTCACTGATTGAGACCATCATTTGTCGCCCGTGACGATCGGAGTACGGGAAAAACCCAACTGATGCAATAAACGCCGCTCAAGCGGAATGACATACGCTTGCTTGGGCGAGAATGGTGTTGATACCAATTCCGGTGCATAGCCTTCACCCGAAACCTTACTCAACAGTTCGGAATGAAACGCAGGGCGTAACAGCTGTCTTTGAAAATCATCCAACTTAGAAAAAGGAATCAACTCATAGACTTGACCAACTTCGAGAGCCGACGCATTTTTCGCCGCAGCTACATTTTCGGCCCAGGAAAACTCTGCTAAAAGAACTTCCTCAGGTACGTAATCGAATAAGCGTAGCAACTGTGCATGACTTACTATGGTGTCTCTCTTACAGTTCTCGTCTACATCGTGATAAAAGAAACTGTAGTGCTCATCTGCTCTTTTGAAATTCCTCATTCGATCGCAGATACGCCCAAGCACCTCATCTGCAGGAGAATGGGCGATATTTATTTCGTCGCCTAATTTCTTGTATTCGCTGTAATAGTCCAAAGCTCGCTCAAAGTCGTACTTCTGTTCAAAACGCTCACCAGCGAAAGCGATATGATTTGCACAATTGTTCCAGAAGCGCTCTGCAATATCGTGCCCCTCAACCTTCTGGATAACCTGAGTCTGGAAACCTACCAGCCCCCTCCAGTCTCTCACGGAGTGATGGTCAGTAAAAAGAGGAAGCGCCGTGAAGAGGGAATAAGTCATCAAGAGAGCACAGATCAATATTGACGCAAAATGAATTGTGTTGCGGATCACTGGTGAGAACGAGCAAACGTTTACCGTGCGCTTTGAACAGATTCCGCCAACCAGCAACGCAACCCCATACAAGCACACGGACGTGAATAGCGTTATTAACCCAAGCCGCAATGCGGCGATCCATGGATCGGCTGGATTGATTCGACAGACACAGAGATCGGCGATCGCATACAAAACAACACCATGAGCAATCCGTATGCGATCACTGATCATTGGCATGTCTTCCTACCCCGCATGAAAGTAAAGAACACCGACAGATTGAATGGGTTTATGTTTTTAACGACCGGCAAAATTCGAAACCCCATTATCGGGATCGGCGGCAGAGGTTGTAAACAGGGAAAACCCTGGATCCAGCAAAAGACCGAAACGCCCAACAGGGCAAGGGTCTTGCCAAATATGGTCGATTTTTCTTCATCCGACGCAACAACCCGGCACCCGACCTGTCTCTTGATAAAGCCGCCATGCTAAACTACGTGACCAAGGGCGGTTAGCTCAATGGTGGAGCACCTCGTTTACACCGAGGGGGTTAGGAGTTCGAGTCTCTTACCGCCCAATACTTTTCAGTCTCAAGAAAATCTTCCCCCTAAACTCTTCCTACAAAGAGCTTCAAAGTTTGGGGTATTTTGTTTGCATCAAAAACGCCGAGATCTTGATTGCTGGTTGCTACATCCATTCTGCTTTAGGATTCCACCTCTGCTTAAACTCGCGCTTCAAAAGCGGAGGCAAAATGAACACTCTTAAGCGCATGCCGATTTCTTCGAATGTTTCTGATGGTGTCGAAAATAGTTTTTTTGAAAAAGCGTTCCACTGAGTTTGCTTGCCTTTGTCCTTGAAAAATTCTTCTGAAAGTCCCACTGGAATATCTTCTGGCAAAGTCGTTTTTCGGCGCTCAAAGGTTGACACCATTGCCTTTGACAGCAACTGCCCATCAAATTCGTAATGATCAGCAAGCCATCTCAAATCGTAAAAGTCTTTCATTCGACTGTTTGCAATACCAAATTTGACTAGCGCTTCTGTCTTTTCCGAAACAACTGTTTCTCTTGGGTATGCTTGCATTTTTGTGGGTGGAAGTTCAATTAGTGTAGGTAATTGCACCTCTGAGGCATCGGGTGTTATTACATCTCCATATCCGATATCAATTTGAATTGGAATTTTCGCACTATCAAGTTTCGCAACGACCTTGACACGCTTCCCATCGTATTCTTCATCTTCTCGAATTTCTTCAATCCTGAGCGTACTGATATCAAAGTCCAACCCGTCTTCGGGAATTTCCATCTCGCAAATCTTTTTGAAATCGTTGAAAATACCTTTAGCATCATTACTGCCAAAACCAAGTAAATCAGCATCTTTCGTTGGTCTGTGAAGTTCGTCATTCCAAACAGAGAATAGGAGAGAACCTTTTAGAACAAACTTGGAATGAAACTCAGACTTCGATAGGCGATAAAGCAGCCTATCGGTTGCATACCTAATCAGAAGTCCGATCAGCTCGACTTTCTTTTCTTTCGAGAGGTTTAGTAACTTCATGCGGACCGAAGCTGAATAATTCTTCAAAGCAGTGCCTCCAGATAAGGCCTAATCTTTGTGCTCACACGACATACTTTTGCATACCTCCAAAGTTCGTCCATAGTAAAAAGGCGTCTCTTCCAACCTTCATTGAGTGCTTCAAGGCAGACATCCATGCCTATCTTATTGCGGTACTTGAAGCAGTCAGCAATAGTTTTTGCTGGCTTGAATATTTTTACGTCAACACCGTCTATGGTGACAACCTCGACGCCAGCCGAGAGCATCTTCTCCGAATACCACACATACTTTAGATGGAATTCTGAAATCCTTGGAGTCACTGAATTCTCCGGTATTGCCACCCATACTTCCCATGGAACCTGTGTGGTCATGTCATAGAAATGCAGGGCTGAGATTAGGCAGATTACCCCTTTTGGAATCTTAAGGCTGATTATTGATAGAGCGGATGACTCGGACTGCTTAATATTCGTCGGTGCATAAACGCCACGGGCGACGCGGCGTATCTTGCCTTGAGTGCACAGTCTCTGCAGATGCATGCGCGCAGATGGAGTTGATATGTCCCTGGTACGCAGTAGTCCTTGTTTAACTACTTGTTGATAGACTTTTTCGAGTTCGGTTCTCGGTTTCGGCATGTTACGTTTACAAGGACTTAGGAACTCGTGTCCTTGAAATAGTAACACCAAAATGATACGAATTCAAGGATATTAATCCTAAACTCCTTGAATTCGTATCACCGACGATAACGGCGTATTACAAGATCCTCACTGGAAGCCGACTTCCTTGACAATCACACCTCACCGACTCTACCAGTACTTTGGTCAATTTCAGTCAGTCCTGATAAATGGAGGGATACAAGCTCTCCCACTCACTTGCACCGAGGGGGTTAGGAGTTCGGGTCTCATACCGCCCAATACTTTTCAGTCCTCAAAAATCTTCCCCCTACACTCTCCCTACAAAGGGCGTCAAAGTTAGGGTTGATCTGTTTGAAGTTGATTTATTATTGAGCGAATGAAAGCAGATTTTCTTTATTGGACAGTTGCAGGCGGCGGCGGACATACTCTTCTGTCGCTTATCCCATTTCTGTTGCGTATGAATGAGCTGCAAGCTTCACAGGACATCGTCGAAATGGACGTGAGTGTCCATTTTGTAGCAACCACAATTCCAAACACACCTGGATATCTGCCGGAATTTCTGCCCGAATACAACAATGCCCTCCCCCATGAACCGAAATGTACAGTCTTTAAAACAACGAAAAAACTTAAAATCGAATATGTGAGCAAGTTTCTTCCACACGGTGCTCCAAGCGAATACATTGTCGTCAGAGACGCGCTGATTCCCCACGAAACTAAAGGGTGTCAAAAGCTGGAAGAGTTTGTCCGCGAATTTCGAGATGTTCTCTCCACACTGATTCCTCAGATCAAAAAGAAATCAGACTTCGATCCAGCACCACTGATGGCAGAGATCGATGAGGTTTTATCAAGTTTTCCGAAGACCGATGACGAACTGATTAAGATGACGGAAGAACTGGAC
>JBGAVL010000210.1:0-11246 GCA_044228145.1 Obscuribacteraceae bacterium (SeqCode)
CGTATTCAGTGATCAAAGGATTGGTGGAAATCACTTTGGACTGTTTGCTCTCGTTGCGGAAGCTTCCTAAAGGAGCATGACGTTCGTCGGCGACAACCGGACCGCGAGCATTATTGCCGGCATATCCGCCCGCGTTTCCGCCGCCTCCGCCGGGTGCTTGCTGCCTGCCGATATTGCTGGCAAGCTGTTGAGCTTCTTCGAGTTTTTTTGCTACGTCATACAGCTTGCCTGTGGATTCGGAAAGTTTTTGCCAATGTTGGCGTGCTTCAGGCGAAAGCCCTCCGGTTATACCTCTGGTCGCTTGATCGAAGTTTTGAATGCCTTTGGTGTTTGAGGCTTGATATGCATTGGGCGCGGAGGCTCCCATGTTGGAGCTGGGCAGTCCCGGGGCCATTTTGTACGAATTGCCGCGTGCTTTACCGGAATGGGAAGCAGGTGTCGGGGTATAGGCGTTTGAGCTGTCTTTGTCATACGACTCTTTTTGCGCTCTGCGTAAGCTGCCTTCCATAGACGAGGCGCTCTTGAAGTCATCACCGCGAGCGAGGTCTTTGCCGCCTCTCGAGTAGGAGCTTTCGTAGCCTCTCGGTTCAGCCATTGCGATCGTAGTTTTTCTTCTGTCGGCTTTCTTCTTTAACGAACTTTCTTTCGGTCTGATGGCCAAAAGCTGATCGGTGGCGCCCTGAGCGGGTATTGAAGATTGCTGGGCTTGCTGATATTGAAACGTTTGCTTGTTGCGGCTCATGGCTATCTGCGGAAGATTGCGCATGCGGCTTAAAATGTCTTCCAGCAATTTCACTCCCGCGTGCGGTGGAGAAACGCGGGCGGAGCGATGAGCAATAACTTTTGACGCCGGCTGAATCTTTTGCGGAGCCGCACCTGCCAGCGAAGTCAATGAAAGGGAAAAGGCAAACAGCAAAGTTGCGCTTGCAGTAATGGTTTTTAACGTGTGCAGTCTGCTCATTTCCCTGTCCTCGACATTACGTGCTGCTGGCCCTGGCGTCTTGCGCTTGCTGCAGCTTGGTTTCCCAGTCGTCCAATTCCGACTGATTGATAAGCCCGCGCTTGGTCGATAAGAAGACGGCGCGGCATCTCTGGTTGAATTCGGTGTCATGCGACTCACCGCGACCCGGTATTCCCAGTTTGGCATATAGTGACTTGAGTCGGCTCTGTACAGCCTTTTCTGTTAAGTACAGGCGTTTGGCAATGGCATGGTCGGTCATTCCCAGGGCAATACAGACGAGAGCCTCGTATTCGGCTGTGGTTAAGTTTGTGGCTCTGTTCTGCGTTCTTTGAATCACTCTGGCAATGCCCGGATGAATCCAGCAATCACCGGAAAGTACCGCGCGCGTTGCTTCCACCACTTGTTCGTTGGAGGCGTTTTTCAAAACATATCCGAAAACGCCGTTGGGCGGGACGACTTTCCAGAGCTGGCGCACATAGACTTCGTCCGAAAAGTTGGAAAGCATTATGATTGCTGTGTTTGGCAGCTGAGTGAGGATCTGCTCGGCAGCCTTGATGCCCGACAGGTGCGGCATCTTAATATCGAGGAAGACCAGAGGCGGCTTCAGCTTCAGTGCCATATCCACGACTTGCTGGCCGTCGTGAGCTTCCTCAATCGGGCCATTGTCGGCAAAATTGCCTTCGAGCAAGCTCTTCAGCCAGTTGCGATCTCTTTCTTCATCATCGGCGATGAGTATCATGTTGCATCCACCTTTCTTACTGGGTTTTCGTCCATGTTTATCTTAAGGCTCAATTCAGTGCCTGAGGAAAACTTGACAGGCTTTTTCCACTCAACCTGAGCGCCTATTAATTGAGCGCGCTGGCGAATGTTGAGTAGACCGTGCGAATCCTTGCGGATCAGTTTTGGGTCGATGCCTCTGCCGTTGTCGGTAACCGCGATGGTCAAATGATGGTCCACCTTTTCTATTTTCAGCTCGACCACGGAGGCTTTGGAATGTTTTCCCACGTTGTTCAGGGCTTCCTGAACAATGCGGTACAGCTGCAGTTTTGTGAAATTGGTGATTTGATAGTCGTCTGATCCGTCGCCGTCCAGGAAATTGCCTTCGATTTCATGGTCGCGAGTCAGAATTGAGAGGAGGTTTTCCAGAGCCGATTTGAAACCCATGGTCTCCAAAACCGACGGGTGCAAGTCGTTGATGACGCGGCGCATTTCGATTACCGCCTGGTCGAGTTTCTCCCGCATTTGCCTGGGCACTGGATTGTCGTCCAGGTCGGTGGCCAGTCTGTCGGCCATGCGCGCTACTGCCGACAAAGCGGGCAAAGTTTCGTCGTGCAGATCCTCGGCGATGCGCTGTCTTTCTTCCTCGGCGCGCACCTGCATGGATTCTCTGGCCTGGGCAAGCTCTTTGTTGCGCTGGCGTAAATCGGTATCGAGATATATGAATGTGCCCAGTGAAAAGCCCAGGGTCAATACCGCCAGCGGTGGCACTACAGGCAGCGCCATGTGAAATCCTTCAAAGAGAATCTGCGCCATGCCCACAAGCACCATGCCCGAAGTCAGATAAGTCGCTGTTCTTGTGCTCAATGGCAGAATTGAAGCGACTGCTCCGAAAGCTGCTCCCAGAAGAAGCAATAAGTGGTGAGCAATATTTTTGGGGAAACTGTAGATGACTTGATTGTCCAAAAGTGTCTGAATGGCGTCTGCATGCATGACCACATCAGGAACATTGTCCTCTAAGGGCGTGCGCCTCTTGAGCGGCTCTTGCTGGCGTTCGGTGAAAGAGCAGCCGATAAGGACGATGCGATCCTTGAAAGAAGGATTTGGTTGAAAATCCGCTTCTAAAACATCTCTCAATGAAACAGATGGATATTGAATGCGGCGAAAGTTGATGTAGGCTGGTTGATCGGAGCGGAAATTGAGATATTGCGTAGTCGGGCCGACGCCTTTGATCTGGCGATGCAAGTCGATTACAGCCTCGGTCAACGATGGCACAGGTGCCGCGCTCACAGACGAAGTGTCGATATCGCCCAGTGAGTCTCTGTAATTGACGGGCAATCTGCAGACAAGCCCATTGTTTTCCCGAATCAATTCGTCATATCCGTAAGCGCGAACATTATTCATGATGGCGCGGCTCGGTAAATCGGTGCTGCCTTCCAGACTGCCGAACAAACCGATTACTACATTGTTGTATTTGCGAATGACGCTTATCAATTCAGAGTTGGCCGCTCCGCGCAAATCCAGATCGATAACGACAATGGCCGGATTTTCTTTCTCGATATTTTCAATTGCGGTAGCCAGCATTTTTTGCGCGTGGTCATCATTGAAGCGGGCGATGCCGATATCGAATTGAGAGAGATCGTCGAAATCTACAATACTAATGTCGCTCGACTCCGCCGGACGTTGGACGGCCGAATAGATTTTTTGCGAAACTCTGTAGCGCCACTCCAACATGCTCAATTCCATGCTTTCCAAGACTGATGACTCGGCGAGAAACAACGTGGCTACACATCCGGCCAGGGCTCCCCAGAACAATCTCTGGAAAAGAAGGCTGTCTCGTCCATGAATCCACATGGACGGCAGTACCAGCCGTTTTAAAGATGCGAGTATCACCCTCATCCTGGTCCCCAAAAAAGCAGTTTTACCTGCTCCAACTGTAGTCTAGCGCGGTCGTTTCGGCAATTGGCTGGGGTAAACCCCGGATATGCTGAGCCCTTCCTCCTTGCATCTTACTGTCCTTTCGGCCCCAATTCCCAAAACCCGCTGAGGGGCGACGCCCGCCCAAATCTGTAAGGCGAAGCCATGCGTCGCCCGTCCGGCATCCATATGTATATTTTGCCGGGGCGCCCTCCGGGTTTACCCCAGACGGATATGCCTCTTCTTCCCAAAGACTTCGCGCCATTGAGAAAGTAGCCTGAAGACAGGTCCAGGCAACTGGGACAGAACGGGCATTTTTTGCGGCAATTTGAGAGGTAAGTGATATGAAGCGTTTGGCTCTGGCATCAATGCTGGCGGTGGGCTTAGGCCTTTTGCCGCCCCAGGAATCCCGTGCGTCCGGCTTTATTGTTGTCGATCCTTCATTCGGCGGCGGTGCTGCAGTTATGGTTCCTATGCCAATAAACGTCACCCCTGTACGCCCGGGCGTGCCATTGCGCCCGATCGGCCCTGCCCGCCCGGGCAGACCGATAGTCACCCCGGCGCCTACGGTCAGACCGATTCTAAAAGGTGGGGTCACATTTGGGCTTCACCTGGAAGCCGAAGCGATTAAAGTTGATGTTACCGATCAGGTGGCGAAAACATATATCGTTCAGACTTTTAAAAACGACACCGATCGCAATCTGGCCGGAACATATTTATTTCCACTTCCTGATGACACTACATTCAGTTCCTTCTCTTTGCACATCGACGGCAAACCTGTAGAAGGAAAGATTCTGGAAGCCGCAGAAGCACGGCAACAGTATGAAGCGATTGTCCGGCAGATGGTCGATCCAGGCTTATTAGAATATGCGGATCATAAAACAGTAAGAGCGCGTATTTTTCCAATTCCCGCGCACGGAACCAAGAAAGTCGAACTTGAATACACTCAATTGTTGAAAGCCGAAAATGGCTTGCTCAAGTATTCTTTCCCGCTCAAATCAAAGGGCGGAGACGATCTTCCTGTCGAGGAAGTGAAGATCGACATGAAGCTGCAGTCAAAACAAGGACTGCGCACGATCTGGTCGCCGACGCACTCGATCAATTCTTCCAGAGCGAGCGACAGTCTGGCCAAAGTTTCCTTTCTCGGCAAAAGCATTGTGCCTGATAAGGACTTCCTTCTCTATTACAGCGTTTCCGACAAAGCCATGGCCGCCAATGTTCTCACTCACAAATCAGTGGGCGAAGACGGCTATTTCTTGCTCACTCTTTCACCGCCCATGAAGTCAGAACAAGTTGTCGCCAAAGACATCGTGCTTGTTGCCGACACCTCCGGCTCTATGCAGGGCGAGAAGATGAGCCAGCTCAAACTGGCGCTCAAGTATGTGGTCAACGCTCTCAATCCTGCCGACAAATTCTCGATCGTTCAATTCAACACCGATGCGGAAGCCTTGAAATCGCAATTGATGCTCGCTACTGCCGAAAACAAAAAGCAGGCAATTGCATTCATCGACGACCTCGATGCTCGAGGCGGTACCAACATCGGCGACGCGCTTTCCATGGGCACCACCATGCTCAATCAAGTAACCGATCGTCCTGGCTTTTTGGTCATGATGACAGACGGAGAACCCACTGTAGGTGATACAGATGTCGGTAGTTTGCTCAAGAAAGTAAAATCAAAGAGAGACATTCGCGTATTTGATTTTGGTGTCGGAAACGACATCGACACCCGCTTGCTCAACCGCCTGGCCTCCGAAAATCATGGCACGTCGCAGTATGTTTCTCCGGATGAAAACATAGAAACCGCTCTTTCGAGCTTCTATCAAAAGATCAAGAGTCCGGTTTTGAGCGATGTCTCCATCACTTATGACGGCATTCAAGTCAAAGACACTTATCCGCGCTCCGTCAAAGACATCTTCTCGGGCTCGCAAGTTCTCGTTTTGGGCAAATACAAGGGCGGCGGCAGCGCGCATTTGAATGTCACAGGCAAAGTAAACGGTGTACCCCGGTCATATAGTTTTCCTCTGGCATTTGCCGCCCAGGAAGCAGACCATACATATTTGCCGCGCCTCTGGGCGATGCGACGTATCGGCTATTTGACCGAAGTAGCCAAAGCCAACGGAGACAATCGCGAAGTTGTCGACGAGATCGTCGCTCTTTCGAAAAAACACGGCATCATTTCTGCTTATACTTCTTTCCTCTCATTAGACCCCAATGAAGGGCGTGGTGGAGTCAGACCGATGCCCATGGCTGAGGCTCAGCCGCGCCGCGCTTCCAGGGCTAACTTCGGTAGTGCCATAACCGTCACCGATTTCCGCCCTATCGCAAGAGGAGGCGGAGCGGCTGGAGGTCCTGGAGTCGGGTTCTATCATGCCCCTCGCCAGATGGGAGCGATGGCATCTCCTGCACCAAGCGCACCGGCCGAAGCAGATTCTCTTGTTGCTTACGATGGAGCCGCAGACAAAAGAACAAGCAGCGCCGTAAGAGGCAGTTTGTTTGCCAAGAAGTCAGAAGCGTCATCATCTCTGGCTCGCCAGATTGCCATAAGTCATCAGGCATCAAGTGGATTGAAGGCAAAACATTCTACTTAAAAGACGGATTCTGGACGGACAGCGCACTTTTGGAAGGCTCGCATGCTCAGCCGGAAGTGATTCAATTCGGTTCGGCTAAATACTTCGAACTGGTGAAAAAACATCCGGGCATCACCAAATTCCTTGGAGCCGGAGCAAAAGTGATGGTTCTTTTCGAGGGACGTTGCGTAAAGATTGTTGCACCGTAGGTAGTGGCATAAAGCGGCTGCGATTTAAATAGAGCAGAGAGGTGCAGGTGAAAGCCTGCATCTCTTTTATTATGCTTCAGCTTCTGATTCGCATAAGTTTGACTGTGTTGCAATTACGTCTTGTCTTTGAAATGGGATTCTAAACCAGAAGGTCGAACCTTCTTTAGGTTTGCTTTGCACTCCGATTTCGCCGCCCATCAGTTCAACATAGCTCTTGGCGATGCTCAAGCCGAGTCCGGTGCCGCCGAAGACTCTGGAAGTGGACGGATCAGCTTGCACAAACGGCTGGAAAAGCCTTTCGATAGTATCTTCGCTGAGACCGATGCCGGTGTCGGTAACTTTGAATTCGATAAGCAACGTATCGTCCTTGCTTTCCACCAAATTCGCCGATATATAAATCGCACCCTCGTGAGAAAATTTCACCGCATTACTGGCCAGATTCAGTAGAACCTGCCTGACTCGCAACTCGTCTCCTGAAATAAATTCCGGAATATCAGGATCGACTATGGAGCGAAGCAAAAGCCCCTTTTTCGTGCGAGAAGGATTGATGATGCGGATCACATCGATAATTGTGGCTCTAAGCGAGAACATTCGATTTTCCAGATGTACTTTTCCGGCTTCTACCTTGGAGAAATCGAGCAGCTCGTTTAGAACATTGAAGAGGCTTCTTGATGCATCGAGTATGGCATCTGCTATGCCTTTGGCGTTTGCCGGGAGGTCTTCCTCTGTGGCAAGAATTTCCGCCAGTGAAATTATCCCACCCAAGGGTGAGCGAATTTCGTGGCTCAGGGTGGAAATAAAGCTGCTCTTCAATTTGCTTGCTTCTTCAACAACTGAAAGTGTTTTTTGCAACACATCGAGCTCGTCTTTCAGCCGTTTGCTCTTAGTAATGTCCCGCACTATTTTTGATGCCCCGATTATCTCTCCGGATTGGTCACGAATTGGTGACACGGTAAGCGCAACATCGATGCGTTCTCCGTCTTTTCTCATGCGCACTGTTTCGTAGTGCTCGATGCGCTGGCCTTTTTTCAGCTTTGCCAGTATTAGAGGTTCTTCGTCCGGCATCTCAGGCGGTATCACTTTTGTGATTGACTGGCCGATCATTTCCTCGGCTGAATAACCAAACAGCCGCTCAGCAGCACGATTCCATGTTTGGACTATGCTCTGCAGATTTTTACTGATGATGGCATCGTCACTCGATTCCACAATGGAAGCCAGCATTGACTGCAATTGACCAGCACCGAGCTTGTCTAGATCGCCCATTTTCAGATTGCCCCTCACGATTCGCCCCAGCCCACTATCGCTTAGGCGTGCGAAAGTCTCTAAAGTTCCTATCAACACCGAACTATATCAACCCCTAAAATTGTTGTCACATTCGACAATTGGCGACAGGGGTCAGATAGAAGTGAGCGTCTTCGGAACTCCTTCTGCAGGCTAGTGCGGCACGGTAGGCTGAGAACCGGCAACAGCCGTCGTCACAGGTTTGAGTACGTCGTACTGGTATACATAGACGGCGCCCGACACGGCAGAGGCTATCAGGGCGACGATCAGCAAACTGACCAACGGACCGCCGGGTTCACGCACACCGGTGAGCTGTGAGACTCGCTTTTTCAGCTCCGGGTCGTCCGGATGGTACCAGACCAGGTTTGTACGCGTGCAGCGGTAGCACCGCGCCGAGTACTTCTTCATGACGTTACCGCAGTCAGTGCAAAGAATGACTTTCAACAACAACCTCCCGCCCGATGGACACCAAAAGGTGCCAGGCAAAGGCTCAGGGTATCTAAACAAGTCCTTGATGTCAAGTTGAATTTCCTGAATATTTGGCGCTTTCGGCGATTAATTCCGGCTAAATCTCGTGCCCGAAAACAGCGGGTAAAAAGCTGGGGTAAACCCCAGGTTGCTAAGTACTCTTATCCTGGCGAATCGGCGGCGGGAATTCTCTAAGCTGATACAAGCGGCATTCTGCCTGACTGGCACCCTTGCTCGTTTGTAGTAGACGCGGCGAAAACAACGAGGTCAAAACATGAGAACTGTTGCACTGGCATCTATCGCGGCGCTTGCCGCCACATTGGCGCTACCGGCCCAGGTTCTCGCCTCCGGCTGGATTGTTGTCGATCCGATCATGGGCGGACGTCCCGCCCTGGTGCCCCGACCGGTCGTTCGCCCGCATCCCGGAGCCACTCCCACTGTGCCGGCGCCGGGCCGGCGCCCGATCTTGCAAGCTTCCGTCAGTTTTGGGCTGCACTTGAAAGATGAAGACATCAAGGTCGACATCGTCGACCAGGTGGCAAAAACCTATATCACACAGACGTTTTCCAACGACACCGACAGCAATCTGGCCGGCACCTATCTTTTCCCTCTGCCAGACGATACGACTTTCAGCTCCTTTTCTCTGCATATCGACGGCAAACCTGTGGAAGGAAAAATTTTAGAGGCTAATGCGGCGCGCACCGAATACGAGCAAATTGTGCGCAGCATGGTTGATCCCGGACTTTTGGAATTTGCCGATTACAAAACAGTGAGAGCGCGAATTTTCCCGATTCCTGCGCATGGCACAAAGAAAGTAGAACTTGAATATACACAAGTTTTGAAAGCTGAAAATGGCATGCTCAAGTATCGCTTCCCTCTCAAAGCTGAAGGTGAAGCCGAGCCGGTCGATGCTATTAAGATGAATGTGAAGCTGGCCGGCAAGCAGCCGCTTCGCACCATCTGGTCGCCCACCCATACCGTCACCTCGACTCGCAAAGGCGACACGGAAGCGAATGTTTCTCTGGCGGCCAGCAACACCGTGCCCGACAAAGATTTCCTTCTCTATTACAGTATTTCCGACAAGGATGTCGCAGCCAATCTGCTCACTCATCGCAAGTCGGAAGAAGATGGTTATTTCCTGATGACACTGTCGCCTCCAGTGACGGCGAAGGGACCATCAGCCAAAGACATTGTTGTGGTCGCCGATACATCAGGCTCGATGCAAGGCGAAAAAATGGAGCAAAACCAGAAGGCTCTGAAATATATTGTCGATGCGCTGGCACCGGAAGATCGCTTCAGCCTCATTCAATTCAATACCGATGCTGATGCCTTCAGCCCCAAACTTCTGGCTGCCAATGCGGAGAACAAGAAGGCTGCCGAGAAATTTATCAGCGAATTGGAAGCACGCGGTGGTACCAATATCAGTGACGCGCTTTCACTGGGCACCACAATTCTCAATGAAGCTTCCGATCGTCCAGCCTACCTTGTGCTCATTACAGATGGAGAACCGACAGTCGGTGAAACAGTTGTGGATAAGCTCTTGCAGGGCGTCAAGTCAAAACGCGACATCCGCATTTTCGACTTCGGTGTCGGCTATGACGTCAACACTCGCCTGCTCAACAAACTTGCAGAAGAACATCATGGCACGGCCCAGTATGTGGAGCCGAGCGAGAGTCTGGAAGTGGCTTTGAGCAACTTCTATCAAAAGATCAAGAGTCCGGTCTTGAGCGACGTCAAAATTGCATATGACGGCATTCAAGTGAAAGATGTTTATCCCAAAGAAGTGAAAGACATTTTTGCCGGGCAGCAGGTTCTCTTAATCGGGCGCTACAAGGGCGAAGGCAAAGCTTCCCTGAAATTGTCCGGACGCATCAACAATGAAAACAAAGATTTTGCATTTCCTGTGGAATTTGCCAAAGAAGACACCGGGCATTCTTACTTGCCGCGCATCTGGGCAATGAGAAGGATCGGCTATTTGACTGAAGTGGCACGTGCCAACGATGAAAGCAAGGAAGTTATAGACGAAATCATTGCCCTCTCGCAAAAATACGGCATCATCTCTGCTTACACCTCTTACCTGGTCACCGACCCCAGCGAAGGTCGCGGTAGATTGGTGAGACAAAACATGCCTGGAGCCGTAAGCTTCAGCAGCGGCGGAGTAGCCGGCGGAGGCGGGGCAGATCGTGTGTCGCAGGGCTTCCGCATGATTCAGCGTGGCGCACGCGGTGGAATGGTGCCGCCACCACCGGCAATGGCACTGTCCTCACTGCCGGCGACTCACATGGGCAAATCCGCGTATTTCAAAATGGATTCTGCGCGCATGCCGCGGACGAGTCCGGATTCGTTCGTTGCACATAGCTCCGAGCGTGACGTGCATGTATTCGGAGATGAGGGAAGTTATTCCCATCCACCTTTCGCTACAAAGGGCATGGACCACAGTATGATGATGGGCAAAATGATTGCTCGTAAAGCTCGTGTAGATGCATTTAGGTCATTTGAGCCTAAAGAAGAGAGCGGTCAAAAAGCCGTGTTGGTAGCCAAGACTCTTAATGAATTGAAAGAGTCGAACGCAATCAACAAGCAAGACCTGATGGCCGGAGAAATGAAGACCATTGAAGATAAGACCTTCTATATGGTCGATGGATTCTGGACTGAAAGCACGTTCAAGAAAGCCGACAAGACAGTAAAAGAGATCAAATTCAAGAGCGAAGAATACTTTGCATTGATGAAGTCGGTACCTGGAATCACAAAATATTTGTCGGTGGGCAGACAGGTAATAGTCGAGTTCAACGGCACCTGGTACAAGATCGTCCAGACCGGAGATGCTACCGGCTAGGATAAGAGGAGAATCTCCGAAGGCAATGGACCTCTCCTAAAATTGAAAACGGGTGCCACTGAAGGTGGTGCCCGTTTTCTTTCTTGTCATTTATCGGTAACCAGAACTTTCCAATAAGCGAGATCGTTGCTGCGCACAATGTCTTTGATGCGGTCAATCGAAACGATACCGAGGCTTTGGGCGGCGCGGCGAATCGCGGCGAATTCAAACAGGTTTTCGACTGATTCGGGCATGCGTCCGTAACGGTCGGAGATTTCTTCGTGGACGCGGGCAAGTTCTTCGTCGTCGTG
>JBGAVL010000211.1:0-11242 GCA_044228145.1 Obscuribacteraceae bacterium (SeqCode)
CAAGAAGAGCTGGATGAGCTGGTTTGGAACGTCGCATATGTAGCCGACTTGCTCGACAACAAACTGGCCGATGAATTCCACTGCCGCATGTACTCAGAAGAACCGTCGCCCTCCAAGTCATAGGCGACTCAGTTTTAAGGACTCCCATAAGTTGGCAACAGTAAGCGGTAAGCCCGTGACCGGACAACCATCAGTCAGCGCAGAAGACATAGCCTATGTCCAAAAAATTGTGCGCGAGGCCGGCGCCACTGCAATCGCCATGCGCGAAGGTGTGGACATCAGAGAAAAGTCAGGTCCGTCGGACAAAGTAACGGCAGCCGACTGTGCGATTTCATCGGCCCTTGTGAAACATTTGAGCGCGCGCTTTGCCGACGACGAGATTGTTTCTGAAGAAGACGAACATCATTCTCCGCACGGAAAGAAAAGCCGCGTCTGGCTGGTCGATCCTATTGACGGAACAGACAATTACATTTGCAATGATGGGCAATATTCGGTGATGATCGGTCTGCTTGTCGATGGCGAGCCGAATTTCGGATGGGTTTATGCGCCGGCTTGGAAAACTCTCTATTTCGGCGGACCTGGATTTGGAGCATTTTCGGAAAAAGACAATCAGCCAAGTGAGCGCTTTTCCGATCTGGAAAAACTGGAAATCGAATCGAACGCGCGAGTAATCATGGGCGGGCGCGATCGAAAGAGCCATCCCTGGGTGAGCGAATTGCCGCAAGTGCAGGTCGTGAAAATGGGTAGCATCGGGCTCAAAGTTGCTAAGGTTCTGGAAGGATATGCCGACCTCTACGTGCATCTGGCCGGAAGATTGAAAACTTGGGACACAGCCGGACCGATTGCCATTGCACTGGGAGGCAACCTGGAAGTGGGACCCATTGAAGGTGAAGAGATCGTCTTTCCGAAGGAAAGCGTTCGTCTCGAGTCATCAGTGATCATCGGACGACCAGGCTGCCTGAGCTGGTCTCGCACCTACATAGCAAAACCGCCAAAGTAGAAAGTTTCATGACGCTCATTACGACTTCAGATGCGCTGGCAGAACTCTGCAAAGAGATAGATCAATGCGGTCGCTTTGCCATCGATCTGGAATTCATACCAGAGCGCACTTACAGGCCGGTTCTTTGTCTTGTACAAGTAGCCACAGACCAGGGCGTGCACTTGATAGATCCTCTTGTCCATCAAGATCTGATGCCTTTATGGCAGCGTTTTCATGATCAAAACATCCGGGTTGTCATCCATGCCGCCAGCCAAGATCTCGATCTTATATATGATCAGTTTCAGACTTTGCCCGGAAATATTTTCGACACCCAGGTAGCTTCAGGATTTGCCGGCCTCGGATATCAGATTGGCTATGGTCGACTGGTCTCACAATTGCTCAATGTCTCGCTTTCCAAAACGGAAAGTTTCACCGATTGGTTGACACGTCCGCTGACTGAAGCTCAACTGTCCTATGCTAGCGACGACGTCAGGCACTTATTGCCGCTCTATGACGCAATTTCCGGCAGGCTAAATGCGATGGGCCGGTTTGAATGGGCTGACGAAGAATGCAAGCGCTATTGTTCGCCTGAGCATTTCGAAAATGAAGACCGAGACGCTTACTTGAAAGTGAAAGGCGCAAGCGTGCTTGACAGGCGCGGTCTGTCCGTCTTGAAATTTGTCTTTGCCTGGCGCGATCAAACGGCCCAGAGGTTGAACAAGCCGCCCAGAACAATTTTGTCCGACAGTCTTCTTGTCGAAGTGAGCCGCAAGCCTCCATCAAAAGTAGAAGACTTGAATCGAATTAGAGGAATGAGGCCCGATCAAATCAAGGGATTCGGCCCTGGCATCGTGCGTGCCGCCCAGGATGGACGCGCCACGCCCGACCACGATCTACCTCAATGGCCCGCATCGCGTGGTCCGAGCAAGCGCGATGTCCTGGTCGGCGACATGCTGTTTGCTGTTCTAAAAGTAATCGCTTACGAAGAGGATCTGGCTACTGAACTCTTATCCACAAGGGACGAACTGCAGCAGCTGATTAAGTTGCATAGAGAAAACAAATTGGAGACCAAACCGACACCGCTTACAAAAGGGTGGCGATATGAACTGGCCGGAAAAAAAATGGTCAGCTTGCTGGAAGGTAATGATCTGACAGTTTCCATCGGCAATATAGACAGCTCGCCGATTGAAATGAAATTCGGCGGCAACTCTAGGTAGTTGCCAGTTGGACCAGTATGTCTGATTGAAGTGTTTGGCCGATGAACTTTATGTAGTCTTTTCTAAGTTCGGTGATTTGTCCCGTCAGTTCATTGAGTTTGGCAATTCCTGAAACAATCTTGTCTTCTGTTTCATCAATTGCGGTTTTGTATCGATCTGCCGAAGTGCCGAGCGTGCGGACGTTTTCGCGCGCTCTTTCTTGTTCTGATTTCAATTCGGCAACATGCTCGTGCATTGCCTTTCTCTGTTCCAGAAGCAAGCGAATTACCGTGCGCTTTTCAATGACCTGTTTGAGAAACGCATGAAACTGCTGATCGACGAAATTTTGATCCATTAGCCATTTGACTGCAGCCATGTCCGGCGAATCGAAATCTTCCAGGCGAACGGTTTGATAATTCTGCCCTTCCTCTACAACCGAGAGAGAATGCGCTTCTTTCGGCTTCAATGGAATTCGAAAACGATAAAAGCTTTCAGTTACTTCAACTGGCTTCTCCTGCGAAACCAGAGAAAGAGTTGATTGAACAGGGTGCTCAACATAGACGACTTTATCTTTGTCGGCAAGATTTTCCAGATTGTACGTCTTTTGCGTTTCTTCTTTGTAGTCGAGATAGAGAAATCCTTGCCAGGCCCGAACACGCCAGAACGGCTTACGCTCGAAGTTATCGCGCACTACGACTGTAACGCTTTGATCGAGCGCAAAAGGAAGAATGCGCGTGTCGTCTTTTTTGAGAACATCCAGAAGTGCCTCGCCGGCGTATGCGTTTGTTTCCAAAATAGTTACCGGGCCGGATTCCAGAGTCAGACCGGTGGTGTTTGTCAGACGCAGAGCTGCGTATGGAAAACGTGGATTGCGCCCGCTATTGAAGAGTGAAATTCTTTCGCCTTCGATCAATTCGTTGACGATGGGAATCAGCGCCGAACTATTTCTGGGGATGGTAACCGGCAGAGAAATTTGATACTCGAATAACTCACCCGACTCACTCACTTCCACTTCGACATTCTGCAATTGTGCGGCGTCGAACACATTGACTGCTTCTGCTTCGCGTGACTGATTGGGCAAAGGACCGAGGCGACGCCAACTGGCTCCGGCAGCAGCAACAGGAGCGGCCATAGCCTGGATTCCAGAATCATCGGCTCCTTTGCTGGCTTTAAACCTCTCTTGCAACTGCAATTCAAACGAATTTGTTGATGACGTGCCTTCGGCTTGTCCGAACCCATCGCCAAAATTATGCGCGCGCTCTGCCACATATGGATCTTGCGAGTTGTATCCCTGGGGTTGAATTTTGCGACGGTGCGGTTGAACCGGATCGTATAGCGGTTGAATGAAAGATACAGGCGCAGCGCTGACCAGCGAGATCTGCACTTCTTCCCAGTCTTCATCTTGTACGTTATCGACAATGGCAGTGCCTTGAAGAAGTACGCGGCCGCCTTCGTCCACAACCATTCGATAACTGGTTTTCCAGATCGGATTGGGAATGGAATAGGCAATTACTACTTCGCGCTCGATTGCTTCGGTCAACTCAACCTTGAGCAATTTGCGGTCTTTCTTTCTAATTGACTGAAAAAGCAGTTCTAGTTGCTGCTGAACTTCGGAAGCCAGGTGGGGATCGTTGAGTGTGATTTCGGAAATTGTAGAAAAGCCATAGCGTTTGAGAGAAGCACCTCCACAATAGAGGAGCAATTGCTGCTCGATGATTTTGTTATCGCCTACGGCTTGCTCGACTGCATCGAGTCCGGCTACACGCCCTTCGACTTTGGTAGATCCGACTTTGATGGTGACAGGCGAGCCTTTGATTTGAGCGACCAGCTCTAGCAAGCCATGGCATCTTCTCAAGTCGAAACCGAATTCCGATAGCCGCGCAGGCAAAGTTTTCGCCGAATCATAAGTAACGGCTGCCAGCCCGCCGCCTTCTACGTTGAGAACCAAAAGCGACTTGAGCATGTCGTCTATGTCTTCCGGTCCACACAAAAGTTCGATCTCGCCCGGGCCTTTGAACTTGCCGCGCCTCTCGAAGTGACCAATCCCGTGCTTGTAGAGAGTAACTCTCTTGAGGGGAATCGTGGCAGGATTGGGGCTCTTGGCTTCATTGGCCATGTTGAATTCCTCAGAAACAACTTATCATCGCGCTAGATGCCCTGTTTTTGACATTGTTCGGGGCATTATCAGGCGCCGCCCGTAATAAAACAGCGCTTTTCCCTTGCTATTTGCCCGTTTTTGTCACTAATTCGAACACAAATTAGTATGATCCTTTATGACTAAGTAATAGAGTTATCAGGCAGTTGCAATCATGACATCCGATAAAAATTCAAATTCAGAGATTAGCTTTGCTGAAACAGCCCTTCGGCTGAGCGGCAAAACCGAGGAAGAATCCCGTCGTACAGGCGCGGTCGACCGCGCCGACGACGAAGTAGAATCACTTTTTGCCGAACAATATAAGACCTCAAACAGCCCAATTCACAAAGCGGTTTGGGACGACAAAATTCCCTTCGACCTTTTTCGGGCTGAAAAAGTCCCGCAAGAGAAGCTGAGCTTGCCATCCATGCAGCGCTCGATCGAAGTTTTAAAGAAGCACAAACGCGAAAATAGCATGTACGGTCCGGACGGCAAGATCCCGGAAAATGTACTTGCCGATCTTGCTGGCGCAGGCTACTGGGGCATGCTCATTGACAAAAAGTATGGCGGTGAGGGTTGCACGGTCCAGCAATTCATGACCTTTCTCAGCCGTATTGCCTCAATCGAGCCTACCGCCGCCGGATTGGCCTCAGTCCATGGTTGCATCGGTGCGGTCGATCCGGTAAGAAGTTTCGGCAATGAAGAGCAGAAGAAGCAGTTTCTTCCCAAGCTGGCCAGCGGGCAGGCTTTATCGGCTTTTGCCCTGACCGAACCGGGAGCCGGCTCAGACCTTACGGCTTTGAAAACGACAGCCACTCTCTCAGGCGACAAATGGCTTATCAACGGCGAAAAGCTTTTTATCACCAACGCCATCCCCGGTCGCACGATCGGCATCGTTTGCCTGATTGACGGAAAGCCGGCTGCCATCATCGCCGATTTGCCCAAGACCGAAACCGAGAATTTCCAGATCGTCAAATATGGTCTGCATGCTCTCAAGCATGCCTACAACCAGGGTCTGGTTTTCAAAGATTTTGCCGTCCCCAAAGAGAATTTGCTCAAGCCGCCTCTGGGTGACGGTCTTACAGTCGCCTATCACGGGCTCAATCTGGGTCGCCTGGCGCTTTGCGCGACAGCTTCGGGTGTCATGCGCCTGATGCTGGCGAACATGCTGCCCTGGGCTCACTTCCGCGAGACCTACGGGCATGCCATTGAAACCAGAGAACTGGTCAAACGCAGGATTGCCCGGGCAGCCGCTTTGATTACCGGCGCCGAAGCGCTCTATAGCTGGGGCTCCTGGCTCCTCGATCAAGGCTTCCGCGGGGAATTGGAATGCATCATCGCCAAAATATTCGGCAGTGAGGCTGAAAAAGAGTGCGCCATTGAGCTTTTCATGAAAACCCACGGTGGGCGCTCTTTCGTGCATGGACACATGTTCGGAGACAATGTGCACGACTTCCTGGCTCCCTGCATCTACGAGGGCGAAGGGGAGATGCTGGGCATGGCTTTCTTCAAATCGCTGGCCAAAAATCACGGTCAGAAATTCATGGAGCCGGTTGGAAAGGCACTGCAAAGAGAGGGACTCAAAGGACTCAATCCGATGGATCCCACTCATGTCTGGAAGCTGCGCAATGAGATATTCCCTTACGCATTCTGGAGAATGGGAAAACAGTTTGCAGCCCCAGACACATACGAAGGCTCTACTCTGGGAGCGGCTCTGAAAAGTCATATCGATTTCGCAATCGAAATTCTCGAGCAATCGCCAATCGAATTGAGCGACGCCATGACCAAACATCAACTCAAGTTGGCCGACAGGCAATGCCGCATCGCCGAGATGTCGCAGCGCATTCAAGACGCCATCACTATGCTGGTAACTTGTTTCTGGGCGCACCGGCAAGAGAATCTGGTCGTGGAAATGTCGGCTGACATCCTCTGTCAGGATTTGCGCCGCAAGCTGGCTGGAGAAAGACCTTCTGACAGCTATTTCAAAGCCTGTTCGAAATTAGCCGACATGATCATCGATGGCGGATTCCCGGGCTTAAGTGAAATCGATCGGGCCGACATTATCTTCCCGTACAACAGACCGGAGAAGAAACGCGAACCGGTCAAAGTCTAAAACCCGGCCAGGCGCAATCGCCTTGTAGGGGCGACGCCATGCGTCGCCCTCAAGCGTCGCCCTTATGCATCGGTTGCGGTCGACGCATGGCGCGACCCTACGAGAATTCGATTACCACCGGTGTGTGATCCGAGGGGCGTTCGAGCTTTCTAGGCGCTTTGTCGATCCAGGCGCGTTTGAGACTTCCTTTGACAGGATCAGTCACCCAGATGTGGTCGATGCGATAACCCTGGTTGCGCCTGAAGGCTGCCATCCTGTAATCCCACCACGAGAACTGCTTGGGCTCTTTGTTCAGCTCTCTGAATGCATCGCTCAATCCCCACTGTCGGAACCTATCAAGAGAGGCTCGCTCGATCTCGCTGACCATGATCGTGCCCCGAGTTTCAATCGGGTCGTAAACGTCATCATCGTGTGGAGCAATATTGAAATCCCCGAGCAAGCAAATCGGTCTGTCCCTGGCAAAAGTACTTATATGCTCATGCAAGTGGTCGAGCCATGAAAGCTTGTAGTCATACTTTTGCGATCCAACTTCCTGACCGTTGGGAATGTAGACATTCATTATATGTATGCCGTCTACACTGCCTTCGATCAATCTGCACTGCTGCGGGATGCCCTGCTGAGCCAGTCCGCGTGAGACATTCTCAATTGGTTTTTTAGAGACGATGGCAACGCCGTTGTAGGTCTTCTCGCCGAAAAACTCGACCTCATAGCCTAGCTCTGCAAAAGCCGCTCTGGGAAACTTCTCATCAGCCAGCTTTGTTTCTTGAATTGCCAGAACATCCGCTTGATTCGTTTTCAGCCATTCGATCACATGAGGCAGTCGAACATTGAGTGAATTGACATTCCAGGTTGCCAGAATCATCGTTGTCTCCTTTCTTGCAAAGGCAATCTAACCAGTGCTTGCTCCGATTCATTTATATAGATATGAAATTGTACTGTGGACTCCCACAACCGTGAGATCTCTTAGATTCATTGACACTGTTTGTGAAAGGCAAGCCATCTATCTCTGGATGCCGCGCCACTAGGCTTCAGCGGCAATTCTTACTGTCGCCGAACACAAATCTCTTGCCTGTAGAAAACTCTTCTTGCGAGGACCAGTTAACACATAAAGGAAAGCAGGCGATACCAAATGTGGTATCGCCGGTTTTAAGAGTGCTTGCCTGCGCAGCATACGAGATTTGCAAAGGCAAGAATTATGTAACTCCGCTTACCAAGCTGGTTTTGATATGTGGCATTCAGCTAATAAACCGCTTTTGACTTAACGGCCGAGGCGTCGAGAAATAATGCAGAAAAACGAAAGATGCATCAGCATGGTTACTGCTTTTCAAGACGCCACCACTTTGAGACCAGATGGCGAATGGCATGAAAACCGAGCTTTGTCGCGCTCGACCTGTAGACAGTTGTCTACGGAATCGCAAGTAGCAAACGGGCCGGACATGCGCCAGATCTATATACTTTAAACCCGCATAGCAGGCTGCATTGGCTCAATATTGCCGCAAGCAAATGCGAAAGAACCACTGCCGCATATCTAACACCGCTCTTATAGCTGTTTTCAGGCTGACTCGTCAGAGAGTCGCTAACACGAGGGTTCATCATCTGGCAAGAGGGAAGATATGTCTGAAGGGCATCTTTTTGTCTATACAAAACCCGCATGGAAACAGGGCTCCAGAGAAGGAGTCTTGTTGTGTCAGGCTTTCAGACTTTCAGAAAAACACTTAAGCTGCATTCAGAGCGAATTGCGTATTTATGCCCCTTTCGGACCTTTACGATATTCGTTTTGGTGTGTAAAGTTGATACTCATCGAGGGTGGTTGATGAATCCCCCACCAATGCGAAACGCGGTTACCACATATTAAGAACCGTGTATAGGGTCCATTGATGATAGCGGTCACACATGGTCCCGGCGTCCACTTTTGTCTCTGCGAGGAACTGCAAATGCCCAAAAAAGTACTGATTGCCCTACCACCTGCAATGTTGGAACAAGTAGACTTCATTGCCCAACACGAACATAGAACGAGATCCGACCTGATAAGAGAAGCACTTCGCCGCTATCTGGATAATTTCAGAAGACAGCAAGGCGCAGCCCACCTGGCAGTAAGCACTATGGAAGTAAATGAGCCATACGTTCCGACTCTCTCGTAGGAAATCTTTTGGACTGGTTGAAACGCCCGACTCTCTTGAGACTTCGCAAAATGGCTCCATTCTAGGAAGACGACGCAACTACCGACAGTGGCAGTCATAACCAAGAGATAGCGCAAAAAACTTTTAAACAGAATAAGCCGTCGCAGATGCAACCCCTGCGGCGGCTAAAAGTTTCTAAGCACTTTTTTTCAGTCGCCCAGCCTGTGCGGCTCTTTAGACCCCAGGCAGTCAATGTTATAGACTAATCACCATCACTGGCAAAGAGCGATAAAAAGAGAGAAACGATGCGCGAGACCAAATCCGAAATTTCGCCTGTCCTGAGAGCAGCTGGCGCCCTCAGCGAATGCCTTTCAACTCTCACAGCAGCAGTCGCAAAACTTTCCGAAAAACGCGCCACTTTGGAAGAGAAGATGATCAAGCGCTACTTTCATGAGCTTGCGCAAGAAGTTTCCACTGCATCGTCAATCATTCACGGAATTCTTTCCAGTGAGAAAGAATCATGGACCAGTGAAAACCATGATCAGGCAATGCGATTGACTGGCGACATACTCTCGAGGCTGACGGAATTCCACAAAGCAATTGACTATGACTGGAACTACCTGGAGCAGTATTTCGAGCACGGTTTTTACCTGGAACTTACTGAGAGTTCGCACCTTTTAGAAAAGTCTCGCCAATTCGTCGCCAAATTAAAACTTGAGTTAAATGACTAATTTCATTTGCAACTCTACTTGAAAGCCGTCTGCTTAGCCAATCTACATCGACTCCCAAGCACCGTACTTCGGCATAAGCGCACAGCTAAAATCTTTGATTCACGCTCAGACTACGAATTCACCGATATTGCGCAACGCTTTTTGAGCTTTGAATCGCACTTCAACATCTTTGTCTTGAGCCGCTTGTTTTAAAGCGTCAATAACCGCAGCATCTTTTGTAACAGAACGTTTTAGAATTTTTCCCAGGGCTTTGGCGCTGGCTTTTCGTACTTCGATCGCCTCGTCTGTGAGACCCTTAGAAACGATGCCACCTACATGCGCAGGCAGTTTCCAAATTTTTTCAACCGTACGAATCGCTTCTTTTCTCACCCATTCGTCATCGGAATCAATCAATCCGAGTATGGAAGAAAGATGCGCTTTAGCAACACCCGGCCGCTCCTGAAACCAGCGCAATGCCGTCAGTTTCACAAAAACACTCTTGTGTCCGAGTGCGCTGCCAAATGTCTTGGCGCTCATGCCTTCGAGCTCTTCAGGCAATCCCAGCTTCAGACCTCGCGGTTCGAAACCGGGATAGTCATGCTCAATGATCATCGTTTCGACCACATCGGCCAGCTTATCAATATCCATAAAGTGCTATTGCCCACCAAACATCTTTTGCAAGTCCTGCAGTTGTTGGAGCGGATTTCCAGATCCGCCGCCCATGCCGGGAATTTGCATTCCGCCGGCACCGCCTGCGCCGCCCATCATTTGTTGAAGACCGGCATAGGGATTGCTAAAGTCTTGCTGCACCGCGCCTTTGGTCACATAACCGTAAAGGACCATCTTACGCAAGAAACGTCTGGCCATGTCATATGAAACGGAGGCTACCTCAACATACATCTGACTGGAGCCGCGTTGAGTGAATCTGAAAATATTCTCGTTATAGGTGCTGTAGGTCTTGCCGGTTCTAGCAATGCGAATGTTTTCCTGAGTAATCACTTGTTGTTCCATGATTCCAGGACTGAGCTGCTTGAGGCGGTTGCTGAGCACCCCAATGGAAAATGAATTTCCCGAGATGCTGGGATTCATTGCAGATGATTGAAAGTTTCCAAATTTGATGGCGATCGGAACCTGCATGTTACTCATCATTGACTTCATCATACCGGCCATGGCGTTTCCACCCATGGCGTTTGCTCCGCCTGCTTGTTGCATGGCCAGCTGAAATGAGTTTGTCTGGTTGGCAGGCACCATGAAAATGATTTGGGTCGGCTCCACAGTGATATTTCCGCGTCCGTCGCTATTGAAAACAAAATTAGCCGTGCCCACTGATCCCTGCCGTACAAGACTGGCTGTCTTTCTGGCGTCGTCAGGATCGATTTGATAATTGAGAGGTGTAATTACCAATTGGCCCAGGGTCAAAGAGCCGCCCCATGTACCGCGAAAATCAGCTGGATAAGATTTCTCCAGAGTGCCGGCCAGAGTTCCGGTTGTCGCCTGTCCTTTGAGCAAGCCGGTCTGGTCCATCTTCGGTGTGAGGGCTTTCAAAACGATAGGAAAAGTCGGTGCAGCTTTGCCGGAAATTTCTTCCAGGCGCCCATAGAGCATGATTGGTTTTTTGGGAGCCTGCTTGACCGGAGCAGCTTCCTTGGCTGTTTCTTCAATCAAGCCTGCATGCGGTCTTTCGGGGCTGCCAACGTGAGCCGAAGTGGATTCGGGTTTGACCGCCGGTTCTTTTGCAGGCTCAGTAACCGGTTGAACCGCTTGAACCGGGGGATTAGGCGCAGGCGGGGTGATCGTTGCATCTCCAGGTTTGTTGCCTTCAACCTCTCCCAGAATCGCAGGCGGCAAGCCACCTCCTGGTCCCTGGGCCGGAGCGGCAAGTGGGAAGCTTTGCGCGACAACGATCAATGTCATGACGCTCAATGCAGATATTTTTTTCCTAATAACCATTTCTTCACCCTGGCTCGCTTCATGGTTTAAACGATGTGCT
>JBGAVL010000212.1:0-11242 GCA_044228145.1 Obscuribacteraceae bacterium (SeqCode)
CCTTGCTCTTTACGATCGGCTGAAACTGACCATTTACAGTGAATTGCACGTCACGGAGATAATCCGGAAGTGAGGGATTCTCCGGCACATCGGCGCCCGCTTTGCGGTCAGCCGTGGTGAAGTGCTGGAGATTGCTTGGGATCAATGACAATTGACCCCTGTGATTGCGGATGGAAAGCGGCCCTGCATACCAAATGGTGGCGTATTTGGTGCCCTTTTTGGCTTGATTGAAATTGACTGGCGCAAACGAGGGACGGTAGGTGCCTTTAACCAGCTCTCCCTCTTTTGGCGGATTTATCGAGCTGACCCACATCGGCCACATCAGGTTGTTGAGGTCAGCCGAACCGCCGGCGCGATCGAAGACGTAGTTATATTGAAGTGCCATGTTGCGGACAGGAATTTTTTTGTCAGTGACGAGCGGCAGGTTGCCATCCGTTCGACCAACCGCAAGCAATCCGGCCAGCCCGGCATAAGTCTGTGGCGCAGTCAGTCCATGAAGATGACCGTGATACCAGTACAGTCCTTGCGGCATGTTCCTTGGTATGTGATAGGTGTAGGTGTTGGACATGCCAGGAGGAATGTCCAACATGACATTGTCGGAGTTGCCCTTTGGACTGATGTGAGCGCCATGGGTGTGTAGATTTGTCGGTGACGAAGTCATCTGCTGCGGATACAACGCAACGGGTTTGTCCTTGGCCGTGTATGAGGGAATGAAATAATCCTTGATAGTGAGATTACTGAGTTCGTTCTCAAAATGGACGATCATTTTCTCGCCCGGAAATACCTGTAGTGTGGGCCCAGGATAAAGATCGCGGCCGGTAGTCTGCCCGTTTGATGCGGTGCCTCGGATTACTTCGTAACTGAAAAGCAGAAAACCGTTGACCGGCTTGGCTACCGTGTCGAGCGTTGCCACTCCCTGTCTTGCCGTGAGCCGGATTTCGAGTACGCCATCCTTGCTCATCAGGGCAACCGGCTCTTTGAAAACCTGTCGAGTGGCGAGATCTGATTTTTTGCTTGCGGTCTTTGCCCAGGCAGCCTCGCCTGACCAGGCAAGCGACATCCAGTAAGAGATGACACCTACTAAAACGAGTGCGCTACACACGCGCGTAATCGGCGTGAGAGACGGTCGATTGTAGATATAGCGCAGAGTGTTAGTTCGCATGTTTCCTCCCTACTGACGATAATGCGCCTGGCTTCAACAAGCAACACCAACAGATCCGCGCGGCCGCTGTTCAATCAGATAGATTCGAAAATATCCCAGGCCGCGGGAGAAATAATTCAAACACAACAGTGACGCAATTGCTATCGGCCGAAATCCGTAATTCAAGGACTAACAAAAGGCCTTTTAGCTAGTTATGCTGCAAAGAGATAGTCGGCAACGCGCCAAATTTTCTATATGGGCTTGCCTCGAATTGGCATTTGCGGTATTCCACCAGAGGACCATCTCTGGTTCCGGATTGGAGTCTTGAAAGCCAACCGGTTTATCAGAGGTTTTTGCGTTGATGTGGCGGGTACGTGGAGGTTGTAGCAGAGCTGTTTGCATTTTGGCCTGCTTACTAATTCAACCCTGGTATCTTGCCGCATCGGCTGTTGCAAGTAACGGTGTCCTGACCCCGGAAGTAGCTCAGACAGCAGATATTCTCGGCATTCGACAAGAAGCAGAACAAATCATCTCCCTGCACGGGAGTGGGGCGCATTCTGACAGTGAGCGGCATCAACTCAATGACCACAGGGCGCTGGTGCTGCGCAAAATTTTCGAGGCTATTCTGCAATTAAAGGCTGCCGAGAGCCAGTTAGAAATCGAGATCGACTATACACAGGATGCTATCGCGCGACAACAGCGCAAAGTCAACAATGTAAATCAGGTTTTCAACACTGTGAACTTCGCGCAGTTGGGCGTTCTGTATGGGATGATCGAGCCCTATTCCAACATAAACGGTAAGTTTACCCAGTCTGCCATTTGTACTACCGTGGGTGCCGGAGTGGGAACTCTTTTGCCTGTACTCGGTATCGTATACAGTAAGTACGCTAAAGCTTCTCACCTGACTCCGCCAGCATTTATGTCGCATTACCTCAATGGTAAGCCTGTTGACGGATCTGGTCTGCCACCACTGGTGGTGCGATATCTCGACTCGCCTGCTCCAGGCGAAAGCAAAAGCCGCAGAGAGGTTCTCAATGCCGACTGGAAGCAGCGCTTTAAAGCGGACATGGCCAAGAAGGAGACTCTTTTTGGCATAGATGACGGTAAAGCCAGGAATCAATACTATCTCAATAACCGGCTCGTCTTATTGTGGTCTCTCTCCACTGCCATTGGGGGATTCGACCATGATCTTCTCTCCTTGTTGAACCAGGTAAGGGACTCTCAGAGTGTCGAATCGCTGTCATCAGATACGAGAATCAGCTCCTCGGCCGGTCTTGGAGGCGCTGCCGATGATGCTGCGCGCCTGCTTCACCTGGAGCCGGTAATAGTTGAGCTGAACTCGCTCGATGTCTCCGGTGGGGACAGCGAGAGAAAGCGCGAACTGCAAATCACACTTTTGGAGACGCTGCTCTGGGGCAGTCTGGACATGGCTGTTGCCAGTGATACGTGCCAGCAAGAGCTCAATTATCAGTATGATGTCGTTCTGGCAAAGATGACAGCCAGACAGGGCAATGTTCAGCAAAAGCTATACGAAGCAAACTTCATACAAACCGGCGCTCTCAGCGCTATCGCCGGCTATTGTTATTTGAAAGGATATTCAACAGCAGGCAACGAGATTTTTCTCGCCCTTGACGGAATAGGTCTTGGTTTTACTGCCGCGTCTTTTTTGGCACTGAGCGGAGGTTGGCGCAAGAATGAAACCGGACCAAACTCGCTGGCCGATTTCTTCGATCTGAAACCGACCTCCCAGAAAGGGTTTTCCCCGCTGGTCATGACCTATTTGAATTCATCCTCACCCAGCAGAACCGACGGCAAAAGCAGGCGCCAGTGCCTGCTGGAATTCTGGAGCAAGAATGTCTCCACTGTCGACCTCAAGAACAGACGTGCCCTTGAAAAGTTGGGAAGTATGCCGGCTTGCAAACGGGACACAATCAAGCTGGTCCTTAATCGTATTGCCCTTTTGAGTTCTTTGCGCGAGCAGTTTAACGAGTTCGATGTGGAGCTCCTGGATTTATTGCGTAAAGTCTGGCCGGTTACCATCGCTACAAGTTCTCCTGTCGTTAATTCAGGGCTCAGCCCTTCTGCCAATGCCGCAGCGACTCTGCTCGGCGTTCAGGGATTGCTGACCACCGACAGGCAATTAGACCAGAACGCCAAGTTGTTGATCACAAGACAGGTGTTTGACGGTTTCCTTTCTATGAATGCCGACGCCGATGTTGTCGGGCATGAAATTGACATCGAATATCAAGTCATGGACCGCATGGTCAGGCAAAGAGACAGGATTATTCAACTGACAAACAATGTCAACTTTCTCCAGCTCGGCATTCTCGGTATCGTTTCGGGCTCACTTGGATTATCAAACAGCAGTCAAAATGTGCTGGCGGGAAACCACATAACCATCATTTCCGGATATATGCTTAGTGGTCTGGCGCTAGCTACTATTCTGGAACAGCGCGGCGGATTCCGACCAGGCAAAGCCGAACCGAATGCCTTAAGCACTGCGTTCGGAAAAGGTTCCCAGCAAATCAAGTTGTCTCCGGTTATGGTCCGATATCTAAATTCCGTGTCGCCAGTTTCGCAGACGAATCTGTCCAGAAGAGAAGAGTTGACCAAGTACTGGAAAGAGTCGAAAATTTTGAACGTCAATATAAAACGAGACTCGGCAGTTCAAAAGCTGTCTGCAGAAGGAAAAGCGCACCACTGGTGGTCTGAATCCATCAAGTTGATCAACAACCGGATAACCATGCTTTTAGATTTGCGTGCGGTGCTGCACAGCAGCAGTATTGGCTTCGATGAGCTGCTCAAGGCTGTCGATTGAGAACGTTTGGATTATTGGCATTGAACGCGAGGAGTGAAATGTCCGTCAATCCAGACGGCGGCTTCTTTGTGGCTGTCGGACGGCATGGTTTTGCTTACTGGGTCAGATGATGCAGATGGTTCGACGCCAACACCAGACGTTGTCAGATTCTCTTTAGCCTGGCACACCGTCAGCTCTTTGATCTCGACTGATTTGACACGCACACCCCAGCTCTTCGTTTGCCGGCTGAGAGCTCTTTTGAGGGTGGAGTTCAGCTCTGCTTCGTTGGCAAAAATGTCCCTGGCGGTATGCTCGCTGATTATGCTTCTCAGCACTGTGTGCATTGTTTCTATCGTGTGCGCAATTGGATCGTCAACTTTCGCTACTGCTTTCACCGGGTCCATTATGTGAAACCGGCACAGTGCGGAGAGCCGCACGGGAATTTTGTCTAAGGTGTTTATCTCAAGCGGAGATGTTGATGATGCTGTAATGCGCGTGTCAACACTGTGAGAACGGTCGATCAACGGAACAACCATTTGCATACCCGGACCCCTGTGCCCAATTATTTTTCCGAATCGAAAAATAACCAGGCGATCATGCTCTCTTACAATCTTTATCCCGGAAAGTAAGATCATAAAGATGAGGACTAGAATTCCACCGTAGATTTCGTGCACAGTCAGTATCCAAAACCTTTCAACAATTCTAGCCAATCACAATCTTGTCTGTGACTGGGAAAAACCCTGTGTTTTTTTTCACGGTAATCAGCAACCGCGTTTGCCTGCTCAACCTGCTCTATGGCACCCCTACTGATCATTCCTGGCATAATATTGGTTCAGGAGATTTAAGTATGCCGGACGACAAAGATACAGATGAGGGCGACCGAGAGCAGACAATCGTCTCTCCCAGCATGTCTGGTGGTGATGCGCCTGGTCAGGCGTCGTCGCTTGTAGGTACTCAAGTAGGCGGGAAGTATGAAGTGCTCGACGTGCTCGGCAAGGGCGGAATGGGTAAGGTATACGCCGGGCGACATATTGAAATTGGGCGCAAGGTTGCCATCAAAGTTCTGGACAGAGACTTTCGCAAAAATGAAGCTGTGTATCTTAGATTCAAGCAGGAAGCACGGTTAGCCGCCACACTCTCGCATTCCAACATTTGCTCTGTCTATGACTTCGGCGAACTTGCTGATGGCACGCCCTATTTGGTGATGGATTTACTTGAGGGAAAAACTCTCGGAGAAATTCGCGTTGAGCAAAAACGCATTAGGTGGCAGCGTGCTGTCAATATTTGTGCTCAGCTTTGTGATGGGCTAAGCCATGCTCATTCCAAGCATGTCTTGCACCGCGATTTAAAGCCATCGAATATTGTAATTCAAAACGAAGGCACCGGCGAACAGGCAAAAATAGTCGATTTCGGTATCGCCAAGTCACTTCAAGAAGATGCTCCGGCACTGACGGCAACCCATGAGAGCATCGGCACTCCCTATTACATGAGTCCGGAGCAGTGCAAGTCTAAGAAAGTCGATCACCGATCGGACATTTACTCACTTGGCTGTTTGATGTACGAAATTCTAACAGGACAACCGCCTTTTTCTGGAGATACACTGCAGATCATGTTCGCTCACGTTGCCACCGAGCCTGAGCCGCTGAACAAGGTTGTTCTTGAGGCAGATATTCCGGCGCATCTGGAAAGCGCGATACTAAAAGCGATACGGAAAAATCCTGATGAGCGCTTTCAAACAGCGGATGAAATGAAGCAGGACATCTTGTCTTTCGCTAGCGGAGAGGCAAATGCTGTAGTGGAACCAGTGCCATCTGTGCCATTGTTGAAAGAGGAAGCCGGCACCCGGCAAGCAAGACCCCCCAGTGTCGAGCAAAAGAAAAAATCACAAAAGCTTCTGATACCGGTAGTAGTGGCAGCACTAGCAATAAGTATTTCAGCGCTCGGTTTTGCCAATCGCGAAAGTATCGTGCAGATCATGGACGGCAGGCGCCCGGGAGAGATTTATAATGCCGACGACCAGAGACCGCTTCGCTGGAATCTGCCGACCATCAGCAATCCACAGGTGCATGCGATCTACCTTGGGCAGGCACATGATACTCCCAGAAGCAAAGACAACGACTTGAGCATCATGGGTCATGTGAAAGTGAGAGTCACCAATCGTACACCGAAGGTAATCCTGGCACTTGCCTCCCATGCGCAGGTCGAGTGGAACATCGTGGCAGATCCCGGTGTTCGCATCGAGAAGGTCATTCTCATAAGCACTTATGGTCGCTCGCAAGCAACGGGCGTACCGGAAAGTCGCATAGTCTGGGTGAAGCCAGAAGAGAGTATTTCATTTTGTTTGTTTGACGAGAAGGCAGCACTGGCAGAAGAAGGCGCTTTCAAAAAATTGAACAAAGCAGTTTCTGGTGTCATAAGCGATCAAGTCAAACTTGCTCAACCGATCAACTCATTTCAGTACGCTGGGCAATTGAAAGAATTCGAAATTGAGAAGTGGTCAATGCCCAGTTTCTTACGGACTAAAAACCCATAATTTGAAGTCAGCTATTACCTTAGCGATTTTCGAGTGACAGCTTCTTTATCACTACAGCCTGATCGTCTGGAGCCAGCGCGCATGCTCGTTCTAATGCTTGCATTGCGCCGTCATGATCTTTTTCCAGCTCACAAGCATCGGCCAGGTGGAGCCAGGCATTCAAGTAACTCGGATTGATTTCGAGAGCTTTGTTGATCAAGCTTTTTGCCTGTTCGACGTTTTTCTCTTCGATATAAATTGATGATAGATTGCTGTACGGCCATTCAAAGTCTGGAAACTCCGCAATGAGATCTTCGAACGTTTTCTTTGCAGCGCCCTTATCGCCGCTGAACATCTGGTTGAAACCCAAAACATTTCTTTGAGTAGCTTCGGCCGGAACTGAATGCTTTGGCAGTTTCGTGTCTAGAAATCGCTGCGCTTTGGTGCCTACTTCGGTCCCTGCTCCCAATTGGATAGCCTTTGCCAGAGCCATCTTCGACTGAAAAATCCAACCTAAGTCTTTGTACTTTGTTCCTAGCTCATAGTATTTATCAGCGGTGAGTCCCTCAGGAACTTCTTCCGGTGGAATGCTCTTCGGATTTGTTGGCAGCATGTCTTGAAGGAAGATGAGTGAAAGTGCCGGCAAGGAGACCAAAACACCGAAAATTCCACCAAATTGTTGAAATAAGCTTTTCTCTCCTTCGCTCAGTTGAGCGCCAGATTGCAGCTTTTTGTATCGCGGCAATTTGGAAAAGACCATCAATACTAAAAAAGCAGGCAACCCGACTGCCAGAAGCGGTACAGTCAGCATGAGCGTCATCGCAATCGGTGTCAGCCAGAAAGCGGCGGCAAGAAGTATTCCCAACAAGCATGCTGACAGGCTATTTGGTATCGATGGAAGCAGCGAGGCAACAAGCGCAGGCGCACTCACTGCAAACAAGATTCCAGTAAGAATTCGCCTGCTGAAGAACAACAACAGACTGAGCGGATACGGCAGTCCTCTAAAATTAAGGACGGCCGATTGATCGGATGGGGAAGTTTTACTCTCGGTTTTCGAGCAAATTAGACGATATCCTGCATTTAACACAATGAGCAATGCTTTGCTTACCATCAGCTCAAACAAAACGAATGCGACGGCAAATAGAGCACCTGTCATAGGAGATCTCACAGGTACTCCACCAACCAGTGGAACACAAAAATAGAGTGTTGCCCAAACCAGGCCTACTGACGGAATGAATCGCATGAATCGCAATCGTCCAAGGAATTTCATGGGATTAACACCAAATGCTTACCAGTGCCAGAGTCATTCATAAGTCAATCACTCCAGTCTCCTGATGTGGTCCGGACGTTTTCTCAAAGCTAGAGCGTCGGCTAACCTACTGCCGCCGCTTCCTTGCCGAGCGCACCACCCAGCAGTTTTACATTCAAACTGCCGCCGCTAAATAGCATGTCTTCCAAAGAAATTTTTATGTGCGCTTCAGTCAGCGGACCAGTTGATTCTGTTTGTAGATAACGCTGCGCAGCGCGTCTCATCATCTCTTTGATAAATGCGGGGCTTGCGTTTTCAATGCGCTTAACTGTCAGCTCCAGAAGCTCATCACCAATCTCCAAGCCACGAGAGTACAACTTTATAAGCTTTCTACGTCCATCCGCATCGGGTAGAGGAAACTCTATCGCCTGGTCAATTCTGCCAGGACGAGACGCCAGTGCAGACTCTAATTGCTCTGGACGGTTTGTTGTAAGCACGAACAAAATTTCCGCATCTTCTTTCAAACCATCCATTTCGTTTAAAAGCCTGTTCAGCAAGCTTTCCTCACATGGACTATTCATCGTGGTTCTATCTCGCGCAATCAGATCAGCATCTTCGATAACGACCATGGCAGGCTGAAGAAAGCGTGCAAGAAGAAAATATTCTTCGAGAAGCCCAACTTGACCGGCGGTAATCAGCAAGGTTGTGTGCTCAGGCAATTGGTTGGCCAGATAGTGAATCGTATGCGTCTTGCCTGTTCCGGGCGGGCCGTAGAAGAGCAGACCCTTCTTACCGGCCATACCTAGTTGCCGCAGGCGCGGACGGAACTTGATGAATTCTGTGACATTGCGATCCAAAAGGTCAATCGTCTTTGCAGGCAAGATCACATCTTCCCGCGATACTGAATGCAATTTGTGAACACGAACTGCGCCCGACTTCCCTGAGTATCTGGAGCCCTGTTCGAGGGAAATTACTTTTCCTCTGTAAGAGCCGCTCTCGTGGACAAGCTTTTCAATCTCCTCCAAAAACGAGTGTGATAAATTGATCTCACTCTCTCCTTGTGGCACAGCGATGCCTAGTGTTACTCCTTCAGCATGATGACGCTCTCCAACTGCAATGAGCACGGCAAACCGAGTTGTATCAGAGCGACAAATCCAAAGCGCATTCGTCAGACAACGAGCGGGAAACTGCTCGCCAATGTCTACTTCGTCAAATTGCAATGGTCCCATTACAACGGCGTTGCTGCTATCAGTTTCGAGGAAATCCGAGAATTTTAATACGCTATAGTCATAATCTCTGTGCGTGCCATAGACCGTTGACTCAAAGCGACCGGTGAAGATTTTCTCTAAGGCGCGCTGTAAATCTACCCGAGCTGTAACCGGAAACTGACGATAAGCGGTAACTAAGTCGGACAGAGAAATCTCGCCAAAGTGATTTGTCATCACTGTTGATATGTGATTGCTGCGATCCTTCTTCTTTTTTCCCACGGTGTCTTCCTCCGGACGCAACAAATGCCAGTTGTTTACACCCAGATATCATTCCCCGTTGATCCAACTAGGACTCTTTGTAGTAGCCAGAGAAGTATTAAAATCGACCGCCTACATGGCAAAGTGGCTCTGAAGAAAAACCGAATTGCTGTGTCGATCTTGGCGCCAAGATCTTCCAATAGGTTTATTTTGATAATTGTAGAAAAGCATGCATTTAGTGGTTCTCTGCCCCTATAGGCATAGAGTTCAACAGCCTATTTTAAAGTTGAGTCGTGTCACGTGGATGGCAAGACCACGCTGAAAGTTGTTCCTTCTCCATCATTCGATGTGCAGGTAATTGAGCCCTGGTGGGCTTCGACAACGACCCGGCATAGGTACAATCCGAGGCCTGTTCCTGGGGGCAGTGTTTTACCGGCAACGCCTCGCCAGAAGCCATGAAACAACATGTCTCTTTCCTCGGGCGAGATTGTCTTGCCAAAGTTGTGTGTAGAGATTTCAATGGACGGTCCTATGCTGCGCACGCTTACGCGAACCGTTCCGCCGTTGTCGCTGTATTTTATGGCGTTGTCCAGAAGATTTTCGACTACGCGACTTACACCGACTGGATCAAGTAATGCATCTCCAGGATTTACATCTTCACTAAGGATCAAGTCAATACTGCGATCATCGGCCATGGCGCGAGCATCATTGATTGAATTCCGCACAAGAAGTGCAACATCTGTTTTTGTTCGTGTGATTGAGAGGGGATCTGTCTCATATTGATAGACTTCGATCAGCTCATTCATCATGTCCAAGACCTTCTTGTTGCTGCGCTGCAATTCAGAAATTATCTTCTCAAGATCCGGTGTCAGCGAACCTTTCACATGCGAAGTCAGAGCGTTGAATACGCGATCTGCGCCGATGATAGGGTTCTTCAGATTGTGCATTAGAGCTGCTAGAAAATCTTGTCGCGTCGCTAAGAATTGCAATCTCTTAGCTTGCTCTTCTGCATTTTTGCGTTCTGAGATATCGCGAATGATCGCCGTAAACCAACTTTGTCCGGCGTCCGTCCAGGTTCCCAGCGATAATTCCAACGGAAACTCTTTGCCTTCTTTCGTAACGCCGGCTAATTCAATCGTTTTGCCGATTATCCTTGAATCATCCGTGGTCAAAAACCGATGAAATCCCGCGTCGTGCGCTGCATGAAATCGACTTGGCATTAACAATGTGAGCGGTTTTCCGATTGCTTCTGACGCAGCGTACTTAAAGATTCTGGTAAAGGCAGTGTTGACGAAAGCGATATTTCCGTTCGAGTCAGCGGTGACAATTGCATCATTGGCACTATCCTTAATCGAACGAAGTCTCTCCTCGCTGGCTCTAAGAGCCGCCACATACTTTCTTGTGCTGTCCTCGCGGTCCACGGCATGCGCAATCCAATATGCCAATATTGTCATAGCCAGCATCATGGACAATACCATGATTGCCAAACCAAACTCGAATGGAAAGAATCCGAGCCGTTCTCCCTGAAGTCTTGCAAAACCAATAATTGGTGGCAAGAAGATCGCTGCAGGCAATAATCGGCGAGCAACAATAGCACCGGCGGTATTTGTTGAGAGAACGGCGATTGGTCCCTCGTTTGTAAAAGCTGTGAGCAAGCTACTTGATAGAAGCGCGAATGCTGTAGCTGTTGACATAGCCATTTCGGTGAAGGTCCGAATCTTGTAAAGATACGGAACGCCATATAGATATCCGACGAGACTGAAGCTTGCAATAATTGCTACTGATGTGATGAGAGCAAAACCAGTTCTGCGTAACTGACGATTAGCAGTGCCCAACAGCCATCTGCTCGTTCCGAACAGTGTGAACGCAATGGCAGTGTTTGGACCCATTCGCCCGGGCGTAGCCGTGCCTTTTTGATTTCCCCAATCAATACATAACAACTCATCGACTCCGATGCTGCGGCCGCTCCAATACTCAAAGATTGTCACTAATCCGATAAGCGCGACCAGGGCGGCCAACAGTTTGCCGGCTTGCTCCCAATTGTTGTTACTGGTCCTTCTAAAAAGGTGTAAGCAAA
>JBGAVL010000213.1:0-11227 GCA_044228145.1 Obscuribacteraceae bacterium (SeqCode)
AAGGCGAAGATGATACTCCCGCATCCGGTTTACCTGAATTGCGGAGCTGAGTTCGTCCTGCTCGAAGTCCGACAGCGCTTCGATAATGCGCTTGATTCGGGAGACTCGACTCTCTGGGACGGCAGGTAATGCTTTCTCGTTTTCTGATTCGGTCATGCTATGAAACGGAAACGTAAAGGGCGAGCACAGTATGAGTTTAACTCACCCATGACATTAACCCAAACAGAAAAGAAAAGACCGAGCTGTGCGACTCGGTCTTTTGCTGGGGGTCCGATAGGGAGTTAAACCCGCCTATCCTGAAACTTATTTTGAAACGGTTTATCAGCTGAATAATCGCGCTTCGGCAAGCGGTCAAATTGCCACATCGCGCGATCATCAGCCTCTGGCTTACCTCATCATCATGCGCGCAAGAAGATTCGGTTTTTTGCCCTCTGCAACGGCTCTTTCCAACTTGGTCGCGCGCATCTCCAGTCGTGCAGTGACTTTGTGCAGGCGATCCAATTCTTTCTGCGGCAGTCCTGGGGTCAAACTTTCATATGCTTTGTATTGCATTACAGATTCTCTCAATGCCTTCGAATCTTGCTGGAAAAACTTTTCCAGTGTCTCGGCGAGACCAAGACGGGCAGATGCATTGCGAGGATCGTTGAAGATGGCAGCGTGATATTTGTCGACAGCGCTGTTGAACTGTTTTCTTCTTGAAAGATCATTTGCCAAACGCAGATCTTGTTTTGTGGTTTCGCGCGCTTTTGCAACGAGATTCAATCCGCGTTTTGCACTTTCCTGACCGCCCTGCAGAGTGGCGAGTTTTTTGAATGCCATTTCTGCATTGTTCAAGTCTTTGATCATCAAAGTCAGGTCGCCCAGTGCGGCCAGCTTCTTGGAGGTTGCGGCATTGGCGACGAGCATGTTGAACTGTTCGGTCGCTTCTGCAAAGCGATTTTGGGCAAGCAACGCTTCTGCGTATGCTACGCGCTCACCGTCATTTTTCGGCGTGCCGATAAGTGTGAGATCAACAGGTTTGCCGGAAAGCGATCGCAGTTTGGCATCCGCCAGGCGCAGTTGCAAATTGTCCGGGTTCATTTGAATTGCCCGAGCAATCGAGGCTTCTGCCGCTTCGTAGTCGTTGTCCGCGATGAAGGCCCCGGTAGTTTCTTTCTGCGCTTTCATATAGAGAGCGCGGGTCAAACCTTCAACTGCAGCGACATTGGCGGGACTCTTTTGAAGCACTGCTTCGTATTCTTTGATCGCGTCGGCGATCTTTTCCAGTCTGAGGCTGTTGTTGGCAACACGCTGCTGAAGCTCGGTGTTATCGGGCATCAGATCGAGACCGGATCTTAGTTCGGCATTTGCGTGCTCGATATCGCCGCGACTTTCGCGAATCTCTGCAATCTTGATATAGGGCGCTGCGTTTTCAGGTTTTATCCGAATCGTTTCTTGAAACTCTTTGATCGCGGCTACCATATTGCCCTGGCTGGCATATGCCTTGCCGAGCTCGAAGTGCACGGGAGCACTGTTTCTGAATTGATACAGCGATGTATTCAACTCTTTGATAGCCTCGTCGGCCATGCCTTGTTGCAAGTACGCGCGACCGAGTCCGTAGTGAGCGGTCGAATTGCCGGTATTAAGGGCGGTGGCTTGCTTGAAGCTGCTCATTGCTTCAGCTGAGCGTCCCTGCTCGATCTGCACTAAGCCAAGACCGGCATAGGCATCCGAGTAATTCTTGTCGGCGCGTATTGCATTGAGAAATGACTCTTCCGCTTTGTCGAGCCGACCTTCTTCCTTGAAAACGCGACCAAGTGTGTAGTGTGCTTCCGGAAGCTTTGGATCGGTGGCGAGCGCCAGATTGCATGCAGCGCCGGCTTGTTTTACGAGCGCTTCTTTATTCTTGCGCATGGTGCCATTGGAAGATTGCAGTCTACTTAAAAGAATCTGTGCTTTGCCGCAATGGGCCATAGCGTTGGTCGGATCTTCTTTAAGGACCTTTTCGAACTCTTCATCGGCGCGGTCCAGCTTGAAGCTTTTTGCATAGGCGTAGGCCAGACCATTGCGTACATTTATATCTTTCGGCTGGGCGTTCAATGCTGTTCTATATAGATCTGCAGCTTCGTTGTATTTCCCTCTGCGCACCAGTTCGTCTGCCATTTGCTGTTCTTGACTGATTCTTGCTTTAAGTGTCTTCTTTGCCGAGCGAGCTTCCGCGTCGCTTATAGAACTGAAAGAGCCGCACAGTAAGAGCGAACCTGCAATCAATAATATGGATTTTTTTCTCAAGTCCATAATCAAACTTCCCCTCTATGTTTTCCGAAACGCCACCATAGAGCGGCTTTGCGGACGAAACAATTGCGGGTAGCGAATAAGAAGACATAGGTTTGGCTATATGGGGAAAACGGGAACCTCAGCATGGGCTGGGCGTTTTGCTGAGTTCTAAAGTGGCGCTGTCAACGCCAAAATCGATACAAAAATGCGACATATAAATGACAGTCAATTATTTGTTTTTTGCTATGAACTAGTCTCAATTGACAGCCTATGTTATTCTATTAATTGACCGACCGTTCGGTAAATGAAGCTAAGCCCTGTTTAAATGGGGGGTAAACATGCCAGTGGAGAAGAAAATGCCCAAAACCGCTATGCCTGTTAAGGAAGCCGACTTAAAGGCCGGTAAATCTTTAGGGTCCCAGATGGTCGAAGCGCCGACTCAGCACGAGCGGATGCCGAATCCCGAAGAGCTACTGCTGAACATCGAAGACGCTCCTAAAATCACCGACAAGCTCAATATCTTCCCCTTCGACTGGCGTGTCGAGACTCCCCGTCTCATGGAAATCTATGAGAATTCCCGCGATCCGGGCTGGTCTCCCAGCCAATTGCCCTGGGATACGCTCGACGTCGAAAGTATGACCCTGGACCAGCGCTATGCGATCTCTTACTGGTGGGCGCTCCTTTCTGTATTTGACGCTTCCGGACCGGCTGTTTTTGCCCGCGCCATGATTCACGCCTATGAAGTGCATGAAGAAGATGCGATCCGTAAGTGCTTCTTCTCTGTAACTCGCGACGAGATGAACCACGAAGAAGTATGCGGCAAGGCAATCAATAAATTGACTCCCAACGGCCCGCTCGGCTACGAGCCGCAAACGGAACTGGGCAGACTTGCCCGCAACAATATCGAATGGCTCTATCACAATGGCTCACGCTATTGGACAGGCTACAAGAAAGCCGTTGAGCATTATCCGATGCCCATTCTTTTCAGCTCTTTCCTCTTTGGAGAAGTTGCGTCCTCGACGCTTTTCCACAGCATGTACGAAAGCACTGACATTCCAGTATTCAAAGAAGCGTTCAAAAATATCGGACGCGATGAAGGCAGGCACCTGAGCTTCTGCCTGGCTCTTCTCAAAGAAGTCTTGCCGAAAATGTCCGAAGAAGACAAAGAGACAGTCACCAAGCAGTTCCGCGCTGGTTTCATTTTCCTCTCGGGCATCCTCTTTGAGCCACCGGAAGAGTTCTGGCAATTGCCGCCGACATTCCTGCCTGCGCAGCGTCTGTTGGAAGAGCAAGCCCGCTCTGCTGGCTTTGGAATTCTCGATCTGGAAAAACGTAAAGAGAATTGGAGAACGGCCGTCGTCAGGCTGAAGACTATCGTAGAGCCTTACGGAGTCAAGTTCCCCGCATTGCCGGAGATTGACGTCGATGGCGAAACCGTGGCCTTCGATGCGGACAAAATAGTTCCAATCTTCTAAGATAGGGCGATGGTCAGACCACGCGCCGAAAATTATCTAGAACGTCAGCAAGGCATTCTCGATGCCGCCGCTGCCATGTTTGCAAAGCATGGATTTAACGGCACATCGATAGCGGCGCTCGCTGATTCATGTGGCGTGTCGAAAGCGCTTCTATATCACTATTACGATTCGAAAGAAGCGCTTCTCTACGACATGCTTCTAGTGCATTGCAAACTGTTGTCGGAGACAGCCATCAACGCGACCCTGCAATCGGACAAACCTGAAGAGCAATTGAATAGTTTGGTGCGAGCGCTCATGGACTTGTATATGAACTCGCGCGACAAGCACGTTGTTCTGCTCAATGATCTTCATTGTTTGCCTGCTGAGCAACAAGTAGAGATCAAAGAGGAAGAGCGGAAAGTTCTTCAAGTGATCAAAGCCTTGATCACCAAGTTGCGTCCTGATTTGAAACCACCCCATGTGACAGCACTGACGATGTACTTGATGGGGGCGGTCAACTGGACTTACACCTGGTTTAAACCTCAAGGACAAGTGTCTGCTGACGAGTATGCCGACCTTGCGACAGCTACGTTTCTTCGCGGGCTGCTAGCTCAAGGACAAGCGTAAATCCGGGTCGCAGTGGTTCTATTTTTGCTTGCGCGACGGCTCAGTTTTGTTCGCGGAATTCGGGGCTCCGAATTGCTGTAGATCAGCGTGAGCTTGTCGATACAATACCTGCTTGATGTATTGCTGATAGGAAACACCCATAAGATCAGCGACCTGCTTCACCACACCTAACTGCGCTAACCCCCAACGAAAATTGACACGGCACTCTTCATCAGCAATCTTGGTTTGCAAAACTGCCATCCTATGCTGATCTTCTGGTAGTTCAACGATGCCTTTGTGTACTACTTTACTGCGATCAAATTTGCCTCTGGGTTCTCGTTTCATCAGTAAGTTCTCTTAATGTGCAATATCTCCGGCACATCCTTCTCGAACTTGAAAAAGAACTGGATGCCATCGTGTTCGGCAACATAATACCTGTGCTTATACACAACCATACCCACATTGCTGATATACCACAAGTGCACCGTATGTATGGCAATTTGCCACCCGGCGGTACAGGTGTTTACTATATTTTGTACTTCTAGCCAATCCCGCACTTGCTGCAGATGATTGCGTTATTGATGTAGATTGCAGTTTGACCTATTTCGACAGTGCTTCGGCACTTTCTGCAAGCGCTTGTGTATCTCACAGTGAATACGTTTCCCTCTTTTCCTTGTCGGAAATATTTGAGAGCATTCTTTTCTGTTTTTGCAAGAGATTTCAAACGTTTCGTCAGTGTTGCGATCTCGGCTTCTGCTTTTGTGCTGCGCTCCGGTAAGCGCCGAAGATTATTGATGCGATCGATGGCGGATTGCACTTCATCTATGTCAGCGACTTTAGTGAGACCTTGCTGTGCATCCGCTTGTGCAGCGCGTCCGCAGGTGTAGCATTCAACTCTTTTCGTGAGCGGGTCGTACCAGATTTGCTCACCTTTCTGAATGCGCTTGGAGCACTTGCAATTTCCCACATACAGAGACTCCATAAGTCGTGACGCTGGTGCCTTATCCGACGGACCAGATCTCGTGTGTCTGCTCACCATGTTTAAATCCTCAACGAAGTAAGTTCGAAAACGTCAACGAGGCAACGCAAGAATGCCGCCGTTGTAGAAGCGGGCGACGATTTAGAAACTGGAAATCGATTTTGAAACCGGAAATCGATTTAGAAACCGGGCGATGCATGGCATCGCCCCTACAGATTCGCGCAAGTGGAGAATATTTTGAATGTGTAATTCGACAGTGTTTTTGGTAGAGGAGCAGGAAGATTGTCCGGAGCAAAGACCTGCCACGCAATTGTCTTTGCGCAGGATGATCTACCTGCTCCCACTTAGGACCAGACGACTTTTGCCTTGGATAATCTACCTGCTCCCACTTAGGACTGAAGTTCTACTTTACCCGCGCGATAGCTTTCCAGTGCGCCTCTTTAGCAATCAGCGCCAGCGCTTGCGCGAGCAATGTTTTGCCCGGCTCCATGCGATGCCACGTCGAGGCACCGGACGGATGCGGAAGAGGAATGATGTCGAATTCTTTTCCGAATGCAACGTGCCGATGCTTGGTTCCTATTATGTTGGCCAATTGAGTCTTGCCGAAAAACTGTTCGATAGCGAGTTTGCCTACGGGGAGCACAAGTTCCGGAGAGAGCAGATCGAATTCTTTCTGCATCCATTCACTGCAGTTTTTGATCTCGACATTGTCCGGCACTCGGTCGCCGCCGGTTTTCGCTTTGCCTGGAAAACATCTGCACACGGCCGCCATATATACGTTCTGTCTGAAGGTCTCTTCGTCAACGCCAATAGAGTCGAACCACTTGAAGAGAGTCTTGCCGGCAGTCCAGGCAAATGGGCGCCCCATTTCGCCTTCGCGCGGACCAGGCGCCTGCCCTATAAGGTACACCTTGCTCAATACAGGACGTCCGGTCACAACGGGACCGACCATGAGCGGGCAAGCAGTGCAGCCTTTCAGTCCTTCGATATGGCGGGCAATTAGGGTAGTTGAGTCTTTGGCTACTGGCATCGTTGATAAATTCCGGAACTGACGTCTTCCTTGAGTCCGTCCGCTTTTCGCCCCTTAGTCTAGCCGATTTCCAAATCCGGTCGCTCCGCGTTCTACATATAGATAGAAAAACGTTTGCACGCTGCTCCTTTGTAAAGCAGCTTCTACTCTCCGTTTTCGTAGATGCATTTTGCGACGGGCGCCTATTTTTCGCGATCTTTTTCAGAAAAAACACTACTAACGTGCATAGTGAAGAATGGCATGAGGAGCGGATTTCGGGTGCAGCGCCCTATATTAGATCCAGTTAGATATATGACAGGCTTCAATTCTCTCGAAACCCGGTCTGACGCAATAAAACCCGCATCAGGACTGCGTTTCATTTCATCGCCTGAAACAGAAAATTAGTCCGCAATTGATTAAATGGAGGGCGTTTTGATTAAACATGCTTCTCTACCGCGTGAAGTAGTGAGGCTGTAAACGCCGTGTCAGTAAGTGTTTTGGGATGCGATATATTTATGCGTTATGCGGAACGCATGTGTTGGACTGTATTGCATTAATTGTGAGAGCGGGCTTATCATAAACACAACAGAAACCGCTTTATATCCGCATTGCAATCGACCGTTCAGGGCGAACGAAAAATGGCCCCAGCAACCAGGTTATTGAATGCACAAGTTGATAAGTCACTTTCAGTGTTCTTGATTAACGAGCGGTCCGCAATCTAAATCACGGAACATAATCGAATCAACGTTAGTTCCACCGGTGTGGTGGCACGGGCGGTGCTCGGGTCATCACGCTGAATTGCTGGAAATTCCAGCGAAGGAGGCATTCATGAAAAATATCGCTGATGTGGTCGTAAAGGCTGAGATGCTGGAAGAGCGCGGTGAATACCGCAAAGCCGAGCGTTTGTACAAAAAAGCACTGGTTATGCAAGAAAAGGCCGTTGGAGAAGATCACCCTGAATTGGCTGATTACCTCTATAACCTCGGAATGATTCAATGCGCTCTGGAAAAGAACAGCGACGCTGAGCGAGTCCTCAACCGTCTTTTGGCACTGTTGCAGGATGACACGAGCCAACGCGATTACGACGCGCAAGAGATTCATCTCCTTATCGATTCCATTGTGAATGGAAGCGAAGAAGAAGATACTCCCGCGCTCGAAGCAGCTACCGCGTAAGCGGCAGCTGCTCCCCTCGGGGGCGTCTGGGATTCTTGGCGCGACCGGACTGTTGTGAGCGGTTCGGTTGAGTTGAAGAAGAACAGTAGTTTTTTGCAGGCTTTGTCTGCGCTCTCAGCAGTTTGAGGTTTATTATCTCGATCACTGTTGCGAATGCCACGGCAACAAACAAATATGTTTCAGGAACGCTAACACCTGTTCCTTCGAGCATCGAAATCCATCCGACTGCGTGGAGAACGACTAAAGCCACAGTTTCAAGTGTCGGCGCTGAGTACAGCAATTCTTGAATCTTGTGTCCGAACATCATCATCACCAACTGCGCTGCCACAAGTGCAACGATGATTATGTTGATGTTGTTAGCCACAGCAAGAGCGGCCATCATTGAATCGACAGACAAAACGACATCGATCGCGACTATCTGTGCAGTCAAAAGCAGACATTGTGTCGATATCGGCTCAGGCGGATTTTGCTGTTTTTGAGTCACATGAGAGACGATTTCCATCGCGCTCTTGATGATCAAAAAGGCGCCCCCGAGAATCAAGACGATTTGCCGCGCTTCCAGTCTCTCGCCGAAAAGTGTAACGGCAATGCTGTGCGACTGCATAAGTTTGAACAGCCCCACCAAGAGCAGCGTGCGCACCAACAATGTGGCGCCAAATGAAAATGCGTGCACAACTCTGCGCCGATTTTCATCGAGGCGATCGGTCATCGTCGTTACGAGAGCATGATTGTCGACACCGAGAACAATCTCGAGCGTCGACAAGAGGAAAAGAAGCGCAAGCGCCTCTGGCTGAGTGAGCCAGCTCATAGCGCACCCCCTTGGTGATATATGTGGAAGACCTTCTGGATGAGCGAGTGTGGTGAATTCAAAATACCCGGTCTTTCAGTTGTACACCAGTGTGCTTGACAATTGTTTCTTTCATAATACGACCTTAATAATCGAGGAATTTAGTACTCTATGGCACTGAGACATCGATCTTCCCGGGGGAGGGGACAATGGCCGAAGGAGTCCATGGGGGTACGCTGGCGCCGATTGCAGAAATCGCTGCGGCATTGGGTTTGGCAAAAGAGGATATCGAGCAGTTTGGTCTCGGCAAAGCCAAGATCACATACGAGGCGATGTCACGGTTACTTGGTGCCAAGGAGAAGCGAGGAAAACTTGTTCTTGTCACTGCAATAACGCCGACAAAGGCCGGCGAAGGTAAAACCACAACCAGTATTGGCTTGGCGCAGGCGTTGTGGAAACTCAAGAAGAAATCAATTGCAGCTCTTCGCGAACCTTCGCTCGGCCCGGTGTTTGGTATGAAAGGCGGCGGTACAGGTGGTGGCAAAGCGCAACTTGTTCCGATGGAGGATATCAATCTCCACTGCACAGGCGATATTCATGCAATCACAACCGCAAACAATTTGTGTGCCGCACTTGCCGACAACCATATCTTTTACGGCAATCAGCTCAACTTCGACTCGCGCACAATTCAATTCAAACGCGCCATGGACATGAACGAGCGCGCGCTGAGAGATATCGTGCAGGGTCTCGGCGGTAAAGGAAACGGCTATCCTCGCCAGTCGAGCTATTTGATTACGGCGGCGTCCGAGGTAATGGCGATACTTTGCTTGTCCGATTCGATGGACAATTTGAAAGAACGTTTGTCGAACATATTGATCGGACAAGATACGAAGGGAAAACCTATAAAAGCGGGCGATGTCGGCGGCATCGGATCGATGGCGGCACTATTGCGCGACGCGCTGCGGCCGAATCTCGTACAGACCTATGAGAACACGCCGGCGTTTGTTCATGGCGGACCATTTGGAAACATCGCCCATGGATGTTCCAGTGTTATTGCCACAAGACTTGCATTGCGCATGGCCGAGATTGTTGTAACAGAAGCAGGCTTCGGTGCCGACCTGGGCTTCGAAAAATACTGTGACATCGTCGCCTCCCCGCGCCTGCCGGAAATGGCTCCGGATGCGGTTGTCATCGTTGTAACAGTAAAAGCTCTCAAACTTCACGGCGGAGCTGATGACAATAATTTATCGACTCCAAACGTTGAAGCTGTCAAAACCGGTTTTGCCAATGTGGAGCGCCATGCTGCAATTGTCGGTAGAACACAAGTACCATTTGTGATTGCCATAAACAGATTTCACACCGATTCAGAAGAAGAGCTGAAGGCAGTCCAAACTCTGTGCGCAGCGAAAGGGTGGCGATGTGCACTTTCCGAGGTGTTCGCCAAAGGTGGCGAAGGCGCATTGGACCTTGCAAAACTTGTCATTGAAGCAGCGGATGAAAAATCAAACTTCACTCCATTTGTTGATGGCAACTTGCCGATAAAAGAGAAACTCACCCAGCTGGCCAAGAGAGTCTACGGCGCCGAACTTCTGGAGTACGATCAGGAAGCGGAGAAACAACTCAAGTGGATGAACAACAACGGCTTTGGAAACTTGGCGGTGTGCGTGGCGAAAACACAGTACTCGCTATCTGACGACCCGCAAAAGTTGAATTCGCCGTCAGGCTTCAAAATGCGCGTGAGAGGATTTCAAGTTTCTTCCGGCGCCGGGTTTGTTGTTGCACTGATGGGCGAAATCATGACCTTGCCCGGTTTGCCGAAACAACCGGCCGCCTTCAACATAGATGTCGACAACAACGGGCGCATTACAGGCTTGACGTAGTGGCGCGTTGGAAGCGCTTTCTTAGGTTCTGCTGGTCTTATGCGAGAATTTCAATAGGAAATATTCTGATGGTCTTGGATTCGAATCCGCTCACTTATCCGGTAGATCAACCAAATCCTCAAAATCTTCCCTGCTGCGTATGCCTTGTTCAGCTAACAAATTGGACAGGCAATCATGGTATTTCTGGTAAATAGGCTCGTCCTTCGAAATCCATACACCCGACATCGCAAACAACAGGTTTTTATTGTGTCTGCCTTCTTCCCTTATGCGATCCAGTAATCTCTCACCGTCACTTGAAACGAGCATTTCAAGCTGACCTGCTGCGACGTAGGATAAGCAGTCTTTTGATGGAGCCTCAGCAATGAGGTCGAGGGTTACTTCCCAAGCCTTTTCCATGTTCTCATCGAATTTTTCTTCGACACCATCTCTCGCCCATTCGAATGACTTATCTCCTCGATACCAGCGAAAATAGCTTTTTGCCAACTCAGTCATTTGATACTCTTTGCACAGAAGGCTGAATCTATTTCCTGGCTATACTCTGGCGATTTCTGAATCATCATATATTCGTCATTTCCAATTTGCAATGATTAGCACAACAGTGAATTGACAAGTGATACTTGTCACTATAAAATGAAAGTGTCATTGAGAGGAGTTCGGCTCTTTGATCCTTAGCTTTCGTCATAAGGGGCTAGCGCGCCTTTTCAGAAACGCTGAGCGAAAGGGACTTTCTGCTGAATTGGTTCCCAAGCTTGAGCGAATTCTGGCGAGGCTAGATGTTGCAAATCGACCAGAAGTGATGGATCTCCCTGGCTTGAAACTACATCCGCTGAAGGGAGTGCTAAAGGGGTATTGGGCTGTTTGGGTTTCTGGAAATTGGCGGATCACTTTTCGATTTGACGGTGTAAATGTTGTAGATGTGGATTTGATTGACTATCACTGAGGTCTAGGAGACGTAGAATATGCCAATGAAGGAGCCACCACATCCAGGACTGTCAGTGCGCCATGAGTGCCTCGAGCCACTGGGACTTTCGGTTACTGCAGCTGCAAAGGCACTAGGAGTAACCAGGCAAGCATTGAACAACA
>JBGAVL010000214.1:0-11222 GCA_044228145.1 Obscuribacteraceae bacterium (SeqCode)
CTTGAGCGTACTCATCAAATCCTGAATCGAAAAGCAGGTTCCATAAACATTGGTGAGAGCCGCATCATAAGCGGCAAGATAAGTGCCTCCCTCAATCATTGGAAATGCTTCCGTTGCCAGAAAAACAACCACCAGGTCGTCTGGTCCGGCTAATTGGCCCAACCACTTCTCACCCAGTGTATTCAAAACATTGGCACGTGTGGCGCTGGTATTGACCAAAAGGCGCACGTGCTCTTTGTCAAAACGACCTCCATTCGGGTCGACGAGATACTTATAGAAATTGTGAGCTGCCTTGTCCGCGACGAGATCATCACCAACCAAGCGTCTCTCGGCAAAACTGGCAATGCCGACGACCACAGCCCACTTCTGCTTTACCGGCCGGTTGGTCGACGCGTTTGGATTGATGTCTTGCATTTGAGTAAACTGAATTCCCTGCCCCGGACCCGAAGGAACAGGCGTGGATGAAGTATCGGCAGAGATAGCCGCAGTAGGAAAAGAGAATGCAAGCGCGGCCAGTGCCATCAAAGGCACGACGGAAAGTTTCCCACTTGCCTTTTTCGCATTCGCATTTTTATACAAGGCGGTCATTTATTTCTTCCTCTTTTATGTTCGAAAGGCAACGTATATTCTCGACTATTGATGCGCAAGCGCTATGTCTACTGCCAGAACGCCTGCATCAGCACAGACCAGGCGGGTGACATTGCTTCTGGTGTTGTGCGCAATAGCCGAAGTTTCGGCGATATCGGCTGAGATGATATTGGGAGCGTCGGAGTCGAATGAAAGCTTCATTCTTGTCGGCACTATATCTTTGGAGCCCGTTTCGCCGATGTACGCAACTTCGATGCGGTCATTTGTAAAGCGTGTCGTATCCACCTTTTGACGTGAGAATACAAGACTGAGTTTTTCAATGCCGGGGTTATTGTCGAATGCCAACCATCCTTCATATGGAAGCGGATAGTCGGTTTCTGCTCTCAATATGGTGTTGGCTTTTTCTTGAGGTGGATACAAAACAGCCTTGCTGCCGCTCGACCCCTCCTTGAGCACTACGTAAGCATATCCATCCACTTCCGGAATAACGTGAAAGCGAATTTGGTCGCCGGACTTGAATGCGGTTCTGCTGTTGCAGCGAAATCTCTTGCCGCCGCGTTGCAATTCGATCCAATAAGAAATGCCGTTGCCTGCAATAGTTTCGCCTGATGTGTCGCCCGGTTTTGCCATGGCAATCATAGGTTGCGGCGTCACCAATGGCTTCTCTTTTTCTTTAGCGGAAGCAATCTGAATGTCCGGAGCTGCCGGATTGTCGTGAATTGACGCTACCGTGTTGGGAGCATTCATAGCCAGGACGGAATCAGGAAGCGCCACTACGTTTTTTTCAATCCAGCTGAGAACATAACTCATGATTTTGTCGTTGAACTGGTCGCTTTCGAAAAGCAAGTGCTCCGAACTGCCGCTCAACACAAACTGGCTATTAGGTGTACCAAGGGCTTTCTTGAGCGCGAATGTACCGGCGGGCAAAACCAGATTGTCCTTGCCGCCCTGTACGAAAAGCACTGGAGACTTCTGCACCAGATGAGCCATCTCTTCGTTTCGTTTCATAAAAGATTGAAACTGCATGAGCTCGTTGGGCGAAAATTCCATGCGGGACAATGGATCGTTCTTCCACTGAGCTCTCAGCTTTTCGTCCGTTGTAGCGCGTTTGACCACCATCTTACCTACATTAATGTTGGCGTCAAAACCACGAAAGATTGCGTTCAGACCGATATGCAACTCGTCGTCCGAACCTCTGTAGCGGTCACCGGAAGGCACAGAGCAGATCAATGCCGCCACCTTGTCCTGGTTCATTGCTGCGCCGTGCAAGGCAAATGCTCCGCCCATCGACTCACCGGTAAGAATGATCGGCAGGTCGGGATATTTGGTCTTGATGGCGGCCAAAACCGAATTGAGATCGCTGAGCGCGCTCTTCAAATCGACTTTCTGGTATTGTTTAAACTTCTGCCACTCCCCAAATCCGCGCACGTCCATCGCGTAAGTAATGATGCCTTCTCTGGCCAGGCGCTTGCCGAAACCCTCATAATTTCCTTTATGCAGTCCCAGACCGTGAATGCAGAGCATGACGGCCCTCGGAGTCACGTCGGGATCAACCCAGCTAGAAACTGGAATGTTGACGGACGGTTGTGCGGCAGAAACCCTGGAGGCGGCCATGGCGATGGAGTCGGGCAGCGCCAGCCCACACAGAAGTGAAAATGCCAGGCAAGTTGCAATGTGCTTCATCAGTGCTCCGGAATGGTTATTTGGATGGTCTGTCTGAGGTATTTCGGCCATCAGATATTGACTATTACGCGGACCCTGAAAAAATTAGGGGGAACGTTTGAAAGCAGGTATATCGTGCATTGTAGAGCGCATTCGCCCAGAAACGCGACCCATGACGCAAGTTTTTAGATATTCAGCCTCTTCCAACCTGCCTGTGGCCAGCAGCAGCGCGGCATAGTTTTCAAGAACGTTGATGACATCTGGGTGCTCAGCATTCAACTTGACGGTGCGAACATCAAGAGCCCGCTTGTATAAAGGCTCTGCGTCGTCATATTGGTTTTGAGTGTGATAGAGCATCGCCAGATTGACGGCAATGGTAGCCACATCCAGGTGATCTTTGCCGAGGATACGCTCGTAAATAGTGAGAATTTTCGTACAAAGAGGGACTGCTTCGCGATACCTGTTTTGCTCGTAATACAGACCGGCCAGGTCATTTAGGGCCTGGGCAACTTCCAGATTGCCTGGTCCGAACTGTTCGGTCTTGAGCGAAATCACTTGCTCCATGACTTGCTGGGCCTCTGCAAATTTGTGCTGATTTGACAGACTTTCGCCCAGTTTGGAGAGCATCTGGCAGCGCCTTTGATCCTTTGCCGGAAATGCGGTTTCGGCAATTTGGGCTGCTTGCCGAAAGAAACCTGCGGCTTGGGCGAATTCACCCTGCGCCAAATGTTTTTCCGCTTGCTGCCTCGCTTTATCGAATTCCTGACTCATCGGGCGAAGACTCCCACCTGCACAAAACCCAGCCGAAAGCCAGTCGGCCTTCAGGGCAATATTCTATTGCCTTTTGCTGCTTGTGTCCCGGGCTGGACCTGGCTTGGGGAAAAAACAATTGCAATTTCGAAAAATCGTGATACCGTATTTATGTACGGTCTCTCATTTATTCGCATACCCCTGCTCAGTGACCGATTAGTGTGCCTCTTTGGTTCAAAATGGCTCACGCAGCGGCTTGTGTAGCAGGAAGTCCTTTCAGCAAATACAATGGTGAGCTATGGACGTTTCGACAGTGAACTCTCAACTGCCTCATTGTGAGGCGCTCGATTGGGCACACCCTCTGGTTGCCCAGTGGTTCCGTGCGCGTTTCGGTACGCCGACCGAACCGCAAATTGCCGGATGGCCTCATATTCTTGCCGGCGAAACCACCTTAATTGCAGCGCCGACTGGATCCGGAAAGACTCTGGCTGCCTTTCTCGTCTGTATCGACAAACTTGTGCGCAAGGCCCTTTCCGGTCAATTGTCGAATCACACAGAAGTGGTCTATATCTCGCCACTCAAGGCGCTGAGCAATGACGTCGAGAAAAACTTGCAGGTGCCTCTCAAAGAAATCTTTGACCTGGCCATGGAAAACAATTTGCTGATGCCGGAAATTCGCACTATGGTACGCACCGGCGACACGCTTGCGCTCGAACGCCGCACGATGCTCAAGCGCCCTCCGCATATTCTTGTCACCACACCTGAGTCTTTGTACATCATGGTAACGGCAGAGAAGAGTCGAGCAATTTTGCGCGAAGTCAAAACAGTGATTGTCGATGAAATTCATGCGCTTGCCGATGACAAACGAGGAGTGCATTTGTCTCTGTCATTGGAGCGCCTGGAGTCACTCACGTGGCGCCCTCCCAATCGCATCGGACTTTCCGCCACCCAAAAGCCAATCGAATTGACCGCGCAATTTCTCGCCGGCAATGGCCGAGAGCTGCCGCACATTGTCGATGTCGGCCACAGGCGTCAGTTAGATATTGCTGTTGAAGTGCCGACCATGCCGCTTGGCGCGGTTTGCTCCAATGAGATGTGGTTGGAGATTTTCGAAAAGCTTTTGCAGCTCGTTAAGAGTCACACTTCCACTCTTATCTTTGTTAATACGCGCAAACTGGCAGAACGCATTGCGCATGATTTGGGTAAGATGCTTGCCCTGGACCTCGGTGATGAAGATGCCGGAAGTCTGGTTTTGGCGCACCACGGTAGCCTGTCTAGAGAATTGAGACTGGAAGCTGAAAGACGTCTGAAAGCCGGTGAGCTAAAGGCGCTGGTAGCGACTGCCTCGCTTGAACTCGGCATTGATGTCGGCGCCATCGATCTTGTCTGCCAGATCAGTTCACCACGCAATATAGCCGTCGCTCTGCAGCGTATCGGTCGCGCCGGTCACTGGCGCGGGGCAATTCCAAAAGGGCGCTTGTTTGCCACGACTCGAGATGATTTGCTCGAATGTGCCTCGCTCATCAAGTCGATCAATGAAGGAGATCTCGACCGATTAGTGATTCCGAAAGATTCACTCGATGTCCTGTGCCAGCAAATCATTGCTGCCTGTGCTACGCGTGATTGGCGTGAAGATGATCTGTTCGACCTGGTGAAGCGCGCTTATCCATATCGCGATCTCGACCGAGTTGAATTCGACAGCGTAGTTGATATGCTGGCCTCCGGTTTGTCAGACGTAAGAGCGAGATACGGAGCTTTTCTCATACGCGATCGCGTCAATGGAATGGTGAGAGCAAGACGCGGAAGCCTGCTTGCTTCAGTAACCAATGCCGGTGCCATACCGGAGACGGCGATGTTTACCGTGCTTACCGATCCGGATGCTCTGATGGTGGGCACACTCGATGAAGATTTCGCTGTGGAGAGTTCCGCCGGCGACGTAATGCTGCTCGGTACGACATCATGGATGATCACTAAAATCGAGGGTAAAGCCGGCCGGGTCTGGGTGGTTGACGCCAACGGCGCTCCACCCAGTGTGCCTTTTTGGCGCGGTGAGGCGCCGGGCCGGACTAAGGAGCTTTCCGATCACCTGTCTTTTCTGCGAGAAGAAATTAGCAGGCTGGCGCTCACCCTGCCTTCAGATCAAGAATCTGAAGAAAGCGATGACCTGAGCGGACCACAGCGCGCCGAGAAGTGGCTTGTCGACAAATGCGGATTGAGCAAAGACGCAGCTTCGCAGGCGGTTTCCTACGTGCTTGAAGCGCAGGCACTATTGGGTGCGGTTCCATCGAAAAAGCTGATCGTAGCCGAACGCTTTTTTGATGAAGCCGGAGGCATGCAATTAGTCATTCACTCTCCTTTCGGAAGCCGCATCAATAAAGCTTGGGGAATGGCTCTGACTAAGAAATTCTGCCGCAACTTCGATCTAGAACTGCAGGCGCAGGCAACGGAAAATGGAATTAATATCTCTCTGTCAGAGCGCCACAGCTTTCCACTGGAAGATGTTTTTCAGTTTTTGAGCGTGGAGACTGTAGTCAACGTTTTGGAACAAGCAATTCTCCAGTCACCGCTTTTCACTACTCGCTTCCGCTGGGCGGCAAATCGTTCGCTGGCGCTGCTTAGATTTCAAGGCGGCAAGAAAGTGCCGCCGCAGATTCAGCGAATGCGGGCTGAAGATTTGCTTACTGCTGTCTTTCCGCAAGCTGCAGCTTGCCAGGACAATATTGCCGGTGAAATCGCTATTCCCGATCATCCACTTGTGAAAGAAACGATGAAAGATGCCTTGACCGAAGCCCTGGATTTGGAAGGTTTTCTCGAGCTTCTCACTGATCTGAAAAACGGCACCATCGCCACTCATGCCATCGACACTCCGGCGCCTTCCGTGTTTTCACACGAGATTTTGAACGCCAATCCGTATGCATACCTGGACGATGCACCCCTGGAAGAAAGACGAGCTCGTGCCGTCGAATTGCGACGTGTCTTGCCTGATTCAATTGCTTCAACAGCCGGGCGCCTCGACGAATACGCGATCACTCAGGTGCAAATGGAAGCATGGCCAGATGTGCGAAATCCTGACGATCTGCATGATTTCTTGTATACGGCAATTGCTGCGCCGCCTCACCTTTCATTGACGATTCGTGACAGTGGCATGATCAACTGGAGCATTCATTTTCGTGAATTGTTGAAACAAAGGAGAGCCGGCGTCGCCACTCTCAATGGCAATGATTATTGGGTTGCCACCGAAAGAAAAGCCGCTTTTTTGACAATTTTCCCTGAAGCCAATTTTGAAGATCATCTGCCCGATATTGAAGAGAAGCCGCTCACACGAGAAGAAGCGCTCGATTACATGACAAGAGGCTGGATGTGCTACCTCGGTCCGATTAAAGCATCGGCAATTGCAGAACTTCTGGCATTGCCCCAGTTCGATATCGACCTGTCGCTTTTGAGAGTTGAATCGCAAGGTTCAATTTTGCGCGGCAAGTTTACCGGCTTAGAAGAAGAATGGTGCGATCGGCGCTTGCTGGCGCGAATTCACCGACTGACGGTCGACGGATTACGCCGCCAGATTAAGCCTGTCTCTCGTGAAGAATTTATGCTCTTCCTGTCCAGATGGCAGCACGTAGCACCTGGAACTCAATTGATTGGCGTGCGTGGACTGCAGCAGATCCTCAATCAATTGCAGGGATTCGAACTGCCAGCCAATGCCTGGGAAACGCAAATCCTATCCAAGCGAGTGCGCAAGTATTCATCCGAAGATCTCGACCAATTGTGCATGACCGGTGCAATCGGATGGGGAAGAATTTCACCGCATCCGGCCACAGTCATGCCGGTCGATCCACAGCCGAAGAGATTCGCCTTTAAGCGTCCGCGCTATGGAATGCCAATCTCTCGCTCAATTGCCGACGTCTCCAATCACGAGCAAGGTGCGCCTCAAAAAGAAACAGTCGAGTCGCTGGTTCTCCTTTCCGACTCCGGCTTGATCGGCAAAGAAACAAGTGCCCGGCGAGTTGTTCCCAGCAGTGTTTCGCCGATGACTTTTTTCATCCGACAAGAGTGTGATTGGATTACTTATTGCAAACGCTCTGCGGACAATATCGATCAATATTGTTTGACAAGCAATGCGCGTCTTGTGTTCAAGCACCTGAACGAGCGAGGTGCCTTATTCTTCACAGATCTGGCTCGCTTTACCGGTTTGTTGAAATCAGAAATCGAATCCTCACTCTGGGAGTTGGTGGCAGCCGGGCTTGCCACTGCCGACGGTTTTGATAATCTGCGCTCTCTAATCGATCCAAAACGACGCAGCGGACAAGGAAGTGCAAAAGAATTCCGCCCGCGAAACGCCACCGGCCGCTGGTCTATGCTCGGCGAGTTGACGCCGGAAGGCGATGTCGGTGAAATTGAAAGCGCCTGCATGATGTTGCTCAATAGGTATGGCGTTCTCTTCAAGGATCTTCTCACTCGCGAGACAACTGTTCCGACCTGGCGTGAGATGCTTCCCATTCTCCGCCGCAAAGAAGCGCGCGGAGAGCTGCGTGGAGGTCGCTTTGTCGCAGGCTTTTCGGGCGAGCAGTATGCACTTCCGGCTGCTCTCGAATCGTTGCGTGCCAACCGCGATCAATCTACCGATGTACTCAAATCTATTGAAGTTTCTTCAGTCGATCCTTTGAATCTGCGCGGCATTATTCTGCCCGGTGAAAAAGTTCCAGCGATATCCGGACGCTTCCTGAACTTGGGCGATGACAGCAACCCTTCATTCGTTCGAGAAGACACAGTCGAATACACGGCTTAGCTGTATAGCCGTTGTCGACTATGAACTGTTCCGCAATCTTAACAGCTTGTTCTTTTGTGATTTTTTGTGCTGCCTGTGATGCTTGATTGATGCAAACAATCAACAAAATGGCAGTTACTATGGCTCGCTGAACGCGTGCTGCCATCATTATTTTGTAGCACGAACCCGTTCGTGCTCGCTGCGAATCTTGCCGTAAACCATCCAGGTTGGATCTCTGGTAACACTCAAATCGACTTTGTAGTCTTTCGGCACCTTCAAAGCCGATTCAGCATCATGTGCGCTCTTCTCATCTTCAACATAGAAAAGAAACTTGCGAATGCCGTCGTGCGTTTGCACAGCGACAAACTTTCCGGTTCCCTTTTGAGCAATCAGAGCGTTCAGCTGATCTTCGATCTCATTTGCTTTTGCCGTCTCCGCTTTTTCCGGTCGGCCATCTTGCGTCGGATGCAAGAAACTCATGGCATAAACAGCGCGGAAAGGAAACTTGGGATCGTTCGGCTTTAATGCCATGTTGATGCGAACAAAAATCGGCTTGCCGTTTGCCTCACCTCTGCCAACCGTCCACGACTCTGTTGGCGAGTTGGCACTGAAAGACGGAAGGCTAGATGCGAAGAGCGTGGACGCGCAGCAGGCGACCGAGATAAGTAGATAGCGTGACAGACCAGGAATGTTTTGCATGTTAGTAATCCTTATTGCCCAGTTATTTATATCAGTTCTCTTGGTTTCTGAATAATATACATACCGATGCAAAACAGTACGACAGCACCAATGACAACGATGTAGAAGTGAGGACCAAAGCCGGTCTCGATGACGCAGTCTTTAGGATTTACCGGGTCGTAATAGGCTGTAATAGTTGAGCCCAGCGGATGCTCGCGTTGAACGTCTTCATCTTTCGGACCAAGTGGGTCAATCGTCCAAGTGTAATTGACACCTGCGTATGTGGCACCATCCACGGTGAATTCAAAAGCAATGTGAGGGCGACCAAAATATTCAGGAAGAAAAATCTTTGTCAGCAATTCATCAATAGCGTCGTATTTGGCACCGGCAGCTATTGCAGATTTGAATGTCACAACGCGTGCGTCAACCGGTTTCCAGGTTCTGCTGCTGTGAGCTTGTTGGACATACAGAAATTGACTTATCAAAAGATAAACCGCAGACATCATAATTAGTCCGCCGAGCAGCGGACCCCAGTCACGAAAAAGATACTTGAAAAACAAAACTAGATCGTTCGCGCTGGAAATTCAAGCCAAATACTGGACGGCTGCTGCATCATGTAGCCGCGGTAATGTCTCTCCCAATTGTGCATGAAGTCTTCCTCTGCCATTTCTTTCACCACAGAGGGAGGCAACTGCATGTCGATTTGTTTGCGTCGGCCGTCAGTTCGATACATGACACGAGCAATACGACCGTCTTGCGAATAATACGCCGCAATTGTTATCCACGAACTCACGATCAGTGCTTCCAGTTTGATGTGAAAATCATCTTCACTGGTTGTGGACTCATCGATAAGTACCCTGCAGCAGTCGGACAACTGGACGACAGCACCAATTGATCCTTTCAGTTCTTCTGGTTCAAAAATCGTGTTGTCTTTTTCTTCGACTTCCGGCTCGGCGTAGGCGAGAATCTCTTCAGCCGCTGCTTTAGTCACTGCCTCAGCATCAAAAAGAATTCTAGGTGCAGGTGCTTCTTCGTCAAAGGCAGTAGCTGACTCTGCAAAGACACCCCTGGGAAGTTTGACCACATCGAAGTCACTCTTTTCAAAATGATCTCTATGCGTCATTTCGCGTGACATGAAATTGGATCGGTAAACGTTCTGTTCTTCCTGGGTTGGTAAATGGATCGACATTCCCGGTTGGATGTAAGGAACGCGCGAACTGCCATCGCCCATCATCTTGACCATTGGGCGGTTGATCGTAACCAGCAGACCTACAAATCTTGCATCGCCGAGACTCTTGTGGGCGATTTTTTCCAGGGTGTCACCGGCCAAAACAAAATAGCGAGCCCGATTGAGCCCATGACTATTTCTGGATGACGGTTTGCGCTGAGCCCAACCGGTCAGTTTTTGTAACGCACCCATATGCAAGCCGAATCGGCCGCTTCCATTAGTCGATGACATGCTGAGGTCCTGCCCACAAAAAAATTATTAGCCCTTGTCAAGAAGATACCAGAGCCTGTAGTTTTTCCAAGTACCAGTTTTCTAATCAAGGACCAAACCAGCGCACACTTTTGCCAATTTCTATCAATGGTCATAGCGGCTGGAAGCAACTACCGGTCAGCCTTTGACTGGAATTGACCTCGGCAAGAATGCCCAGAGGTCCGCTCCCAGCGCGCCAGGACGAGGGTGGGGATCTTCCCATTCCAGGTTGGAATTTCTACCGATATCGGTTGAAATTTCAAATCAAAAGTAGTGGCGCAAACCACTTTTCAAGAAGTCTCCACTAGAAAAATGAGATTTCCGCAAACGACCGTCTGGTAAGCCTTTCAAGGTCAAACCCACTCGATTCAGCCTATGGAACGTCAATGACGATTATGGGGTGGGTGCTGAGCTGATCGATTGCGATTTCCCCGACGCTGTAATGCACTATTTCTCCGCCGTGCTTATATGACACGTTTTCACGGTCACCCTTAAATTCTTCAAGGGTGCTTTTCGCGGTTTGCGGCTCCAGCTTTTTCAACAATGAAACGGCATACAGGCGACCAGCCGGGCTGGCATTACGAGTCATCCAGATTAAGTCTGTTTTCACACCCACGCCTGCCTTGGCTGCTTCCTCATAAGCTTTTCTGACTTCACTTCTGGGAGCATTGGCAGGCAGTCTGGAATCTTCAATCATCTTGGCATTTTTCAAGGTCTCGAGAAAGGGCGGAAGCTTAACCGCCGATTCTTCTGCAGCGGGCGTTTTCGGCGTTTCGGCCGCATCTTCGGCACGTACCCCATTACTTAATCCAGACAAAAGTAGAAAGCTAATAATTAGTGCGTTAGTTGCGGGTTTCATGGGCATATCCAGTTTGTGGACCTTTTGCGTGATTCAATTTAGCACGCTGCCGCCGGGACACGCTCCAGTCTAGACATCAAAGATTGGGCGGTTTCTGCTACCTGCAAAGCTACTATTGATGACAGCAGCGGGCACACCTCGCGCCAAAAACCCAACCCCTAACCTTCGAGAATACAAGCTGGGACCAATACAAAGATGCTGCCGAAGCGGCAGCGGCACGTGGCGATTTCGCCACTGCCGAGTCTCTCTGGACGCAACTGCTCGCCGCTGCTGACGCTGCCGGACACCACGATGCTCGATTTGCACTCGGGCTAGACAGTCTCGGCAAGGTGTACGCGGCTCAAAAGCGTTTTCCTCAGGCGGAGGCTGCTTATGTCAAGGGTATTCAAGTAAAAGAAGCGCTCTTTGGGCCCGCCAGCATAGAAGTGGCAAAGACCTGCAAC
>JBGAVL010000215.1:0-11109 GCA_044228145.1 Obscuribacteraceae bacterium (SeqCode)
GGTGTTCTGTGAATGCATTGGCGCCTTGCTCGTCGCCGGTTACATAGGCTTGTGCGCCTTCGACGGCATTGGAGAACATTGCTTGTTGGAATTGACGCTTGGCGCGATATGTTTCTCTCCAACTCGAGCCTTTGTACTGCATCCAGTTGGCGGCAACTCTATCGGCAAAGCCTCGGGGCTGGTCAGCACCGGAGTCGATTGCAGATTGACGGGCAGCGTCGAATGCTTCAGCGTCGTCGGTCATGGTTTGTGCATAACCGGCCGATGCGATTTGCATAGCCTTTTGTTCTTGCGTCGCATTGGCGCCGAAACGTACGTGAGCAACACCTCTGGGCGAACCAACGATGGTGGGCAGTCCGTCAGGAGATTTACCCATGGATACGCCGTCATAAGTACGGATCAACTTAGCCATGATGTTAGGCGCTACGCCGCCGTATCCTGAGTGATCCATTGCTACAAACGGATCGAATTTTGGCGGTCCGGCGATGTCTTGAAGAGCTTCCGGAACATTCATAGTGGTCATGTCCGGATTGCCTGTGGTGGCGGCAGCGGCTGTATTCTGTCCGAGGTTGGCGTGTGCACCGGTAATTGGAGCGGAGGTTTGTTGTCCCATGGCACCAGGTTGTCTGGTGGGCGGCACTACCTGCACGTTACCCTGTCCGGTGATCGGCTGTCCGGCACGATTTGTCGGTGTTTGCGTCACTCTCAAATTGATGCCGCGACCGTCAATGCCTTGACCCAGAGAGACGACTTCGTGCTCTTGCTGTCCGGTTACTTGTTCTTGTCCGGTCTGCAGAGTTTCACCGGTCTTGGTGTTGATTTGTTGACCTTGTTGATTGCCGGTAGTTGAAGCATTCGACTTGGGCGGCACGATCGGTGCTGTACCGGAACCTGCTGCAGGCTTGTCTGTCGGCGTTTTGCCGGTTTGATCTTTGGCGTCTACGTTCAGTTTGGGATCGCCAACCTTGCCCGTGACGGTTTTGCCATCGGTCTGGTTGACTTTCAAGGTTGTGTCTTTGACACCATTGACTCCGGTCTGGAGACCTTCTGTTTCCTGATTGGCTTCAACGGTGTTGGTGCCTTTTTCATTGCCTGATCCGTCGCCTGTAGTGGAAACTTTCAGTGGGCGACCTTTTTCGTCGACGGCATTGAGACCAGGCGGAGGCACATCAGGCTTCTTGCCTGTGGAAGGAGTGACCGGCGGCAATACAGGTACGGCACCTTCTTTCTTTTCTTCTTTGCCGTCTTTCTTGCCGGTCGCATCAGTGCTGGCTACTGTCAGCTTGGGATTGCTTTTGTCGCCGAGTGCGCCTTTTGCCTTCGCTTCAGCCTCTTCTTTTTCTTTCTTTTCTTTGTCAGTCAATGGCTTTACTGGCTGCTGCTGTTGCGCAGCGGCGGCGGCGCCATCGGTATCGAGGCCCATCAATTTCGCCATCTCAGCGGCATCGCGATCTTTGGCTGCTTGATCGGTGCTTGTACCAGTGCCTCTCTTGTTGGCTTCAGCAGCATTTGCTCCTGCCACAACTGAAGCGAGTCCGCCTAAGGCTGCGCCGGCCACGGCCCCTTTGGCGACAGTTTCGCCGGCAGTAGGTCTCTTGGGCGGCACTGCGCCTGTGGTGCCGTCGGCAGCGGTTACTGCTTTAGCCGTCTCAGGCGTCACGCCTTTATTCTTTTCTGCCAGTTTTTTCTTCTCTTCTTCTTCCTGTTTCTTTCTGTCTTCTGCAGTCAGAGGTTTGAGAGGTTGGCCGTTCGGATTTTGTTTGTCCTTGCCGTCGCCAGGTTTTTTGTTTCCGTTCAAATCGCCTTTGGCAGCGTTCTGAATCTTGTTGAGCGCTTCGGGATCTTGAGCGCCGTGCGGCAGACCGTTCATCTTTACGGATTGAGTTTGTTGTGGACCGCGAGCGCCGCCGTCTTGCAAGCTGCCGCGCCACTTGGCGAATCTGTCCATGAGGTCGCCGCCCTTGTTGGCGAGCGCCTTGCCCATGCCGAGCAAACCACCTGTGATCAAACCGGCAGAGACGAAATCGGACATCGGGCTGATTTGAGCACGAGCGAGAAACGACGGCACCTGAATCATCAGCTGCAGAACGCCAATCGCCATGACGATTTTGCCCCATGGGTTGAAGTCGGAGAAGAGAATGATCACCATGATCTTCAGCATGCCTACCCAGACAAATGTCCAGAGGCTGACTTCAACAAATGATTTGACATAACCCGAGGCCACATTTTCCGTGTCGGGTGTTGCAAAAAACACCAGGAAGATTGGACCAAACATATATTGTGCAGTGAGAAGCGCAGTCTGGATGGCTTTCAAAACCAGGATATAAATGAGCTGCGCAATCAAAATGCCGCCGATGATCAAATAGATAACCAGACCGGCAAAGGCGACGATTTCGCCAACCAAGCCGAGCGCCAATCCGCCGGCGGCACCGCCGACGACAGGAGCGAAAGCATGGGCGAGCAGTCCGGCGCCGGCCATCAAACCGCCTTTTACAGCCGATGCCATAGCAGCATCGAGGCGCATGATGTCGTCTGCGGAATTGAAATAGATAGCCTGGATCATTTCATTCGTGATTTGAATGATGAAGGCATAGATAGTCGGCCAGGCAAGAAGCAGAGCGGCTGTGAAGATCAAGCGACCGACAGAGCCCATCAGTCCTGCGCCACCGCGCCATGCGGCGTCGGCCCAGTATTTCCAGATAGCCAGAATAAAGAGAAGCAGAAGCAGGTCTACGGCGATGCCGTACATGACGTCGGCTGCGGCTCTTATATAAGGAGAGATGTCGTCAGGTTGACCGGCACCGGGACCGTTCTGAATTCCGTTGACCGCAATATTAGGATTCAACACGAAGGTGCGCAAGAAAGCGGTCAGGAAGCGAACCGTGTCGGCCACCCAGCCGTTGATCCACTCTGATATCCACTTACCAATCAATTGACCGATGTTCTGGAACAAGTTGCCGATGATGTCATCGCCCCAGAATCTCTTGATCCCCATGTAGGTATCGTTGATGTAGCCAAGTTCGCCGGTGCCCAGAAGAGTATTGGTGACGTTCTGGATGACGCCTGTGGTGTTGTTTGTAGCTGCCGTATAAACCAGAGGCACTTCGCCGGGAGCATCAGCATAAGCGGATCCCGGAACGGTCTCGCGGGTTTGTTGAGCGCCGGAGGAAAGATTGCCGACGCCCGGATCGACCGGCAGTTGGTCGGACAAGGTTTGCGGCGGCTCGGTTTGCGCAAGAGCAGCACCAGCAAAGAACATAGGCGCCAGCGTCAAGAATAACGCCACTAGCGCCTGTATTGTTTGTTTTGGAAGTCTTGTGCCTTTATTCACGGGGTGTTGTCTCTCTTGAATTTAGAACCATGGCTGGTGGGCGTGGGTGCGGCCTCCTAGCTATGGACAAATAATATGACTGACGCAATACCCTGTCATTGGGGAAATTCCCATCCGGGACAAAAGGCCGGTATCTTGGCGATACCGGCCCTTCAGACCTTTCAGATGATTCCGACTATTTGATTTTGTCGGCTCGTTTTCCTTGAGGAGAAGTCCGGCGAGCAATGCCGAATTCTCTGTGTTTTTCAAACTAGGTTGGTTTGTTCGACTTTTCGAACTGGATCTTTTTAGAGACCGCCGCCCAGTCCGCCGAAGTTGTTGATAGCGAAGGTACCGATCAAGTGAACCGCTGTCGGTCCGCCGAATCCGATGCCCAAGCCTTTGGCTACGTTCATTGCCGATTCGCCGCCGTCTCTTTGTCCGAAGGCAATCTTCATTCCAGCCATCGAGGATGGAACTGTGGACAGAGCGGTAACTACGCGGGAAATGTCGCGAGCTGTGTCATATCCGAAGTCTGCCAATTGACCGACTTCATTGCTTTGCCCGTAGCGGGGGTCGACCGGCGCGCCCACCAAGCCCTGAGCATGAGCTGCTTGGTCGTATACACCAATAGCCATAAGGACGAGTTGGGGAGCCAGGAGGAAGCCCACGCGAGAGGCAACTTTGAACGAGCGGGAAGAAACTACTTTCTTCGCCAGTGTTTTGAGTGTGGTTGCCATTGAATTACCCTCCATTAGGTTTTTCGATTGAGATGTGTGTTGACCGTGGCGTCTGAATTAATGCTTTGTTGATTTGTACAGGACTCGACCGTATACGCTTCCAGTTGCACTGGTGGTCACGCTGCTACCCGTAGGTGCTGTCGGTCCAGATTGATAGAAGTTGTTGTTTCCGTAGCTTTGGATCGGGGATCCTTGCTTAGCTGCAAGAGCGCGGGCTGGTGGGACCATGCGTCCACGCAAGTTGTTGTTGGTTGGACGTCGCTTGAGAATTCCTTGTACGTTGCTGTTTGCTGAAGCCGGAGCAAGCGGCTTAGCTTGTGCAACTTGTGGTCTTGCTTGTGGAGGCAGAGATGCCACTACAGGCGAAGAACCAAGAGGTTGACCGAATTGACCCTTGTTGGCGACCGGTGCAAAAGGATTGAGCATCGGCACTGCGGTTGTGAAACTCGGAATACCCGAGAGTTGTGTTTGCGCGATAGGCGCAACGCGAGGGCCTCTAGCTATTTGCTGTGGTCTGGGGGCGAGCATTTTCGGATCGAACCCGAGCAATGAGGTTCCTTTGGGCATGCTGCCGTGAGTTACAGAATGATTTGATGGAGCGGGCTGTCCGTATCCGGGTGGAAGTCTGGATTCTTCCATCTTGAATACGTTGGGCGCATATTTGAATCGCGCGCCTTGTGCTTCAGCCGATTGAACCGTGCTGGAAGCGGCGATGATTGCGATTGTAGATAGGATTGCAAATTTGACGTTCATCGTAATCACCTTGGGTTAAAACCTGAATCCGCTGCGTAGTCCGTAATTGGCCAGTCCGAGTCCCATGATTCCGCCGGAGTAAAGCATTGCTGGGCTTCTCATCCGGGACATGGTGAAGGCACCGGCGCCGAAGGCTGCCAGACCTGTCAGACTGTGGCTCAAACCGGAGCGACCAATGCCTTTAAGAGGAGATCTTTTGACTTTGCCCGACATCGTTTGTGTTTGAGCTGGGAAGGAATTTTGTCCGTTTTGCCCGGGTTGCTGCCATGCAGAAACACCCATGGGCGGTTGTTGTTGGTTGTACTGTGCACCAGCTTGTTGTTGAGCTTGGGGAAGGAGCTGACCAGGTGCATACTGGTCCATTTGTGCTCCGTTCATAGGCTGGAACTGAGGCTGGGACATTTGGTTGTTGGCTTGTTGCATGAGGTCTTCGCGGCCCATCAGGGTGTTGAAGGCTTCTTGCCGGTTGGAGCGGGCATCAGTCATTGCTGCTTGAGGCTGCGCTTCGAAATTGACCTGTCTGTTTTGCGCTTGGGCTTGCGAGAGCTTTTGAGCTGCTTGCGAATCCAGAGGCACCACTTCCGGTGGCAGAAGTGATTCTTGATCGGCGCCCAGTCCGGATTCAAAACCTTGAGCCATTACTGGTGAGAGTGAAAGTTGTCCGACAACCGTAACAACTGTCAAGGAAAGTGCAAGCTTGGTAGCTGCATCCTTGGCGATTTGTTTTGCGGTGTTCAGAGTTTTCATTTTCTTTTCTTGGTCTTGAATGGGAAACTGTGCAATTTGGAAACCAATTGGTTGCCTGTGATGCCCATATTAGGCAATCCCGGGAAGACTTGGTAGCGGGGGGATTCCCAAATCCATGGGAAAATCCCCCCCTTTTTCTAGCCCTGGGCTAGAAATTTGTCTCGATGGCAGTCGGAAGTTGGTGTTGACCAGTCTTCTGATAGTTGATATTGGCTGGATCGAAGATCGTGTACGGGAAGCCAAAATCAGTAGTTTTCGAGCTGTACAGCGGTATACGGCGGAAGCCTTGACCGAATTCAGTCGATTGCCAGGCATTCAATGCGCCGATTCCGTTCATACGGGTGGCAGAGGTGCCGTAGTCGAGAATTGTGGATCCGGTAGGGATCTTGCAATCGCCGACTTTGAAGCGTTGACCGCCGCCCAGTTCGATAGCGCTGTGGCGTAGATCGTCATTGGTTCCAGCCGGTCCCTTGTTGTAGCCGTTGCCTGTCGGTACGCCGTACGGCATACCCCAGCCGGCCAGAGAGCCAAACTCAGTAATGATGTCTTGCGTCGGTCCGCCGCCGCCCAATATAGATTGGTTTTGACGAACGCCCCATTGGTGAGATTCTTGTCCGCCGCGGCGTATCTTATTGATAGTGGTGTTGTAACCACCGGTTCCAGGCAAGCCGCCGGTCGGGATGATATTCAATTGGTCGGCAGGATTGATGAATCCAGCCGGCGCGGTCATCGATCCAGGATCGAATCCGGGAGTGGATGGCGCTTTCGGTATAAAAGGAGTTAAGGCTGGTCCAAGTACGCCAGGAGGCATTTCGACGGGAGGTCCGAAAGGCAGTGGCACGCCGGATGAACCCTGGTCGATTTGGTTGGCTGGAATTGCCGGCACCCAGGGAAGCAATTCCGGATTGCCCAGGTGACCCGGTGTGACTGGCGCTGGCGTGGCGCCGTCGCCGATTGCCGGCGGCTGTCCTTCAGGCGGGCACACAAAGGGTGGCGATGGAATCGCTCCCGGTATCAGTGGCGTGCGTAGTGTGGTCGTTCCCTGTGCAAACACAGGCAAATTCAGTGAGCACAGCGCGGCTGCTGCGATTACTGCTTTGAATGTCCTCGAATTAAGCATGGCGTGTGGCCTCCTGAAAGCCTTTTTGATCAATAAGGAGCGATAGTTAGGCGTGAACGGGTTTGACCTTTAAATAGAGTGCGATTGCCGTATAGGTCACTTGCGGCTTGGGCGCCGTGTACAGACGCGCGTGTAGAACCACCGCCCATCGAACCTTGTCCTGTCGGACGCGGTCCGTCTTGCGAAAATTGAGGCATCGCTTGTAGATCGGGCTTTTGGCTCAGTTTTTCACCGAAGTCGGTGGTTTGAGCACCATGGGTTCTGTAAATTCCTAAATCTCGGGTGGTCTGTCCACCCCATCTTTGTATGGGAGCTTGATCGCCGGGCATTCCGCCTTCAGGGCAGATATTGACCAGCGCAGCCGGTGGTGGAGTAAAGTTTGCCGGTCCTGGAATAGGACCATAGTCTCCGCCAGGAGTAGATGGCGGATGCGGGACTTGCAATTGCGAGCCCAGAGTGTACGGCGAAGCCAATGTATCTGAGGACGGAAGTCCTACATAAGAATTAGGCTGATCGATTTGCGTAGCAGGTATGTATCTCACCCACGGCATGGATTCGGGAGCTCCGTAGTGCCCTGGCGTCACCGGAGGTGGTGCATTGCCAGACCCTATGGGTGGCGGGCAGCCTTCTGGTGGGCAGGAGTACGGCGAAGAATACATAGCACCCGGGATAAGCGGATTGCGAAGGGTATCAATTTGAGCTTGAGCTGCAGTAGCCAGACCGCCGGCGACAACTACGGCACAAGCAGCGGCTTTGAGGCTCTTGATTGCCTTCTTCACTGTCGCATTGCTTGTGATTTTCGCTGTTTTCATTGGTCTTTTGAGCACTTGCTCGGTCTGTCTTTTGGGACTGGGTCTGGGTTTTCAGGACTGCCGCGTGACGGGTCACACTGCCCCTGGCTACTCAAACTTACGCTTAATGTACGAAAATCCGCCCCTGTCTGTCGTTGGTGGTCTTACGCACAGAGTTGCGGTTTCTCCCACTCACAGCGCTTTTTGAGCAAAATTCTTTTGGCGGCGCCTCATATAAAGGAATAAAAAGCGGTTTTCAAGAGGTCTTCGACCGACAGGCGCCCAATTTTGAAAATTTGGCAGCTTGTTAGATTTTCTCGACAAGCCCTAACAAACGCCCAGAACCAAGCCCCAGCAAGGGTTTTGAAGACTTGTTAGTTTAGATCCAGAAAATCTAACAAGCTTACAAAATCTGATTTTGGGTCCCCCCAGGAATCTCAAAAGCCCACAGGTGGCGGATATTCGAAGAAATAAGAAAAGCCAGCTTGACGCCTTCCGCCAGGCCGCATACTGTCAGGCATGTCGCTATAGGGGTCTGGGAAAAAACTTGGGCGACTTGATTCACTACATCATTTTCTTCGGCGGCGTGACTCTCGTCGCATTTCTCTGCGTGGTGTCACTTCAGACCTCCGTGCGGCTGCGCAAGTTGAAAGCAACCAAACTTGCCGACGAACTTGATATGGAATTATTGGCTTCGGACAATCCGAACACCCTTGTGGTGGCAGGAGAGATCAATGACAGGCCAACCTCCGTTAGATATAAGAAAGAGAAAAGCTCTCTCGATCATATTAGAAACGGTTTCTCTAAAACTCCTGATGTGGAATCGGAAGAATTGCTGGTAAGTGTCGAGTGCGATTGCGGGATCGACTTTACAGTGGTCTCAACGGGAGCACCGGGCAACACCGACGATCACATCTCGATTGCTTTGCTCGCCTCGAGCGGGCTGCGCCTGGAGTCAAAACAAAAAGAAAAAGCAGCCTTTGTTTTTGAACAACCAGAGACTGTGCAAAGCCTGATCGATCTATTTAACAGCTCCGGTGCATCAAAACTCGAAGTCCGTGGAAACAAAGTCAGTGCGCTGATTGTCGAGTCGAGAGACATAAGTAGATCTCCAGCCCAAGTGGCGGCGATTTTGCAATTGCTGGACAGATTTGCAAGGCTTTTGGAATTTGTGTCAGAAGAACATCACGCGGTCGAAAATTAGAAGTCGTTTTCTTCCGCGTGCAAAAACCGACCAACGTTCGGATGATCAGCAACGCAGAAGTCAAGATCTGCTCTCTCCGTATATGGTATCAGCCACCAGATATGGCTCTAGTTTCACATGCGGTGGCAGCCCTAACTCTGGTGGCAAAAATATTTTTGTACAAACGGATCTTTTATCGGTATTATATGAACGAGAAAGGGGGGAGCACGTGACCATTCAGCAATCCAACGCAGTACAACAATTCAACCCTGCAGCTCCAGATGCACATGAGGACGCCGTCGCACTTGAGGGTCTTGACCATATATTCAAGTGGGCATCAGAGGTGGTGGCAGAGGGAGAAGACAATCGCGTCAAACTCGCCAAAGAAAAGCGCATTCGCCGTCAGGTTCTGGAAATGGTCCAGAAATACCGTGAACAGCAGATTCTCGCGAAAGCCAATGAAGAGAATGCCTATTTACAACGTCGCGTGATTGCCTTACTACAAAAACTGCAAGAAGTACTTGAGGAAAATGCTCAAGTCAAACAAATTGTAGTCAATCAATATTGGCAGCTCAGCCGCGTTCCAGCCATGGAGCGTGAACTGAGAGAACTTAAAGGCAAAGAGTGCGAGCGCGATGCAGCGGTGACCGAACGCAAATACTTGATGTCCGCGCTGGCGAAACTGAAAGTAGAGCGCGATTACCTGGAAGACATCGCATCGGTCAATGAGACTGAAAACGCACGACTGGCAAGGATGCTGGGAGAAACCAAGGCTGACCTCGATGCGCTCAAATCGCGTCGCTGGTATAGCCCGATTGTTGATCTGTTCAGCAACAAGGTCAGGTAGCCCGGAAACACGGAAACTCTCGGAGTCAAGGAATCTCTAAGCAGCAAATACAAAGGTATCCCGCGAAACAATAAGTTGGCTTGGCAATTGAAAGGGCGGCTGCGCAAAGTAGCCGCCCTTTCTGTGGCAAGCATGCCACTATCTCCATTTTCGAATAAATTTCAGGCGCCCTCCATATTCTTAAAAGCGTCCCCCACACCATTGTCTTCAGCCATTCGGTCGGTCTCGATCAAAAGCTGAGCACGTTTTTTGGAGTAAGAGCCATGAGTCTAGAAGCCGGTCAAAGTGTGGCAGACCGATTTGAGTCTGCCTTTAGCCCTGGCGGAACCAAAGATCATCTCGGCAAGATCTTCGAGGAGTTAAAAGATCTGCGCACGAATTCTAAGTTAATTAGTGGATTCAATTCGAGATTAAACGACGGAAAAAACGACGTCGCAGAGCTGGAAGGCTTTGAGTTGGTCGATAAAGACAGGGAAGGAGACCTCCAGTTCGTTCGAAAGAATGGCGTCAGGCGCGAGGTGAAGCCAGACGGTACCATCGTTGAGATATGGGGCCAGGAAGGAAACAATCGCGAATTTGTGATTAATGAGCAGGATGGCACCGCTACTCATAAGATTCGACCTGGAGAATGCGTCTGGAACATAGCCAAAGACATCGTCCGTGAGAGAAAGGGAGACAAACCGACTAACGCGGAAATTGCAGAAGAAGTCGAGCGCATAAAAAAAGCAAATCCGCAAATCGAAGATATCGATCTAATCAAGTCGGGAGATGCACTAACAATTCCGAAAGAAAGTGTTGACTCTCTGACAAAAGAAAGAAAGCTCCGAAACGTAAATACAGTCAGAGAAGAGATGCTGAAAGAAGGCGGAGTCTTCGACAAGGTTGACTCGAATCAGGATGGAGCGATAACAAAGGAAGAGATAAAGCAGTACAAAGAGAAAAATCCTTCTATGACGGATGAAGAGCGCAAGGCGCTGGACATGGTCGAAGAGAGGTTCGACAGGATAAGCAAGCGGGCCGCCATAGAACGAGGTGAAACGATACCCCCGAAAGAGAGCATTAGCAAGGAAGACATAAAAGTTTGGGCAGACTACAGAATCGCCAAAATCAAAGGTTCTGGAGAAGGAGATGAAAGAGAGGAAGCATAACTAAACTACCGGGCGTCCAGCGCTTTCTTCAACTTCCCTTCGAATCCCCGCACAGTCGGGCTGTAATACTTACGCCCCTTCAATTGATCCGGCATGCAGGACATTTCTGCCGCCTTGCCTTGCTCGAAATCGTGAGCGTATTGATAGCCTTTCGAATAGCCGATGTCTTTCATCAGCTTGGTCGGAGCATTGCGCAAATGTAAGGGAACAGGATACTGCTCGTGATTCATCACGTCGGCTTTGGTGTCGCCGTATGCACGATAGACAGCATTCGACTTGGGGGCAACCGCCAGATAGACAACAGCCTGGGCAAGCGCGACGCTGGCTTCCGGCATGCCAATTAGTTGTACCGCCTGCATAGCCGCCACCGCCTGTGTGAGACCCTGGGGAGCGGCCAATCCGACATCCTCTGAAGCGAAGCGAACCACACGCCGGGCTACATACATCGGGTCTTCACCGGCTTCCAGCAT
>JBGAVL010000216.1:0-11013 GCA_044228145.1 Obscuribacteraceae bacterium (SeqCode)
TTCCAGGAGACGTCAGAACGAAGGAGCCGAAGGCGACCGCATCATCACTGTGTCCGCCCAATTCAACTTTACATCCAAGCCGTTCTACTTCGGCTGCCTGTGCCTGTCTATCATCATCAGCAGGCGCCGATTCGGAAACAAAGACTTTAGCGCCCCTGGCAGCAAGGTACTGCGCTGCGGCAACACCGCTTTTGCCCAGACCCAGTATGGTTACTCTTTTGTCTTTCCAATCAGTCACGACGCAATTATAAAGCCTCTGTAGGGGCGACGCCATGCGTCGCCCGGTTCGAAATTCCTCTATCTGAGCGGAAGATCAATGCATATGCTTCGGCAATACAGATTGGAAAAGACGCAGGTACTGAGCGAAAACGCGCATACATATCGAACTTCGCAGCTCGCTATCAGTGGATTGAAGTTCCCATCGTGGCCGGGCGACGCATGGCGTCGCCCCTACAAGAAGCGATTAGAACCTTCTCTTCGTTCCGCTTCTGGTGTCTTTGCCCTTCATTTCGAGCTTGTAGGCTCTTTCTTCGAGCGAGGCAATTTTCTTGTTGAGCTTTTCCAATTCCTTAGGCGGAATAGATGGATCCAGGGCTATATATGCCTTGAATTGCGTGGAGGCTTGTCTGAGATCTTCCGGAATTGGAGGCTTCAGTTGCTCCAGACAAATTGCGTAGCCCAGGTGGGTATCTGCCACTTTTGGATTTTCATAAATGGCGATTTTGTATTTGTCGATTGCTGAATTGAGCTGTTTCTTGCGAGCAAGATCATCAGCCAGAGTCAGATCTTGTCTGGCTTGATCCTTTGCCTTGAGGACCAGGTCCATGCCGCGCTTGGCTCTCTCTTCAGAGCCCGGGAATGCTGCCGCTTTTTTGTAGGCGGCTTCGGCATTGGGAATGTCTTTGATCATCAAAGCCAGGTCGGCAACTGCAAAAGTTTGCTTGGCGTCGGTCGATGAGGAGATGACCATGTTCATCTGTTCATCGGACTCTTTGTATTTGTTTTGCGCCAGAAGTGCTTCTGCATAGGCAATGCGCTCTCCATTGTTGGTCGGCGTGCCGATAGCCTTCAGATCAACAGCCTCGCCGGACAAAGACCGCAATTTGGCTTCCGCCAGACGCAATTCCATGTCGTTTGGATTAAGGCGAACAGCTTGCTCGAGCATGCGTTTGGCAGACTCGTACTCGTTGCTGACGAAGAATGCGCCGGTCGCTTCTTTGTTGGCCTTCAGGTAATAAGCGCGGGTGATGCCTTTGGCTGCCATCGCGTTTTGCGGATTGGCGTCCATGATGGTGCGATATTCTTTGATTGCGTCATCGAGTTTTTCCAGTTTTAGACTTTGATCGGCAACGCGCAGTCTCAAGTCCATGTTATTGGGCATCATCTCGAGCCCGGAGCGCAACTCGGCAATCGAATGCTCGATATCACCGCGAGTTTCGCGGATGTCGGCAATGCCCAAATAGGCTTCCGGATTTTCAGGCTTGATGCGGATGCACTCTTGATACTGCTGAACACCGGCAACACTGTTGCCCTGAGCGGCGTAGACTTTGGCCATCGACAGGTGCACCGGTGCGCTGTTGCGGTACTGATACAAGGATGTGTTCAATTCCTTGAGCGCTTCATCCAACAGGCCCTGACGCCGATATGCTTCACCCAAGCCATAGTGCGCAGTGGAGTTGCCGGTATTATTGGCGATTGCTTCTTTGAATGACTGAATGGCTCCGGTTATGTCATCCTTCTGCAGCTGAGCAATACCCAGTCCAGAATAAGCTTCCGAATATTTCGGATCCATGCGCGTGGCTTCTCTGAATTCGTTGATCGATTCATCAAGACGTCCCTGTTCCTTCAAAATCATGCCCAGCGAATAGTGAGCTTCCGGCATGCCCGGGTCGATACTCAGTCCCTGTCTGACTTCCGCTTCGGCCTGCTTGAGCATTGCGTCTTTGTTCTTGATCACTGTCTGCGACGAAGACGAGAGACGATTGAATATCACCATGGCTTTGCCCGCGTGAGCCATGGCATTGTGCGGATCCATGGTCAAGGCGTTGGTGAACTGTGCGTCGGCTGCATCCAACTTGAACTGTTTCGCCAGAGCCATACCATATCCAACCGTTGCAGGCACACTTTTCGGATTTTTCGCCTGAACCGCGTGATAGAGATCGGCTGCATCACTGAATTTTCCGCCGAGCATCAACTCGTCTGCCATGACCACTTCGCGCTCGATCTTGATCTTGAGCAGCTTTTTCTCTTTTGCCAGCCCGGGCTCGATCGACAAAGACAGTGAAATGGTTCCTGCCAGAGCCAGACACAGTGCGAACAACTTTCTATTTTGCATATCTCCTCACAATTCCAATAAGCATTCCAATTTTCAATACTTCTTCTATTAATGCCGGCGGTTCCCGCCGATTCTAATGCCGGCGCTTCCCGCCGATTCTAATACCGGCGCTTCCCGCCGATTCTAATGCCGGCGCTTCCCGCCGATTCTAATACCGGCGCCTGGTGCCGCGGCGAGTATCGCCTGATTTTTGCTCGAGCTTATAAGCCTTCTCTTCCAGGTTTGCTATTTTCCTGTTGAGTTTTGCCACTTCCTTTTCAGGCAAAGACGGCTCGAGGGCCATATAAGCCTTGAATTGTGTAGCTGAAAGGCGCAATTCATCGGGGGTTTCCGGTCTGTCTTTCTCCAGGCAAATGGCATAGCCAAGGCGCGCATCCGAGACTTTCGGATTTTGATAGCAGGCAGATCGATACTTATCGATGGCGCTCTTCACTTGCTGCCGTTTGGCCAGGTCGTCTGCCAGTGTCAGATCTTGCCTGGCCACCTCTTTCTGTTTGGCGATCAAATCCATGCCGCGTTTGGCTCTTTCCGCACCGCCCGGAAACGCGGCAGCTTTCCTGTAGGCGGCTTCTGCATTGGGGAGGTCTTTGATCATCAAAGCCAGATCGGCTACTGCAAAGGTTTGCTTGGCGTCTGCAGCGTTGCTTACGACTCTATTCATTTGCTCATCGGCTTCTTTGAACTTGTTTTGAGCCAAGAGCGCTTCTGCATAGGCAATGCGCTCACCATCATTGGTCGGCGCGCCAATCGTACTTAGATCAACTGTTTCACCCGACAAAGAGCGCAATTTCGCCTGGGCCAGACGCAATTCCATGTCATTTGGATTGAGGCGTACGGCTTGATCGAGCATGCGTTTGGCAGACTCGTACTCGTTGCTTACGAAAAATGCACCGGTCGCTTCTTTGTTCGCCTTCAGATAATAAGCCCGGGTCAAACCCTTGGCGGCAATGGCATTGTTGGGATTTTCGTTCATTACGGTGGTGTATTCCTTGATGGCATCGTCAAGTTTTTCCACACGCAAAAGCTGGTCGGCAACGCGCTCGCGCAAAGCGGCGTTATTCGGCATCATCTCAAGACCGGAGCGCAATTCGGCAATCGAATGCTCGATGTCGCCACGGGCTTCACGGATGTCGGCAATGCCGAGATATGCATCCGGATTTTCGGCTTTGATGCGGATTGATTCCTGGAATTCTTTAACTGCGCCAACTGTGTTGCCCTGTGCGGCCAACGTCTTACCGGTAGAGAGGTGGACGGGCGCACTGTTGCGATACTGATAGAGAGCGGTGTTCAACTCTTTGAGCGCTTCATCCAGCAAACCCTGGCGCCTGTATGCTTCACCCAATGCGTAGTGGGCAGTCGAATTGCCGGTATTGATTGCAATTGCCTCTTTGGCTGATTGGATAGCTCCGGCGATATCGTTCTTGTCCAGTTGTGCCTGCGCCAATCCCGAATAGCCATCGGAGTAATTGCTGTCCATGCTGGTGGCATCGCGGAATGCTTTGATCGCTTCGTCGTATCGACCCTGCTCACGCAGGATCATGCCGAGAGTCCAGTGAGCTTCCGGGAAGCGCGAGTCATAGTTGATGCTCTGTCTGGCTTCCGCTTCTGCTTGTTTCAAAAGCGCGTCTTTGGCCTTGATGATTGTTTGTGACGATGACTGCAGGCGGTTGAACAACACCATAGCCTTGCCGGCGTGAGCCATCGGATTGGAAGGATTCTTTGCGAGAGCTTTGTCGAAATTGGCATTGGCTGCATCGAGCTTGAACAATTTGCCTTGCGCCCAGCCGGCACCGATCATTGCCGGCACGCTGCCGGGATTGCGGCGCAATTGATCGAGACAGCGTTCTTCCACATCTGCATACTTGCGATGATTGAGCATGTCGTCCGTGCGCGGATCGCCCGTGTAGACAAACACTCCTCCGCGCAAAACTGTGCGTTTTGCATGGGCAGGAATTTCAGTCGTTAGACTGGCACCTAACACTATGCTCAAGCTGCCCGCCAAAAGTAAGGCGACTCGAAATGCGCCGAACTTAGATCGATTCTGATTCATATCGCCCTTCCAAGGTACTAAAGAGACAGTCGGTGTGAGAATGTTATCGCCTTGCGAGCGCCGTGTCATCCAGGTTTCTAAGCGCAAGAATTATTTATGCGGAGCGCTGCGCGTTCCAACTCTACAAAATTGCCAACACGTTCCTTATATAAGGATGTTTTTGGCGGTCAAATTGGCATCACTCACTTCACAACTGCAAATCTCACTGGGAGTGCCGGTGTTTACGCCGTAAAATAGATTTTGCGTCTGAGATTTCGCGTCCCGCGGGACCGCCATCAGTCGTACCTGTGTTGGTAATTGTGAGTTTCGGGAGTAAATTTTGTGTCCGGTCATTCCAAGTGGGCAACAATCAAGAGACAGAAAGCCGTCGTCGACGCAAAACGCGGAGTAATGTACGCGAAGATGTCGCGCGAAATCATTGTCGCAGCCAAGCTTGGCGGCGGCGATCCGGCAGCGAATTTGCGCCTGAGAAAGGCGATTGAAAGGGCAAAAGCAGAAGGCGTGCCCAACGACAATATCGCTCGCGCGGTGGAGAAAGGCGCGGGCGGGGGCGATGACAGCAACGTCGAAGAGCTTACCTATGAAGGCTATGGACCCGGCGGCGTCGCCATCATGGTCAGGTGTGCGACCGACAACCGCAACCGCACGGCCGGCGACATACGCAGCTATTTCTCCAAATACGGCGGCAACATGGGTGAAACCGGTTGTGTCGGTTGGATGTTCAAAGAACGCGGCGAAGTCCTTATAGATAAGGAAGGGAAATTCAACGAAGACGATCTGATCGGCAAAGCCCTCGACGCCGGCGCCGAAGATGTCGACAGCAGTGATGAAACCTCAGCCGTAGTGATCTGCGACCCCGTCAAAGTGGACGATGTCAAAGCCGCCCTGGCAGAGCACTTCAAGGTGCTGTCGGCAGAAGTGACGATGAATCCTATTAACACTGTCGATGTGGCTGATGCAGACATCGCAAAGAATCTGATGAAACTGCTGGATGTAATCGACAACCACGATGACGTGCAGCATGTATTCGCCAATTTCGACATGGATGCCGATCTACTTTCTGCAGCCGTCAGCTAGCGCTGCATAAGCGCAATTACCTGACGAGGCGCATTGCCATGCGCAATTACACCAATTTACCGCGTGTTCACGCATGTAAATAGCGATAAATACATTCAGTTTTTGCACCTTTGCATGTGAATTTCTGCAAGCAAATCTTGCGCTTCGTTAACAGAATCGAGCCACCATATAGCCGCTTTAGATCTACTCGAATCCTTCTGAATATGCACTTTTCCAGAGATCGAGAGGACGCTGATAACGGATAACCCCCAAAAATTAGGGGGGCTTAAGAGAGAAGTTTTACACTACGTTACACGGAGTGACTGACAACCAACCGAGTCGACCAATATGATCTCGCGCTAATCTACACAAGCACCACCGGCGGAGCCTGTATATATCTTGAAGACTGCGGATTGTACATCGATCGAACTGTCAACCCCTTGCGTTTTAACTCTTTCCAAGAAAGCGTTTTTTTTCGCGCCCGCTGAAAGATGCGCTGGTTGTCAATAGTTCTTTGACTCGGTCATCGCGTTTTTGCTACCTTGTCGCGTGCCTCGTAATGCCCGAACCCCCGACCTTCTAAAGTTAGGAACGCCGAGCGCTCCGCTTAAAGGATCAAGAGAAAAAACATTTGTCCCTTGGTCGGAAACAGTAAGAAGTAAGGTATGAGTTTGAATTCGAAGTCAAAAATTTTGCTTTTAAGTGCGATTGCTGCCCTCGGAATTGGCGCAGCGAATGCGTCTTCCTGCCTGGCTGCCGAAATTGCTCCGGAAGTTAACGCCAACGTGTGGGAAGAAAGCGATCAAGAATGCGCTGCTGTTTCGGTAAACGGCAAAGACCTCCTTATGTATCGCGGCACAACCACCCGCGGCGATGCCTCCGACAAAGCTGAAGACATCGCAGATCAGCTTGAAGGTATTTTTGAAAACGACAAAATCGACCCGGAAAAAATCCTGCCTGCAAAGGATGGAGACTACGCCGTAATTAAAGTCGATGGGTCGGTTGCCATTAAGTTCGAAATCCCAGAAAGCGTCGACGGACAAAAAGCTGCCTCCGGCAATCCAATGGAAGCCAGCCTGAAGCTCGTCAATGCCATCCGGGAGGCCCTGGGTGCTACCCAACTGCCGAGCGGATATCCAAGAGTCGCTAATGAGCAGCCAGACCTTTCTCAATTGAAAGCGGCCGGAAAAGCCATTTTTAGTGGCGCTGCCTCCTGGTACGGCGGCAGATTCCATGGCAGAAGAGCCGCCGACGGCAGCCGTTTTGACCAATTCGGTCTGACTGCAGCCCACAGAAGCTTACCCTTTGGAACCAAACTCTTGGTAACCAATCGCAGAACCGGCAATTCCTGCGTCGTTTCAGTTAACGATCGAGGACCCTTTGTCGGCGATCGAATCATCGATTTATCGCGCGGCGCAGCCGAGCAACTCAACATGATCTCGTCCGGCGTGGCCATGGTTGACTGCATTGTTCTTCGCTAATTCAAGAACACTTTGCAGATGATTTTAAGATTCCCGTCTGCGTTTCTAGAGTTGAGTTTCGCAAATTTTTGAAAGCAGTCGACCATGGTTATTTTTTTGCGTTTGCACCCACAGCGATATTCTCGAGAATTTCGCTGTACCTGCGAGTGAATCGATGGGCACCCGTGACGTTTTACGCAAGTTCCACTTTTCAAGGTTCAAGCGCAAAAAGTAGCGGTGCCAGCCTGTGAGCGTTTCCAAAGATCCACATGCAGCGAAAAACACAAGAATTTCGCTGTACCTGTGAAACTCTGAAAAAAGGAAGTAAGTCGCTTTCAATTTCGTTTGATGCGGAACCAGAAAGTACTGCCTTTGCCTTCCTCACTGTCCACGGCAATTGCACCCTCGTGCATCTCGACGATTGTTTTGCATATAGCCAGTCCCAACCCTGTTCCGCCTTTTTGCTTGGCGTCTGAAACTTCCACTTGCTGAAAACGCTCGAAAATCAACTCTTTATACTTGGCTGGCACGCCGCGCCCCTGGTCGCTGACGCGCATCTCAAGAGTTTCATCATCAAGTTTGTGCGTTACTTTCACCGTGCCCTCAGGCGGAGAGAATTTCACAGCATTGGATATCAAGTTCACAAGCACCTGCACCAACCTGTCCGCATCGGCATACAGTTCTGCCTTTTCTCTGCCATTGACCGGCTCGATTTCAAGCTTCACACCCTTGCTGTCGGCAAAAGTGCGAGAAGCCTCATCGACCGCCCGTAAAATTTCTCCCAATTCGCATTTAGCTTTCGAAACATTTAGCGTTCCGGAGTCCATTTTCTCGAGATCGAGCAAGTCGGATATCAACTTCATCAACCTGGAAACGTTCGCTTCGGCCCGGCCGGCTTGCTCGACAACTTCCTTGGGCAGGTCGCCGAAAGCTCCCATTTCAAGCAAGGCAAGATAGCCTGACACCGCAGTCAGTGGCGTGCGCAATTCATGACTGACCATTGAAACGAATGCTTGTCTCATACGCTGCACTTCCTGCCTTTCCGACACATCAAGGAGAATGCCCAGCCGCCGCATGCCCTCTTGAGTTTCAAAATCGGTCATGGAAAATTCGACAGGAAAACGTTCTCCATTACTTTTCAAACAAGTAATCTCAAAAATCCGATCGAGCGCCTTTTCTTTCAGTTGAGCGGCAAACTCATCATCACCGACTGTTTCAGATCGCACAATCAGCGATGCAAGCTGGCATCCTATAAGGGCTTCAGCACTCCGTGCAAACATAGACTCGAGGGTGGGATTGACATATTCGATGGCACCTTTTTCAGTAAAAACAAGCAGTCCGACTGGAATCTTTTCAATGATTGTGCGAACTCTCTCTTCACTTTCCTTGAGAAGCTGTTCTTTCAATCTGAGGGTAAATGCCATCTCGTGAAACGCCGAATCAAGGGCAGCAATTTCATCACTGCCCGACAATGGCCTATTCAGCTCATCTCCAGACTTCATGCGGCGCGCGTTTTCGACAAGCACGTTCAATCGCCCTGTCAGTCTTTGCGTAAACCATCCGGCACCGGCAAAGGCCAGCACCACATTTGCTACCAGACCAATAATCAGAGCAGTCTTCTGCAACTCTCTTTGACTTCTCTGCGCGTTCGGACTTTCTTCTTCAATTTTTCGCTGCGCTTTCACCAACTTGAGCAAGTCTTGCACAAGCGCATCAAATGTAGGCTGCAGTTTGTTCTTCTCGCGAAAGCCATAACGAACGGCAACGATCAAAGGTTGCGTATCCACAGCATGTTTGATCCTGTCCATAGTCTCCATGCCGACACGCAGATTTTCTTCAACGCGTTTGAGCGTGGGCAAATTCTCGGTATCATCTTTCAATGCATCTTTGAGCCAATCGATGATCTCGAAAGTCTCATTGCGGTTTTTCAGATAGCGTGCCGAATTTGACTCATCCTTCGATTTTGCATATTCCATGACCGCGGTGCCGGTCTCGTAAACCACCTGCACCAGATGATTGGTCTTGCCGATGATTTCCTTGACGTGCTCTGCACGTTTGGCGTCCCTTTCCGCCTGCAGCACAAGATAGCCTTCCGCGCCAACGAGTCCGACTTCCACAATCACAAAGCCGAGCATAAGCAACCACCCCTGGTGGCTCAGCTTTAATCCGGTCAGTCCTCTCTTACTACTCAAGTTCTAAAATGTAGCCGACGCCGTGCACTGTTTTCAAAATCGCCCCATCCGCATCAACCTTCTTGCGCAGTCGCTTCATCGTTGTCCGGAGCGCTTCGGCGGTAGAATCAGACTCCGAAGGCCATACACGATTCAACAATGCCTCAGGAGTAAAAACCTGATTCGGGTGCCGCATAAGGAATTCCAGCAATTGAAATTCTTTCGGCACAAGCGTTATCACTTCTCCATCTTTATGCACTCTGTACTTTGTCGGATCCATAGTGATGTTTTTGGCGGTAAGGACAGTTTCTCTGACAGCAGCCGGCCGCCTGAGCAAAGAACGCACCCTCGCCCCCAATTCCTTCATATGGAAGGGTTTGGTCAAATAGTCATCGGCGCCGCCATCCAGCCCCGCTTCTTTGTCCGACACATCGTCCTTGCCGGTGAGCATCAAAACCGGAGATTGCCCGCCTTTCTCGCGATACTGCTTAAGAATCTCGATGCCAGAGACCTCCGGCAATTCCCAGTCGAGAATGATCAGGTCGTACTCGAATGTCTTTAGATGATCCCTGGCTTCCCCGCCATGAGCGATCGTCTCCACCGTGTGATGCTCGAAAAGGAGAAAAGTCCTGACCATATTGGCCAGGTCCGGGTTGTCTTCAATCACACAGATTTTTGCCATTACTTCTATATAGATCTTTATCAGCTGTGAGCAGGCAGGGCACGCTTCATTTCTTTACCCGCAAATGCAATTAATTGTTTGACCCAAATTAGCCCGATTCCAGTCCTGAATTAGTCATGTCGGCCGCCTAGACTGTTTTACATCAGGCGACACCACCAAGCACCAGACAGGCTGACAATCCAGAGTTTTCAAAAGTTTTTTAGAAGCACATGGTTTTATTAAGTTGTCCAGCCGATGTCCAATCCAGCCCCTTAAATTTCACCAGGCACCTTCTCTCCCGCTCCGCTTCTAACCCAAGAGGTTCTTATCGATGGAAAGCACCACCCACAATTCCTTCGCCAAACTTTTCAAAAGCAGAGAAGAACAAAGACAAAACCAGGTACGCGAACAGCTCAAGCTCATCGCCGACAATCAGCGCGCTGCCGTTTTGGTTAGGATGTTCGACCAGGGGCGTATTTCTGAAGTTCAACAACTGGCAGCCGTCGGCTAAAAATTTCGGGGCTCGGGCTGAATTTAATAAAAAGTCCTGACATTTCAGCCGATCATCACGCCCTTATCACTTTTTGCCTCTACATTCAGTAGCGTCAGGCTCCGCCCGTGCCACGACTAAATTGAGGACATCAAAATGCTCAATCGCTCTCACACAGACCAGATTTCGCGCCTAACACAATTGAAAGAACGCAAAAAACACGTAAGTACCCATGAGCTTATTAAGAGATGGAATCAACAACAGAGCGCTCGCCAGCTTTTGCGCCTGTTCGACATGGCGAAGACTCCTGAGCCGAGACGCTGAGGCTAAGAATTCGCGGACAAAAAGGAATCCCACGGTGAAATTCACACAAAAGCCCCTGATTGGGGCTTTTGTATTTTGTATTTGCAAGAGCCCTAATTCACCTGTCAAAAACCGAGACTTAAGCTTCTCGTCCCGGATGCGCCACAAGAGTGTCATGAATTCGTTATATATCCCGGTCTATATTTAATCACTGACAGCCGCGCCCTCGTTTTTAACCCAAGAGGTTCTATAGATGGAAAGCAGCAAATCCCTCCGCTTTTTCGAGAGAGTCCTCCAGATGAGACAGGCAATGAGGCAGGACGAAACACGCGCTCTTTTGAAGGTGATCGAAGAGAATCAGCGGGCTGCATTCTTGGTTCGCTTGTACGAACAGGGCGAATTCTCAAAAGTAAGGAAATTGGCGGCTGTTGGCTGAGGCCGGCGATAAGAATCACAGTTACTGGACCGACAACAACAAAGTGCCTCA